>CALKUS010000156.1 GCA_937996755.1 uncultured Pseudomonadota bacterium | reverse complement strand
CTCGCCGCCGCGATGCCCGTCTCGGGCTACTTCACGACCACGTCGTGGACCGTGCTGTTCGCAACCGTGCTCGGGCTGATCGTCGCGCGCACGCCGCTCGCGCGCGCCACGCCCGGCGCGATCGCCAGCGCGCTGCTCGCGCTGCTCGTCGCGGTGCTCGCATCGCAGTCGAGCTTCGCGGGCCTCGGCAAGGCGCCGATGTTCGTGCTGGCCGGCTTCCTCGTGCTCGCGCTGCACGCATTGATGCTCGCCGGCTGCGCAAAGCTGTTTCGCTTCGACCTGCACCTCGCGGGCATCGCGTCGCTCGCGCAGGTCGGTGGTCCCGCCTCCGCGCCCGTGCTCGCGGCGGCGTACGACAAGGTGCTCGTGCCGATCGCCGTGCTGCTCGCGATGCTCGGCCTCGTGCTCGGCACGGGCGTGGGCCTCGCCATGGCGCGCATCCTGGGCGCGCTCGCACCGGTACCGATGCCATGAATTCGATCCGCATTCCCGTCCTCCTGCTCATCGCGCTGCTCGCGGGCGATGCGCTCGCGCGCGGCACGCCGAGCGGCGTGCCCGGCGTGACCATGGAGCAGCTCTCGCCCGACTACTGGGTCGCGAAGCAGCTGCGCTCGCGCAAGCCGCAGCTCGACGCCGCCGCGATCGCGGCGCAGAACGCGAAGCTGTTCGAGCTCGATCCTTCGGTGAACGACGTCGCCGGGATCGGTCCCACGATGCGCGCCGAAGAAGTCGCGCGCCGCATGGACGAGCTGTCGCAGCTCCCGGAGCGCACGCTCTGGCGCGAAGACGGCGAGGTGTTGGGCGACGAAGATCGCCGCAGGCTGGTGGATTCGCTCGCCCGCGACGCGATCTTCCCGGAAGCCACCGTGCGTCCGGGCCTCGTGGTTCGCCGCGCCAGCGTGCGCGCGTTCCCCACGCGCATGCGCGTCTTCACGAGCCGCGACGACCGCGACATCGACCGGTTCCAGGAAAGCGCGCTGTTCCCGGGCACGCCGGTCCGCGTACTGCACGCCAGCCGCGACGGCAGCTGGTGGTTCGTGGTCAGCCCGCTGTACGTGGCGTGGATCGAAGCGAAGGACGTGGCCATCGGCGCGCCCGACGACGTCTTCGGCTACGGCAGGCGCGAACCCGCCGTGATCGTCACGGGCGCGGATGTCGAGACCGTCTACACGCGCGAGGAGCCACGCGTCTCGAAGCTCGGCCTCGACATGGGCGTGCGACTGCCGCTGCGCACGGACTGGCCCGCGAACGAGCCCGTCAACGGCCAGAACCCGTACAACGCCTGGGTGGTCGTGCTGCCCGTGCGCAACGACGACGGCTCGCTCGCTTTCGCGCCGGCACTCATCCCGCGCTCGGCAGACGTGGCCATGGAGTACCTCGCGCTCGAGCGCCCGGCCATCGTGCGCCAGTCGTTCAAGTTCCTCGGCGAGCGCTACGGCTGGGGCCACGATTACGGCACGCGCGACTGCTCGGGCTTCGTGTCCGAGGTCTACCGCAGCTTCGGCGTGGTCCTGCCGCGCAACACCTCGGACCAGGCGACGAGCCCCGCGCTCGACCGCGTCGCGTTCGCGGACGGCGACGTCGAGGCGCGCCGCAAGGCCGTGAAGGCGCTCGACACCGGCGACCTCGTGTACATCCCGGGCCACGTGATGATGGTCATCGGCAAGGACAAGGGCCTGCACTACGTGATCCACGACACGACCGGCTTCAATGCGCGCAGCGCCGACGGCGCGATCGAGCGCGTGAAGCTCAACGGCGTTTCGGTGACGCCGCTCGAAACGTTGCTCGCGGGCGACGGCGTGCCCTACGTCGACCGCATCACCGCCATCCAGCGCATCCGTCGGACGGGGAAAAACTAGGATGAAAATCACCGACATCCGCTTCGCCATGTTGCGCGTGCCGCTGAAGACGCCGTTCAAGACGGCGTTGCGCACGGTCGACACGGTCGAGGACATCGTCGTCTCGATCCACACGGACACCGGCCACATCGGCTACGGCGAGGCGCCCGCGACGGCCGTGATCACGGGCGACACGCACGGCTCGATCGTCGAGGCGATCCGCAAGTTCATCTCGCCGCGCCTGATCGGCCAGGACGTCGCGAACCTCAACCGCATCACGCAGCTCATCCAGAACGCGATCGAGAAGAACTCGAGCGCGAAGGCGGCCGTCGAGATCGCCGTGTACGACCTCTGGGCGCAGCTCTACGGCGCGCCGCTCTACAAGATGCTCGGCGGCGGCGACCCCGTGATCACCACCGACATCACGATCAGCGTCGACTACATCGAGAAGATGGTGGCCGACTCGATCGCGGCGGTGGAGCGCGGCTTCGAGACGCTCAAGATCAAGATCGGCAAGGACATCGGCGTCGACATCGAGCGCGTGAAGGCGATCCACGCCGCGGTCGACGGCCGCGCACTGCTGCGCCTCGACGCGAACCAGGGCTGGACCGCGAAGCAGGCGGTGTACGCGCTGCAGACGCTCGAGGACGCCGGCGTGCACCTCGAGCTCGTCGAGCAGCCGGTGAAGGCACAGGACCTCGATGGACTCAAGTACGTCACCGACCGCGTGCACACGCCGATCATGGCGGACGAAAGCGTGTTCGGGCCGGCCGAGGTGATCGAGCTGATCCGCATGCGCGCGGCCGACATCGTCAACATCAAGCTGATGAAGACGGGCGGCCTGTCGAAGGCGATCCAGATCGCCGACATCTGCGCGCTGTACCAGGTGGAGTGCATGATCGGCTGCATGGTCGAGACTTCGATCAGCGTCGCGGCGGCCGTGCACCTCGCCGTCGCGAAGGCGAACGTGATCACGAAGGTCGACCTCGACGGTCCGTCGCTCTGCACGTTCAATCCGGTCGAAGGCGGCGTGATCTTCAACGAGTCGGAGATCTCCATCCCCGACTCGCCCGGCCTCGGCATCAAGTCGATCCGCGGCCTGGCGGACCTCGCTGCATGAACGCCGAGCTGTCGCCGCTGCTGCGCATACGCGCCGAGCGCGACCAGATGTCGGCGATCGAGCGGCGCATCGCCGACTACCTCGTCGAGAACGCGCACTTCCTGCGCGACTATTCCTCGCAGCAGCTCGCGAACGCGCTCGGCATCAGCCAGTCGAGCGTCGTGAAGTTCAGCCAGAAGCTCGGCTTCAAGGGCTACCCCGACCTGAAGTATTCGATCGGCGAGGCGATCGCGCGCGAGAGCGGCGCGGCGCGCGCCGAGAAAGCCGCGCCTGCGCGCGACGATCCGCACTCGGCACTCGCCGCGGGCCTGTGGAGCGCGAAGGCGCGCGCCGAGGAAGAGACGCGGTTGATCAACCCGCCGGGCAACGTGGACGCGATCGCCGACACGATCGAGCGCGCGCGCCGCGTGTTCGTGATCGGACTCGGCGGCGACGGCATCCCGGCGCGGGCGTTCGCGATGCGCCTGTCGCTCGTCGGCGTGCTGTGCGTGCACCACTTCGACACCGTGCTCATGACGGCGGCGACATCGACTGCCGACGCGAAGGACGTGCTGATCGTGTTCTCCGAGCACGGCCGGCAGGCGTCGCTGTGCCACATCGCGCGGCAATTCCGCGAGCGCGGCGGCAAGGTGGTCTCGGTGACGCGCCACACGCCGAACCCGCTGCGCGCACACGCCGACGCCGCACTGCTGGTGTCCGCGCACGACGAGCGCCCGCACGTGCAACCGCTGCTCTACCACTCCGCGCTCACCCACCTGCTCGACCTCATCTTCGTGCTGCTGTGCGAGGAGGGCAAAGGCCGGCTTGCGCAGCTCGACTCCAATGCGGAGCGCGTGCAGGACATGCTCGATACATGAGGCTCGCAGCCTGCGCGCTTCTGATCCTGCTGGCCTCGTGTGCGCACGATGGCGCCGCTCGTAGGGTGGGCAGCTCCGCTGCCCACGCGGACGTGATGCGCGTGGGCAGCGAAGCTGCCCACCCTACAACCGCGTCGTCGCCGATCGCGGAGGCAAACCAGCTCGTGCTCGTCACGACCGCAGACTGGAACGCAACCACGGGCACGCTGCGCCGCTACGCGCGCGACGGCGGCGGCTGGAGGACGGTCGGTAGCGCCATCGACGTGACGGTCGGCCGCACGGGCACGGCGTGGGGCCTCGGGTTGCACGACGCGCAGCCCGGGCCACAGAAGCGCGAGGGCGACGGCAAGGCGCCGGCCGGCGCATTCGCGATCGGCACGGCGTTCGGCTACGGCGACTCGCTGCGCACGCGCATGCCGTTCGCGGCGATGGACGCCGGCGACTGGTGCATCGACGTGCCCGCGTCGCCGCTCTACAACACGATCGTCGACGAGAAAGACGTGGGCGCCGACGCCGTGCGCGGCTCGACCGAGCCGATGCGCCGCGACCTGCATGCGGACGGCGACCAGCGCTACGTCGTCGGCTTCGTCATCGAGCACAACCCGAAGCGCATGCCGGGCGGCGGCAGCTGCATCTTCGCGCACGTCTGGAAGGCGCCCGACGAAGCGACCGCGGGCTGCACGGCGATGGACGAGAAGGGGCTGCGCCACGTGCTCGCGTGGCTGCAGCCCGAGCGCAGGCCGGTGTTCGTGCTGTTGCCGCAGCCGGAGCTGGAGCGGCTGCGCGATGCGTGGCGCTTGCCCCATTAGACGTCATTCCCGCGAAGGCGGGAATCCATCGCCCGTACAACGCGTGGTAGCGCAATGGATTCCCGCCTTCGCGGGAATGACGATTACCTGAGCAACTCGCCGCTCGCCACGAGCTCGCACATCGCCGCGACGTCGCCATCCATCGCACGGTCCTTCGGCATGAACGCCACGCGCGCGCGGATCTTCTCGAACGCTTTCTGCACGGCCTTGCCCGGGTGGAACTCGCCGGCCGACGCGAGCGCTTCGCCGAGCGCGCGCACCTCGTCGTCGAACTGCGTCCGTTGCGGCTGGCCCGGCAACGGCGCGTTCCCCACCTTCGAGCCGAGCAGCACCGCTTCGCCGCGCTTCGCGACGTTGCGCGCGGCGTTGAGCATGTCCTGGCGGTACTCGAGCGCCTGCGCCGCGGTGTACAGCTCCAGCGCGAGCACGCGCGAAAGATCGCCGCACATGTCGAGCACGTGGCGCGCTTCGTTCGCGCCCATCGACACGTGGTCTTCGGCGTTTGCGCTCGTCGGCACGTTGTAGACCGACGCCGGGTGCGCGCGCGTCGCGAGGTCGTTCACGATCGCGGCCGCGGTGTACTGCACGATCATGAAGCCGGAGTCCGTGCCGTCCTCGTTGCCGATCAGGAACGGCGGCAGGCCGTCGTTCGTCGCGGGATCGAGCAGCTTGTTGAGGCGGCGCTCCGAGATGCTCGCCAGCACGGGGATCGCCGCTTTCAGGTAGCTCATCGCGAGCGCGAGCGGCATGCCGTGGAAGTGGCCGGCCGAGATCACCTGGTCCTCGATGAAGCGCGGGTTCTCCGCATCGGGGAACACGAGCGGATTGTCGGTGACCGCGTTCAGCTCCACCTCGATGATGCGCACGGCCTGCGCGATCGCGTCGCGCACCGCGCCGTGCACCTGCGGGATGCAGCGCAGGCTGTACGCGTCCTGCGGCTGGTGCTTCTTGCCGCCCTTGAAAGGCTGGAAGCGCGCGTAGAACGCTTCGCGCCCGTGGCGCTGCGACGGCGGCACCCAGCTCCAGCCGAGGTCGAAGCGGTACGCCTGTTCCTCGGGTCGCTGCCACGACGCCGCCGTCCACGTGCGGAAGCTCGGCACGAGGTGGTACGGGATGTCGGCGAGCGTCGAGCCGTCGAGCAATTGCAGCAGGTTCGCCGCGACGTGCACCTGGCCCGGATGCGGGCGCAGCGCGTGCACTTCCGGGCGGAACGCGGACGTGCGGCCGGCGAACGCATCGAGCGTCATCGCAGCCGCGAGATCGGCGGTTTCCGCGAGCGCCTCGAGCTGCTCGAGCGCGAGCACGCCGCACGCGAGCATCTGCGCCGTACCGTTGTTGAGCGCGAGGCCTTCCTTGTGCGAGAGCGATATCGGCGCGAGCCCGGCGCACTTCAACGCGTCGGCCCCGCTCATCCGCTCGCCGCGATGCCACGCCTCGCCGCCGCCGAGCAGCACGATCGCCAGGTGCGACAGCGGCGCGAGGTCGCCGCTCGCGCCCACCGAGCCGGAGCGCGGGATGATCGGCACGATGTCGTGCTCGAGCAGCGCCGCGAGCGCCCGCAGCGTGGAAGCGCGGATGCCGGAATGCCCGCGCATCAGCGTGTTCACGCGGATCACGAGCATCGCGCGCACCACGTCGGCCGGGAACGGCTCGCCGACGCACACCGCATGCGTGATCACGAGGTTGCGCTGAAGCTCCTCGAGCAGCGTCCCTTCCGGCGCTTCCGGGTTGCCGCCCGGCAATTCGTCGCGCGCACGATGCGCGCCGAGCAGCTTGTCGGCATTGCTGCCGAAGCCCGTCGTCACGCCGTAAATGGGTTCTCCGCAGCGCACCTTTTCGGCCAGGAAATCCGCCGTGCGCTGCACGCGCGCGAGCTGCTGCGCGTCGAGCGTGATCTTCGCCTCGCCGCGCGCGACGGCAGAAACCTGCTCGCGCGTGAGCGCGGTGCCGGTCAGGGAAATCGTACGAGTCTTGTCGGGCATTTCCGATACCAGAACTGATGAGAATCCCGCACCCTCCTGGTCGTCATCCCGGCGAACGCCGGGATCCAGTGCCTTGGAGGGAATGCATGTCGATCGAACCCGCGGTCTACATTGTCGCAAATCGGAGGAACGGGACGCTCTACGTGGGCGTGACGGGCAATCTTCGTGAGCGCACCTGGCAGCACCGCAATGGTCTCGTGCCGGGATTCACCGCGAAGTACCGATTGCACCAGCTGGTCTGGTTCGAGTTCCATGCCACGTTCGATACGGCGATTCCGCGCGAAAAAGCCATCAAGGAATGGCGCCGCGCATGGAAGATCGAGTTGATCGAACAGACGAACCCGTACTGGCGCGACTTGTTCGCGGACCTCGTCGACGCCCCGTGATTCGTCATCCCGGCGCAAGCCGGGATCCAGTGCCTTCGTCGAACGAGGCGCTGGGCCCCGGCGTTCGCCGGGGTGACGTCAAGAGCTAGTTGAGTCGAGCACGAATCCAGCCCGCCAGATCCCCTCGCGCCACCTCGCTCTGCCCCTCCCCGCGCAGATCCTTCACCGTCACCACGCCCTTCGCGATCTCGTCCGGGCCCAGCACGAGCACGAAACGGATGCCGGCCTTGTCGGCGTACTGGAACTGCTTGCCGAGCTTGCGCGGCTCGAGCTGCGCTTCGGTGGCGATGCCGGCATCCCGCAGCTCGCTGGCGAGCTTCAGGTACTCCGGGAGCTGGGCGTCTTCCATGTTGGTCACGAGCGCCTTGACGCTCGACGCGACGCCCTTCAGCAGGCCCGCCTCGCGCAACTGCCAGAACAGGCGCGTGAGGCCGATCGAGATGCCGACGCCCGGCAGCTTCGAGCTCGTGTAGTGGCTCGCGAGGTCATCGTAGCGACCGCCGGAACAGATCGAGCCGATCTGCGGGTAGTCGTCGAGCGTGGTCTCGTAGACCGTGCCCGTGTAGTAGTCGAGGCCGCGCGCGATCGAGAAGTTCACGCAGTAGCCGGACTCGGGCACGCCGAGCGCGTGTACGAGCGCGAGCACTTCCTTCAGCTCCGACGCGCCCTGGCGCAGCGATTCGTTCGGCGTGCCGAGCGCGTCGATGCGCGCGACCGCGTCGGCGTGGCTCGTCGATTTCACCGCCGCGAACGCCATGATGCGGTCGGCCACGTCGGCCGCGAGCTCGAAAGGCTTGTCCATGAGCGACGCGCGGACGGCAGCGGCGCCCTTCTTGTCCAGCTTGTCGACTTCACGCAGCACGAGCGTCTGCTGCTCGCCGTCGGCGATGCCGATCGATTCGAAGAAGCCGCGGATCAGCTTGCGGTTGTTGAGCTGGATCGTGAACGGCCCGATCGCGAGCTCGCTGAACACCGCGTGGATCACCGCGGGCAGCTCGGCGTCGTAGCGCACGCTCAAGCTGTCCTTGCCGATCACGTCGATGTCGCACTGGTAGAACTCGCGGAAGCGCCCACGCTGCGCCGACTCGCCGCGATACACGCGCTGGATCTGGTAGCGGCGGAACGGGAACGTCAGCTCGCGTTCGTGCTCGGCGACGTAGCGTGCGAGCGGCACCGTGAGGTCGAAGCGCATCGCCATCTCGTTCATGCGCGCGGACTCGTAGTCGAAGTCCTTGAGCATCTTCACGCGGTCGGAGAGATCGCTCATCGCGCGACGCAGGCCCTGGAAATGGCCGGTCGAGTGCATGAAGTACACCTGCCGCTCGGTCTCGCCGCCCGACTTCGTGAGCAGCACGTCGGCGTACTCCATCACCGGCGTTTCCACCGGCACGAAGCCGAAGCGCTCGAAGTTCCGCCGGATCGTGTCCAGCATCTGCTGGAACGCGACCTGCTCCAGCGGCAGCAGCTCGAGCGTGCCCGGCGGGGTTCGCGGCTTGATGCGGGCCATTGCTTTCCCAACCTCGAAGCGGGTGCTCCGGGGGCGCGAAGGTTACCGGACTTGGCGCAGGAGCGGCCCATGGCCGCGATGAGAAAGCGCGATGTCGAGCAGAAAAGAGCCCGGAAACCGCGACTTGCGCCGGGCATGTTGCCTCGCGGCAAACCATCCCCTAGAATCCGCGGCTCGTTTCGGCCGGTCCCCGGTCGGAATCTCCCATTCGGGGCGTAGCTCAGCCTGGTAGAGCGCTACCTTCGGGAGGTAGAAGTCGCAGGTTCAACTCCTGTCGCCCCGACCAATTCGCAGCAGCGACGCGGCAAGCTCCACCGGAGCGACGCAGCGATCGCGGCAAAGCGCCCGCCCATCGCGGGCGTTTTCGTTTCCGCCCCTACCCCGCCAGCTTCGGATTCGCGAACACCGCGAGGATCGGCGCGCTCGCCAGCAGGAGATCCACGTCCGCGGCGGCCATCTGGCTCGGGAAGTGGCCGTAGTGGCAGATGGTGCCGAACAGCCGCCCGTCGCGCGCGCGCATCGGGACGCCCGCGTAGCTGCGCCAGACCTCGCGCGAGACGTGTGTCGCGAGGCGCGCCTCGAGCAGGGAGTCGGGCGTGGCGAACGGCGCGTCCGACTCGAACACGCCCAGGCAATACGACGTCATCGCGGGCGCGGCGACCGGGACCTGGTCGACCGGATGCTCGGGGTCGGACGTGTCGATGCCGTAGATCGTGTCGCCTTCGATGCGGTACATCCCGGTGAACCGCGCACGGCTCACGGACGCCGCGTTCAACAACGCGAGCGCGCCGTGCAGGTCGCCCTTCCCGGCGATCTCCTCGAGCGCGGCGAGGATGTTCGTTCGATCCCTCACGACGACGCGATTCTTCGTCGAATCCGATGGCTCGCGCAAGCTTCCAGCGCGCGCGAGCGGCGGGCGACCCGGTCCGCGCGCGCGCATTGCGGCGCGACGTCGCCGTTCCTGCGCGCGACGTTGCGAAGGTGGCGGCGGCGCGCAGCCGTCGCGCCACGCCGCTCACGAATGCGCCGGATGCGGCAACGGCACGAGCTGGCGCGCCGCGTCGTCGGCCCACGCGGCCACGTACTCGTCGGCGCTGGCGCCCTCGACCAGGGCGAGCGAATGGAGCCATGCGCGCACCGCGCGCAGGCACGCATCGGCGACGTCGCAATCGAATTCGCGGATCTCCACGACGCCGCGCGAGCCGACGAGGCGGGTGACCGTCAGCGTGAGGAAACGGCCGTCGGTATGGCTCACGACTTCGGTGATCCCGTCCGGAATCCAGCCCTGGCCATGCCCGAGGCGCGCGACGAGGCGCAGCGGCGAGGCGTTGTTCGATGCACCCATGGCGAAACGGTCCCCGATCGGCGCGTGCATTGTCGCGCGCGCAGGCCACGCGTCACTGGCAGTGCAACCGGAAGTTACCTTTTGGTTAGTCCATCGGACGCGGCGCGATGCGAAGCTCACTCGCTTCTGCGCCAGGGGATTCGCCATGCTGAACCTGACACCAGCGGACCAGTGGTTCCCGGCGGGCATCGAAGCCGTGCATTGCAGCAGCGCGGTGCGCGCCGGCCAGCCGGTCGAAGTGGTCGTTCGCATCGCGGGCACGGGCGCGGTCTCGGGCCGATTCCCACGCGACGACCTGCACGAATTCAAGGCCGAAGTCGCCGAGTGGCTGCAGTTCCTGGCGCAATCGCGCAGCGATGTCGGCGCCGCGCCACTCGCCGCGTGGGCGCGCTCCGTCGCGACGCTCGTGGCCGACGCGTGCGCGAAAGCGTGACGCGCGCCACGCGCATTGCGCGCTGATGGCAGGATGTCGAGCGACTCCGCAGCGCGAGCCCGAGGACTTGCCTGGAACGTCGATTTCGTGCCCACCGCGGCCAGTTGCGCGCGCGACCGTCGCGGCATGGCGCGTCTGGACCGGTCCGATGGAAGAATTCGACACCGGCATGCGCGAGACGCGCGTCGGGTTGCGTAACGGTCAGCGCGTGTCGCCGCCCGGAAACGAAGTCAACGTGACCTGCACGGGGGCGCCGTCGGGCCGGATGCGCGTGACGGTCGCGCTCGTCGCGCCGCCGTTGCGCAGCGCGTCGCGCGCGTAGGCCATCGCGGCGCGCAACGCCGCCTCCGCGCTCGGGAAGCGCCCGAGATCCCGGCTTTCGGCCGACACGCGCCAGACCATGCGTTCGCCGTTCGCATCCAGCGCCGGGCTGACCTGGAACGAAGCGGACTCGGGCACCTTCGTGACTGCCTGCACTGCGACACCGGTTCCGCGCTGCGATCAGTCATGATCGTGGGCGGCGAGCCGTTCGCGCCGCGCGCGTGACCCGACGTTACCTTTGAGTTAGGAATTTGCGTGGCGGTGCGCAATCTGCAACGCGAGCACCGCCCGGAACGCCTGTGCCCGAGCCCGGTCAGGGCGCGGCGGACTCTGGTGAGGCATCGAGCACGGCATAGCGCCCGCCCTGCACCGAAACGCGCGGCGGCACGCGAGTGCGCTCGAACGCGAAGTAGCCGGCGCTGAGCTCGCGCCAGAACGCGCCCCAGCGCTCGTCCGCGAAGCGCGAATCGTCGGCACCCGCGAATCGGAACGGAAACGCGTGCACCTCGAACGCACGCTGGCCGTGCGCGAGCGCGGCGGACACGAGCGTGTAGATCTCCTCGATCGCGCCGTCGCCCATCGCGTAGCAACCGATCGACACGCAATTGCCGTGCACCATCAGGAAGTCGCCGGTACGCGCGTGCGCGCGGTCGTACGCGTTCGGATAGCCCAGGTTGAACGCGAGGTGGTACTTGCTGGCCGGGTTCAGCTGGCCCTGCGCGACGCGATAGAAACCTTCCGGCGACTGGCCGTCGCCCTGCCGCGTCTTCGGGCCGAGCGCGCCCGACCACGTGCAGATCGGCCACGAGCGGAACAGCGCGTACGTACCGTCGTCGCGCGCAAGCCAGAGCTCCAGCTCGTGCTCCTGCTTGAAGATGCGCACGAAAGCGGGTGCGCCGAACGCGAGGCCCTGCGCCGCGAGCTCGCGCTCGAGCAACGGCCGCACCCGGGCGGCGGCGGCGATGGCGCGGTCGGAAGTGGGCACCACGAGGGTATGCTCGGTCAGGCTGGTGGCGGCGCTGCGCCACGCATCGGCGGCGACCGGGGCGGCCGCACCGAGCAACAGCAGGAGCAACAGCCGGCGCCGCCCGCGTGGCATGCGGAAATCCTATCGGATTCCCGCATGCCGTTCACGCGGTCAGAACTTCTGCGTGTACTGCACGTACCAGAAGCGGCCCGGTACTTCGTACTGCGGATCGAACGAGTTCGCGAACGTCGAGAACGCGACCGGCGGATCTTCGTCGAACAGGTTGCGCACGCCCGCGGTGATGCGCGCATTCCACGGCGCGTCCCACGTGCCCTGCAGGTCGAAGTACCACGTCTCCTCGATCTTGTTCGTGGGCCCGAGGAACTGCGGGTCCACCACATCCGGCGACGAGCACAGGTTCGCGAGCTCGGGCTGCCCGATGTCCGCGGCGGTGCCGACGACGATCGCGCAGTCCTCGTCCAGCGCCGAGAAGTAGCGCGCCGTGAGCGTGGCCCCCCAGTCGCCCATCTGCCACGTGGTGCCGATGTTCGAGCGCAGCCGCCACTCCGGGAAGCGCACCGCACCGAAGTAGGCGCCGACGCCGTTGCCGGCGAGCACCGTGCCGTCGTCGAGCACGGTGCCCGCCGCGGGCTGGCCGATGTCGCCGAGGTACGAGACGTAGGCGTTGTCCCAGACGATGCGGAACTTCCCGTACTCCGTGTCGAACCGGTACGCCACCGTGAAATCGTAGCCTTCGACTTCCACGCCTCGCGAAACCGCGTTGTTGGTGACGCCGCCGAACAGGTCCAGGATCTCGCCATTCGGCTGCCGGGTGATCAGCGCGCAGGAGCGCAGGTTGCCGCGGAGGTAGCAGTCGTCGAGCACGAATTGCCCGGACGGCGCGCCGATCACGTCGGTGATCTCGATGTCGTACCAGTCGAGGTAGACGTCCAGGCCCTCGGCCCAGCTCGGCGAGTAGACGAGGCCCAGCGTCTTCGTGCGCGCCGTTTCCGGCTGCACGTTCGCGTTGCCGCCGACCGTGATGCGGATCTGCGAGTTCGCCTGCTCATAGCCGGCCGGCACCGCCGAGACGCCGCCGAAGCCGCCGAAGCAGCGCGTGGCCACGGCGCCCGCCGGGTCGGACGTCGACGAGCACGGGTCGGCGATCGTCGGGAAGCTGTCCGCGGCACCGAGGAACAGCTCGGACACGCTCGGCGCGCGGAAGCCTTCCGAGTAGTTGCCGCGCACGAGCAGGTCGGCAAAGGGCTTCCAGCGGAAACCGAACTTCGGGTTCGTCGTCTCGCCGAAGTTCGAGTAGTCCGAGTAGCGCGCCGCGATCGAAACCTCGAACACCTCCGCGAACGCGAGGTCCTTCAGGATCGGGATGTTGAATTCCGCGTAGAGCTCGTCGAGCGAGAAGCTGCCCGCGGTCGGCTGGCGGATGTTGCCGCTCGACGCCCCGGACGAGATCAGCGCATCCGGCTGGTCGGAGCCGAATTCCCGGCGGTATTCGTAACCGGCGGCGAAGCCGAGCGGACCGGCCGGCAGGTCGAAGAGGTCGCCGGTGATGTTCGCGGTGTAGTCGTAGAGCTTCTTGTACAGCGTGTCCTGCGCGGTGAAGCTGACCGAGTCGGCCATCGCCGCGGTGAATCCGTCCGGCCCGCCGAAGATGTTGATCGGCACGCAGCCGGCGATCGGCGCGTCGGGCGTGCCGCACGTCGGCACGCCGTTTGCGTCGAGGAACGACGGGCCGAGCCCGACGGCGAGGCTGTTCAGGTTGAACAGGCCGGTCGTCGTGTTGCGCCGCTCGCTGTCGGTGTAGATGTAGCTCGCGTCCCAGGAGAAGTTGCGGTCGGCGACGTCGAACGCTCCCTCGAGGCCGCCGGAGAAGTAGAACGTGTCGGCGTCCTGCCCGAAATTGCGCAGCGGCTGCGTGCCGCGGAACTGCGCGCGCGTCACGTCGACGCCGAACGGGTTGTAGAGGTTCGATGCGGGGATCGCGAAACGCGCGATGCCCGCGCCGACCGTCCCGAACGTCAGCGGCGACACCGCCAGCTGCAGGTCGGAGCGACGCTCGTTGTAGACCATCGTCGAACTGAACGTGATGTCGCCGGTGATCCGGTAGCGCGCTTCCGCGTACACCGAGGTTCGTTCCTGCGGCGTCAGCAAGTAGTTGTCGGGCGCGAAGTTGAACCCGTCCGTCGCCAGGTCGAACGGGCGGAAGTCGCCGCTCGTCGTGCCGCTGCGTCCCGGCACCAGCGTCAGCGTGCCGGGAGCGCCGTTCGGCAGCCGGCCGCCGCTCGCACCGAAACCGAAGCGCCCGAACGGCGTGGTCGACGAAGCGCCCGTGAGCACGTTGTTGCCGCCGAAGCCGAACAGCGGGACGGCGGAAATCTCGCGATCGCCCGCATAGATCGGCTCCTGCTTCGAATACGCGGCATTCAGCACCACGCTGGCGCGATCGGTCGACGAGCCGATCGTGAAGTCGTACAGCTCGGTGCGACCGTCGCCCTCCGCGTTCTCGCCGAGGTAGGCGCTCGCTTCGGCGCCGTCGTAGGTGTCGCGCGTGGTGATGTTGATCACGCCGGCGATCGCGTCGGATCCGTAGATCGCGGATGCGCCGTCCTTCAGCACCTCGACGCGCTCGATGATCGACACCGGGATCGTGCTCAGGTCGACGATGCCGAACAGGTTCGACACCCAGCGCCGGCCGTTGACCAGCACGAGCGTGCGGTTCGCGCCGAGGTTGCGCAGCGAGACGTTCGTCTCGCCCGTGCCGCCGTTGTTGAACGTGGTGTTCAACGCGGCGCCGTTCGTCGTCAGGTCCTGCAGGATGTCGCCGATCGACGTCAGGCCGGTCTTCTGCAGGTCTTCCCGTTCCAGGACGAATACCGGCTGCGACGTCTCGATGTCGGTGCGCTTGATGCGCGAACCCACGACCGTGATCGTCTCGAGCTGTTCCGCTTCCGCATCGGATTGCGCGCGCGCGGCCGGCGCGATCGCCGTCGCGACGAGCGCGCCGCCGTACAGCGCGCGGCGCACGGCGTCGTGGAGCAGTTGTGGTTTCATGCGTTTCGCCTCCATGGGTCTTGTCGTTCGAAGTCCGGGACGGGGCGCCCCGGCGGTCCCGCGGCCGGCATGGCCGGCGCGCGCGGAAGGGAGCCGCGCGCCTTGCTCGCGGCGGCGTTGCGGATGGCGCTCGGCGGCACGCCGAACCAGTCGCGGAACAGGCGGGCGAACGCGCAGCGATTGCGCATGCCGATGCAGTGCGCGACCTCGGTGACCGACATCACGCCCTCGGCGAGCAACGCGCGGGCGTGCTCCAGCCGGCATCGCCGCGTCATGTCGTGCGGCGTTTCGCCGAACACGCGCTGGAAGACGCGCAGGAAGTGGCAGCTCGACAGCCCGGCGACCTCCGCCAGGCTATCGAGGCACGCGACGTCGAAACGCGTGGCGATCTCCTCGCGCGCCGCGAGCAGGCGCGCGTACAGCTGGCGGCGGTGTGCGAGCGAGCGTCCCGGGCAACGGGCCACGCCTTCGTCGAATCGCAGCATCTCCAGGTCCCCTGCGCGCAGCGGGCGCGACATGGAACGGATGCTAGGAATCGCCTGCTCGGGCCCGCTTCAGGAATCGTGCGCAGTTGCGTGCGCATTCCTGCGCGCTGCCCGGCGGCGCGCGGATCGAATGCGCAGGAATGCGCACGATTCCTGAAGCCCGGGGCAGCGGCACGCGCCTAGAATCGCGCGGGATCGTCGCGAGCCTCGCCATGCACAGAACCGCAACCCGGACGGAACTGCTCGACCTCAAGCTGGCGCCCGTCGAACACCTGTTGTTCCGCGGCGCCGACGTCGCTGCGGCGCAATTCCGATGTCCCCAGGCGCACCCGCACTTCCACGGCACGGGACCGCTGCGCAACTGGATCGTCGGTTTCCCGCGGCGCGCGGCGCGGCTGCGCCGCGAGGGAGCGCCTGCGTTCGTGGCGGACCCGAATACGGTCGTCTTCCTGAACCCGGGCGATTGCTACACGCGCGAGGCGCTGGGCGACGAGCCCGACCATTCCGACTTGTTCGCGCTGTCCGAGCGCGCGTTGCGCTCGTGCATGGCGGAAGTCGCGCCACGCTGGAGCGAGGGCGCCGCGCCGCGCTTTCCGGTCGCGTGGGCGCCACTCGCGGCGTCGAGCTACCTGGGCGTGCGGCGCGTGTTCGACGCCGCCGCGCGCGACGGCGGCGGCGACCCGCTCGCGCTCGAGGAATCCTCGCTGTGCATACTCGGCGACGTGATCGCCGCGGCGGCCGGTTCGCGCGGCGGATCCGCGCGCGGAACGCGACAGCGACGCGTGCGTCGCGACCTCGTCGAGGAGGCGAAAGTCGCCATCGCGGCGCACGTCGGCGAGCCGCTCGCGCTCGCCACGCTCGCCGAGCGCGTCCACTCCTCGCCGTTCCACCTCGCGCGGAGCTTCCGCGCCGCGACGGGATCGAGCATTCACCAGTACCTGCTGCGACTGCGCGTGAACCGCTCGCTCGAGTTGCTGCGCGATGGCCTGCCGGTGTGCGACGTCGCCCTGCGCCTCGGCTTCGCGGCGCACAGCCACTTCACCGAGACGTTCGTGCGCCATTTCGGACTGACGCCCAGCGCCTGGATGAAGCGGCGCACGAATCACTCCGCGACGTAGAGCCAGTCGCCTTCGCCGCCCGCGCGGTACCACACCGTGAAGAACGGGAACTCGCGCGGCACGCCGGCTTCCTTCGGCGCCTCGTTGAGGCGCAGCATGCCGATCGAAAGGGCGAGGTCGCCGCTCGCTGCCGCGACGATGCGGTCGCTCGACCACGACACCGAGCTGCCGCTCTCCTGCTCGCCACCGGAGACCGCGCGCGCGATCGCGGCCGGACCGACCACCATCGCCGCGTCGGCGGGACCGCCCATGTTGACTGCGCGCGCGTGGCCGAAATGCGCGAAGGCGTCGGCGAGGCTGGTGCGCTGGGCGGCGTCGGAGAACGCGCGTTCGCGCGCGGCGACGCCGGCTTCGATCTCCGCGAGCGCAGGCGCATCGCCCGTGGCGTCCGTCGGCACCAGCGGGGGCGCCATCTCTCGCGGTACATCCCCCGCGGCGCGCGGGCGACGCTTGTACGCGACCACGCGCCAGCCGCCCGCCTCGCGTCGCCAGTACGCGAGGTACTTGCCGGGCAAGGGCGCGCCCTGCGCCGGCGTCAACTCGAGGTAGCCGAGCGTGAAACCCTGCGTGCCGTCGGCGGAGACGCCGGCCCACGCGGGGAACCAGCTCGCGTGGCTACCGCTCTCCGCAGCGAGCGCTGCGCGCACGGCCGCCGGCCCCTGCGCCGAGCGGCCGCGCGCGAGCATCACGAAGGCGTCGTCCGCGAGCGCGCCCGCGACGGCATCGGGAAACGACTGCGTCGCCGCGTCCTGCGCCCACGCGCGATCGGCGGCGAGCAGCGAATCGATCGCCTGCTCGCGCGACGGTGCCCCGTCGCTTGCCGTCGCCATGCCTGCCGCGAACAACGCGCCCCAACACCACGCACTGGCCTTCGTGAGCATCTCGCCTCCGGATGCGCGCAGCATGCACGCTATCCGTCGAGGCTAGGTGTGCGCGCGGCGCCGTCGCTATCGGGATCGTGCCGGATTGCGCCGCACCGGGTTGCCGAAATCCGGATTCGTGCTGACGCGCGAAGCGATCGTGCCCGGCGGATGCGCGTACCAGCCCGGGTCGCGGTAGTCGCCCTTCGCCAGCCCGTCGCGCACCTTGATGAGCGTGAACATGCCGCCCATCTCGATGTTCCCGAACGGACCCTTGCCCATCATCATCGGCAGCGTGTTTTCCGGCCCCTTCATGTGGCCGGAATCGGTGTGGTCCTGGTGCTCGGCCATCCCCGCCTCGCCCATCGCCATGTAGCCCGGCAGCATCCGTCGGATCTCCGCTTCGACGCCGGTCTGGTCCACGCCGACGTTGTTCGGCACGCCGTGCCCCATCGCATTCATGGTGTGGTGCGACATGTGGCAGTGGAACGCCCAGTCGCCCGGCACCGCGACGAACTCCAGGTCGCGCGTCTGACCCACGCCGACGATCTCGGTCACCTCGGTGCGCCAGGCACTTCGTTGCCAGCGGCCCCCGTCGCCACCGGTCACCTGGAACTGCACGCCGTGCATGTGGATCGGATGGTTCCACATGCTGAGGTTCCCGACGCGCACGCGCACGCGCTCGCCGGTCGCGGCGACCATCGAATCGATCGCGGGGAACACCTTGCTGTTGAACGTCCAGAGGTCGAACTCCGACATCACCGACGGATCCGGCCGCGACGTGCCGGGATGCAACGCCCAGTTGTGCAGCAGCAATGCGTAGTCGCGGTCGATGCGCTCGGGCTCGCCGTCCTTCGGGTGGATGACGAACAGCCCCATCATGCCGTTCGCCATCTGCACCATCTCGTCGGCGTGCGGGTGGTACATGTGCGTACCGTGCTGGCGCAGCGTGAATTCGTACACGTAGGTTTCGCCCGGGGCGATGTTCCGTTGCGACACGCCGCCCACGCCGTCCATGCCCGCCGGCAGCAGGATGCCGTGCCAGTGCACGTTGGTGTGCTCGCGCAGGCGGTTCGTCACGTAGATGCGCACGCGATCGCCTTCGACGCATTCGATCGTCGGGCCGGGCGTGGTGCCGTTGTAGCCCCAGCACGTCGCGACGCTGCCCGGCGCGAACTCGTGCTCGATTTCCTCGGCCACGAGGTGGAATTCCTTCACCCCGTCGACGACACGGTGCGGCAGCGTCCAGCCGTTCAGCGTGCGCACGGGCACGTAGCTGCCGTCGCCGGTCGCTGCCGCGGACGGCGCTTCGTCGGCGCGCGCGACGCGTGACACCGCAGCGCCCGCGCCGAGGGCCGCCAGCCACTGGAACACGTTGCGGCGGGACATCTTCATGGCTGCGGCTCCTCGTGCTCGTGGTGTTCGTGGCTATCCGGTTCGGCCTGCGCCCCGTGCTGCATGTGCCGCATGCTGCCGTGGTCCATGGGCGCGGCCGCATCGGGCAGCACCGTCGCGCGGACCTCGTCGCTCGATTCCGCGTGCGCATCCGACGCGAGCACGCGTCCGACGGCCAGCCCGAGCTCGGCGCGCTGCGTCCAGTAGTCGCGCACGGCCTCGAGGTAACCCTGGTACGCGTCGAATTCGTCGCGCTTCGCGCGGATCAGGTCGAACGGCCCGGCGAGCATGAAGTTCACCTGTTCCTGCGTGCGCGCGACGACCGCCTCGCGGTACGGCATGAGCTCGGTGCGATGGCGCTCGACGATGCGCCGGTCCGCGGCGACCGCTGCATGCGCAGCGCGCACACGCTGCGCGATGCTGCGCTCGAGCGCGAGCGCATCCGCCTCGGCGAGATCGACGCGCGCTTCGGCGCGCGCGACTGCGGCCTGGTTCTGGTGGAATAACGGCAGCTGCAGCGAAACGGCCGGGCCCGTGAGGCGCGCGCCGTCGGTCTCGCGCTCCGTTTCGACGCCCACCTCGAAGTCGCCCAGCCAGCGGAAGCGCCGCGTGACGCCGAGCGAGTCGGCGAGCACCTCGGCGCGGCGGCGCGCGGCCGCGAGGTCGGGCCGCGAATCGAGTGCCAGCGCGACGAGCGCGTCGGCGTCTTCGAGCTCGCCCGCCGGCAGCGGGAGCGATTCCGCGACGGCGAACGCCTCGCCGTCGGCCAGGCCCAGGCGCATCGCGAAGGACGCGCGCGCGGACAGCGCGTCCGCGCGCGCGCGCTCGGCTTCGATCGCGGCCGACGCGCCCTCGGCCTGGTGCAGGTTCAGCTCGATCGCGGGAATGTTGCCCGCGATGCGGTAGCGCTCGGCCAGCGCCGTCGCGGCGTTCGCCGCCGTCGCGACCACGTCGCGCATGCGCGCGACCTGCTCGGCGCCGACGAGCGCGAAGTACTCCTTGCGCGTCTCGGCGACCAGCGACTGCAGCTCGCGCACGGCCTCCTCCTGCGCGCCGTCGAACTCGCCGCGCGCGATGCGCGCGCGCGAGCCGAGCACGAGCAGGTCGGAGAGACCGAGCGAGAACGACACGCCAACCTGCGTGTCCTCGCCGCTGCGATCGGAGTCGAGCGCGGACAGCGACAGCGTCGGGTTCGAGATGCGGCTCGCCTCGACGAGGTCGGCCCACGCGAGCCCTAGCCGCGCGAGCGCGCGGGCCACGTCGGGGCTGCGCGCGAGCGCAACGGCCACGGCGTCGTCGACGCGCAGCGGCTTCGCCAGCCGCGCGCGAGCATCGGCTTCGGCGGCATCGCGTTGTTGCGCGTCGAGCGCGAGCTCGACGCCGCTTCGTTCGGCCGCGAGCTGGCGCAAGCGGTCGTTGCCGCGCTCGGGCGGCAGGCTCGCGCACGACGCGAGCAGGACCGCGGCGAGCGGTCCGAGCATTCGGAATGACATGATCTTTCTCCTGGAACGGCGCGAGGCACGCGGGCGCGTGCCGGGACGACGCGTTCAGGCGAAGATCGGCGGACGCAGCAACGGCGCGGGGAATACCGCTTCGGGGTTCGACGCAGGTGGGGGCGTCGGCGCGTCGAGCCGCGCGACGCCGCTGTCGGCCAGCGCGGCCTCGGGCAGCGCGAACAGCACACCAGTCTGCGCACACGCATTCGCGACGCACGGGCAACCGCAGTCGCAGGCGTGGCCCGGCTGCGCGTGGTCGTGCGGCGTTGCCGGCGTGGCGTGGCCCGCGTGGCCTGTGTGGGGGTTGGCGGCCGCGGCATGATCGTGCTGGCGGCCGTGCGTGCAACCCGTCGGCGCGAGCGCGACCGCCTGTTGTGCCAGCAGGCACAAGCAGGCGAACACGAGCAGCACGCGGCGGAAAGGGCTCACCGGGGCATTTTCGCGCAGATCGACGCGGGCCTCAACGACCGTCGCGCGCGAGGATCGCCTTCATCCGCGCGATCTCACGGCGCTGCGATGCCACGATGTCGCCGCACAGGGCCACGATTTCGGGGTTCGTGACGGGCGCCTGCTCGCACATGAGCACGGCACCCGCGTGGTGCGGGATCATCGAGCGCAGGAACTGGTCGTCGCCGATGGCTGCCTGCTGCCGTATCGCGAACCACGAGCCGACGAGCGCGACTACGGTCACCACGAGGATCGCGGCGTTGCGCCCGCGCCCGGGATACATCTTCCGCATGACGACGAGCTCGATCACCAGCATCGCCGCCGTCATGAGCAGCGCCATCCAGAGCTGGTTGAGGCTGTTGTAGACGTTGCCCCAGCGATCCACCATCGCGTACATGAGCGCGTACATCGCCGCGAACATCAGCGCGCTCATCAGCGCGAGGCGCCGATACGGGTGGCCATGCATGGCGTGCGCGTCGTGTTGCATGCGGGCAATCCTCCGGCGGGGGTGCCCATGATGGAACGCCTCGCGGCCGTCGACGTGTCCCGGTTGCAATCGTTCGCTCACGGCACGCGCGCGCGCGCGAGCCGCAGCGCATTCACCACGACCGACACCGACGACAGGCTCATCGCGAGCGCGGCGAGCATCGGGTCGAGCAGCAGTCCCGTGAATGGATACAGCACGCCGGCGGCGACGGGCACGCCGAGCGCGTTGTAGGCGAACGCGAACGCAAGGTTCTGCTTCATGTTCGCGACCGTGGCGTGCGACAGCGCGATCGCGCGCACGATGCCGGAGAGATCGCCGCGCACGAGCGTTACCTGCGCACTCGAGATGGCGACGTCGGTGCCGGTGCCCATCGCGATGCCGACGTCGGCCGCCGCGAGCGCCGGCGCGTCGTTGATGCCGTCGCCGGCCATGGCGACACGAGCGCCCGCGCTGCGCAACGATTGCACGAGCGCGGCCTTCGCCGCCGGCGTGACCTCCGCGTGCACGCGCTCGATGCCGAGCGAGTGCGCGACCGCGCGCGCCGTGCGCTCGCCGTCGCCCGTCGCCATGACGACGGCGACGCCGCGTTCGCGCAGCGCGGCGATCGCTGCTCCCGCCGACGGCTTCACCGGATCCGCGACCGCGAGCAGGCCGCCCAGGCGGCCGTCCACGGCGACGAACATCACGCTCGCGCCCTGCGCGCGCAGCGCGTCGGCGCGCTCGGCGAACGCCGCAACGTCCACGCCCGCCTGCGCCATCAGCACGGTGTTGCCGATCGCGACAGCGCTTCCGGCGACCACGCCGCGCACGCCGATGCCGGTGACCGAGTCGAACGACGCCGGCTCGACGAGCGCGAGGCCGCGACGACGCGCTTCGGCGACGATCGCGTCCGCGAGCGGGTGCTCGCTGCGCTGGTCCAGGCTCGCGGCGAGAGCGAGCACGCGTTCGGCCTCGAAACCGGGCGACGCAACCACTTCGCGGAACGCGGGCCGCCCCGACGTGAGCGTGCCGGTCTTGTCGACGAAAAGCGTGTCGATGGTGCGCAGCCGCTCGATCGCCTCGGCATCGCGGAACAGCACGCCGGCCTGCGCGGCGCGACCGGTCGCGACCATGATCGACATCGGCGTCGCGAGGCCAAGCGCACATGGACACGCGATGATGAGCACGGCCACGGCGTTCACGATGGCGTAGGTCCATGCCGGATCGGGACCGAAGAAGCCCCACGCGAGGAACGTGGCGAGCGCGATCGCGAGCACCACGATCACGAACCAGTAGCTCACGCGATCGGCGAGCTTCTGCAGCGGCGCGCGCGAGCGTCGCGCCTGCGCGACCAGCCCGACGATCTGCGCCAGTACCGTGTCCTGTCCGATGCGGTCGGCGCGCATGACGAGGGCACCCGTGCCGTTGATGGTGGCGCCGATCAGCGTGTCGCCGGTGGCCTTCGCGACCGGCACGGGCTCGCCGGTCAGCATGGATTCGTCGACGTTCGACGCGCCGTCGATCACGGTTCCGTCCACCGGAACCTTTTCGCCCGGCCGTACGCGCAGGCGATCGCCGACGTGCACGTGCGCGAGCGGGACGTCCTCCTCGCTGCCGTCGTCTCGCAGGCGACGCGCCGTCGCCGGCGCGAGCCCGAGCAGCGCGCGGATCGCGGCCGAAGTCGACGAGCGCGCCTTCAGCTCCAGCAACTGGCCGAGCAGCGTGAGCGACACGATGATCGCCGCTGCTTCGAAGTACACGCCGATGCGGCCGTGCATGCGGAACGATTCCGGGAACAGGCCCGGCGCCACCGTGGCGGCGACGCTGTAGAGGTATGCCGCGCCGACGCCCGTGCCGATCAGCGTCCACATGTTCGGGCTGCGGTTGCGCAGCGACTGCGCCCAGCGCACGAAGAACGGCCATCCGGCCCAGAGCACGACCGGCGTTGCGAGCGCGAGCTCCGTCCAGGTGCGCACGTTCGCGCCGAGCGGCAGGCGATGGCCCAGCATCGCGAGCACCAGCACCACGAGCGACAACGGCAGCGTCCACCAGAAGCGGCGGCGGAAATCCACCAGCTCGGGATCGTCGCCGTCGTCGAGCGAAGGCATCATCGGCTCCAGTGCCATGCCGCAGATCGGGCAGCTGCCCGGCGCATCGCGCACGATCTCCGGGTGCATCGGGCAGGTCCATTGCGCGCCGGGCGCGTCGACCGCCACCGGCTCCGGTTGCGGCGCGAGGAAACGCGCGGGATCTGCCGCGAATTTCTCGCGGCAGCGCGCGGCGCAGAAGCGATAGGTGGTTCCCGCGAGCTCGTGGCGGTGCGAGCTGTCCGCCGACACCTGCATGCCGCAGACCGGATCGACGAACGTTCCGGCCGACGCGCCAGGGTGATGGTGATCGTGATGGTGATGGTGATGATGGTCGTGCTGCATGATTCAATCCTCGTGGGTCAGCGCGGCGAGGATCGGGCAATCCTCGGCGCGCCCGTGGCCCGGGCACGCGTCGATCAGCGTTGCGAGCCCGTCGCGCACGCGCTCCAGCTCGGCGATGCGCTGCTCGACATCGTGCAGCCGCTGCTGTGCCGCGCGCTTGATCTTCGTCACGTTGCGCTCGCCGCTCAGCGCGAGCAGCGCGCGGATCTCGTCCAGCGAGAAGCCGAGCGTCTTCGCGCGCCGGATGAAGCGCAGGCGGCGCAGCTCGAGCTCGCCGTAGCGACGATAGCCCGACGCGCGTCGACCGGCGGGTGCGAGCAGGCCGTCGCGCTCGTAGTAACGGATCGTGTCGACGCCGACGCCGGCGCGCTTCGCGAGTTGCCCGATGCTGAGCTCGTCCATCGCCACCTCCTGGAGCCGCTAGTCTGCACCCTGGACCTGAGTCCAGAGTCAAGCATTCGGTACCCGGGAGTTCGACCGCCTCGGCGCCGGGCCGCGTTCAGTACCAGGTCGACGCCAGGGTCACCAGCAGCGCGACGAGCAGCGGCACGCGGATGGCGACGTCGCGGCGGACGTCGTGGCCCGCGAGGAGATCGCGCAGGTCGGCCGGCAGCGGCATGGGTCGCAGCGCCGACACGTTGCTGCCGCCCGTGTTGCCCTTCGGCACCCAGCCGGTGAGCCAGCCCGGGAAGCTCGCGGCGAGGCGCAGCAGCTGGCCGACGACTTCGCGCGCGTCGCGCCGTCCCCAGCCGCGGCGCAGCATCAGCCAGTGCGTCACGAGATGCGGCCACAGCCAGCGCTGCGCGACGATGTGCGCGCGCTCGAGCGACGCGAACGCGCGCGCGTCGTCGCCGGCGTCGAGCGCGGCTCGGGCTTCGGCCATTTCACGGCGGTAGGCGGCGGCAACGGCAGGCTTCATGGCAGATCTCCGGGTTCGGTGGCGCGCAGCATGTCGTCGCGCCCGATCCCGGTATTGAAGATTTCGCCGGTTCAGCGCGCGGCCGCGAGCGCCTCGCCCGGGGTCAGGCCGATCACCGCCGCCATGGTGCGCGTCAGGTGCGCCTGGTCGGCGAAGCCCGCGTCGGCGGCTGCCTCGGCAAGGCTCGCGCCGGCCTGCATCGCGCGGCACGCGAGCCGCACCTTGCGCCAGACCACGACCCTGGCGAGCGGTACGCCGAGCTCGCGCTTCGCGAGCTCGCGCAGCCGCGACGGCGACAACGTCGCGCGACGCGCCGCCGCTTCCACGCCTTCGCCGCGCGCCATCGCGTCGAGCGCGAGCGCGAGCCGCTCGTCGCCGTCGTGCGCTAGCGCGCCGAGCGCGTCGGCGAAGCGCGCGACGCCGGACGACAGCGGCCCGTCGTCCAGCATCGCGGTCGCCGCGTCGGGCGCCGCGACGATGCCGCCCACCGGCGAGCGCTGCAGCGCTCGCGCGAAGTGCGAGCCCGGCTCAACGAGCAGCAGCGCGAGCCGCGCGCACGGCTCGAGCCGGTGGCGCACGCCGGACGGCACGAGCCACGCAGCGCCGCGATGCGTCGCGCCGGCCGCGTCGTGCAGCAAGACCGCATCGCCCGCGACCACCTGCACCGCCGCGTGCGCGTGCTCACGGTTGTCGTGCGACGCGCCGCGGAACGCGATCCACGCGTCGCCGAATGCCAGCTCGCCCCGCCACGGCACGCGCGCTACCTTCCTGCCCGATCAGTGATCATGGGCCTCGTGACCGGTAGCGGGAACCACACAGATGGAATCCTCGACCTGAATGGTCGCGGACGCAACCTGCCAGCGCTCCTTCGCGCCCGCGGCGATCACGCGCCTGAGCGCTGCGGCGTCCGTGCCCGGCTCGACGACAACGTGCGCCGTGAACGCACGCTGCCGCGAGCCTACCGACCACAGGTGCACCTGGTGCGCCTCGCGCACGCCGGCGTGGCCGCGCACCCAAGCCTCGACTTCCGTGATGTCCGTGCCGTCGGGTGTTCCTTCGAGCAGGACGTTCACGGCCGAGCGACCGAGCACCCACGTACGTGGCAGCACCCACAACCCGATCAGAACCGCGAGGATGGGGTCGACGACGAGCCAGCCGGTGTACGCGATGACGGCCGCGGCGGCGAGCACGCCGATCGATCCGAGCATGTCGCCCCAGACCTCGAGGTACGCACCCTTCACGTTGAGGCTGGTACCACTTCCCGCACGCAGCAGTTGCATCGACACGAGGTTGACGGCGAGCCCGATGCCCGCGACGACGAGCATGCCGGTCGATGCGACCGGCGGCGGCGCGCGGAAGCGGTGGATCGCCTCCCACAGAACGTAACCGGCAACGGCGAACAGCATCACCGCGTTCGCCAGCGCACCGAGCGCCTCCACGCGCGCGTAGCCGAACGTGCGTCTCGCGTCGGGCGGACGGCGACTGAGGCGCACGGCAACGAGCGCGATCGCCAGTCCCATCACGTCCGTACCCATGTGCGCGGCGTCCGACAGCAGCGCGAGGCTGTTCGTGATGATGCCCGCCACGACCTCGGCGACGAGGAACACGCAGGTCAGCCCGAGCGCCCACCAGAGCGGACGCTCATGCTGCGCTTCACCGATGCCGTGGTCGTGCCCGGCGCCCACTACAGCTCCTCCCAGCCGGCAATCTGCGGATTGCGCCGCGCGCGTTCTTCGGCGCGAAGCTCCATCCACTCGTAAAGCACGGGTAGCAGGATCAAGGTCAGGAGCGTGGAGCTGATCAGTCCGCCCACCACCACCGTCGCGAGGGGTCGCTGCGTCTCGGCACCGACGCCGGAGGAGAACAGCATCGGCACTAGGCCGAGGATCGCCACGCTCGCGGTCATCAACACCGGTCGTAGTCGCAACGAAGTTCCGATCATCACGGCGCGCCGGACCGGCGCACCCGCGCGCCGCTGTGCATTGAGGAAGCTCACGAGCACGATGCCGTTCAGCATCGCGACGCCGAACACGGCGATGAACCCGATCGCAGACGGCACCGACAGGTACTGCCCGGTCAGGAACAGCCCGAGCAGCCCGCCGATGGTGGCGAACGGCACGTTCGCAAGGATCAGCGTGGCGTACTTGATCGAGTTGAACGCGGTGTAGAGCAGCACGAAGATGAAGAAGATCGTGATGGGGACGATGATGGCAAGTCGCGTCAACGCACGCTGCTGGTTCTCGAAGGCGCCGCCCCATTCCGTCCAGTAGCCGGCCGGCAGCTTCACCGACTTCGCGATCGCCGCGTTCGCGTCCTTCACGAAACCGTCGATGTCGCGACCGCGGACGTCCATCTGGATCACGGCATAACGCTGCAATTGCTCGCGCCGCACGAACGAGTAGCCTTCGGCCACCTCGATCTTCGCGATTTCGGACAACGGCACGATCGCGCCGTCCGCCGTCTTCAGCGGAATGCGACCGATCGCCTGAAGCGAATCACGCGTGGCACCGTCGAGGCGCACGGAGATGTCGAATCGCTTCACGCCATCGAGGAGCGCGCTCACCGGCTCGCCGCCGAGACCGTTGCGAACGATCGTCAGGACATCCTCGGCATTCATGCCGTGTCGGGCCACCTCCTGCCGGTCCACCTGGATGCGCACCTGCGGCTTGCCCAGGTTGGCCTCCAGGGAGAGGTCGGCCACGCCGGGTACCGTTTCGAGCGCTTCCTTGATTCCCGCGCTGAGCGCATCGAGTTGCTTGAGGTCTTCGCCGTAGAGCTTGAGCGCCAGCGTCGCACGAACACCCGAGATGAGTTCCTCGACACGCATCTGGATCGGCTGCGTGAAGCTGGGTACGACGTTCGGTACGACCTTCTCGAGCGATTCGAGCATTTCGTCCTCGAGGCTCGCGATGGTCACGCCATCGCGCCATTCCGATTTCGGCTTGAGCGGCGTGTAGATCTCCATGTAGTTCACGTCGGCCGTTTCGCCCTTTTCCGCGCGGCCGATCATGGCGAGCGTGGTTTCGACTTCGGGGAATTTCCTGAACGCGTCCGAGATGCGCCGAGAGGTGGCGATCGACTCGTCCAGCGACGTCGAGGGGATGGCGGCGGCTCGCCACATGATCGAGCCCTCCTGCAGCTGCGGCATGAACTCCTTGCCCAGGAACGGATACAAGCTGAGGCTCGCGAGCAGCGCGATGCACGCGATGACGACAACGAGCTTCTTGCGTGCAAGCGCCTTCTCGAGCAGCGGGCCGTACGCGCGCTTGATTCGCGCCACGATCCAGGTGTCACGCTCGGGCTTGGGCTTCAGGATCATCGCCGCGAGAACCGGCACCAGCGTCAGCGCGAGCAGCAGAGAGCCAGCCATCGCGAAGCTGATATTGAACGCCATCGGCTTGAACATTTTCCCTTCCAGCCCTTGCAGGCTGAACAGCGGCACGAACACGACGATGATGATCAGGATCGCGAACGCGATGGGGTTCGCCACTTCCTTCGCGGCGTGCAGCACTGCATCGACACGGTCCACCTGCTCGCCGTGTTCGCGGCGCTCCGCCATCGTGCGGAACGCATTTTCCACCATTACGACCGCGCCATCGACCATCATGCCGATGCCGATCGCAAGTCCGGCGAGTGACATCAGGTTCGCCGAGAGCCCGAACTGCTGCATTCCGATGAAAGCGATCAGCATCGCCAGCGGAAGGGCGAGGATCACGACCACTGCGGATCGAAGCTCGCCAAGGAAGAGGAACAGCACGATGGCGACGAGGATCGACCCTTCGATCAACGCCCGCACCGCGGTTTTCACGGCCTCGTTCACGAGGTCGGTGCGCTCGTAGATCGTCCTGAGCTGCACGCCCTTCGGCAATGCTGCGCGCACGACGTCGAACTTCCCCTTCACCGACTCGACGACCGCCTTGGCGTTCTCGCCGAGCCGTGCGAGACCCATTCCGAGCACGACCTCCTTGCCGTCGCGCGTAACGGCGCCAAAACGGGGCGCCGGCGATTCGACGATCGTTGCCACGTCGCGCAGGTAGACCGGCACGCCGTCTTCGGCCTTCAGGACGATCGCGCCGATGTCGTCTGCCGACTTCAACAGGCCGAGACCGCGCACGAGATACTGTTCGCGACCGACGTCGATGACGTTGCCGCCGACCTGTCCGTTGTTCGCGGGGATAGCGTCGATGACGTCCCGGAAACCGAGCCCGCGTGCGTAGAGGCGCTGCGGATCGATACGCACCTGGAATTCGCGCTCGCCACCGCCCCAGGACGTGACGTCGTCCACGCCTGGCGCCGTGCGCAGGATCAGCCGCACGAGCCAGTCCTGGAGCGTGCGCAGGTCCATGTCGCTGACCTGCCTTTCTGTCACACCGGGCGCGCGCTCGACCGTGTACCAGATCACCTGTCCGAGCCCCGACGTGTTCGGACCCATGCTCGGGCGCCCGTATCCTTCGGGCAGCCGGTCGCCGACTTCCTGCAGCCGCTCGCCGACGAGCTGGCGCGCGAAATAGACGTCCATGTCGTCGTCGAAATAGACGGCAACGTAGGAAAGTCCGAACAGGCTCACCGACCGGATCTCCTGCACCTTGGGCAGGCCGGCGAGCGCGGACTCGACCGGGAAGGTGAGCAGTTGTTCGACGTCCTCGGCCGCGAGGCCCGGCGATTCCGTGTAGATGTTCACCTGCACGGGGGTAACGTCCGGGAACGCATCGATCGGCACCGTCTGTACTGCACGCAGGCCGAGGAACACGACGACGACGAACACGATGACGATGAGGAACTTGTAGCGCAACGAGAGTTCGACTAGCCGATTCAGCATGACGACGACTCCCCATCGACCGCGGTGAGGTCAGTCCGCATGACCCTCTCCCATCTGCGACTTCAGGATTCGCGCCTTCAGGTCGAAGGCGCCCGTCGCGACGATGGCGTCGCCGGCCGCGAGTCCGTCCTGCACGATCGTGCGATCGCCGACGACCTCGCCGGCGCGGATCGCCACCGGTTCGATCGAGCCATCGGCGTCGCGCCTGAACACGCTCGCTTCGCCCGACATCTGCACGATGGCGGCCGTGGGCACCGACAGCAGTTCTCCGCCCGCACCCGGCGCATCGACGTATACGTCCACGTAGTCGCCCGCGTGGAGCACGTCGCCTTCGTTCGGCACCTCCACGCGGAGAAGCGTGTTGCGAGTCTCCTCGGCGGTACGGTGCGCACGCTGCACGACCTTGCCCGCGATGCGCTTTTCGCCGACGACGACCTGCGCTGGACTGTCCACGGGCACGCGCCCCGCCATCAGCGAAGGCAACCGCGCGTCGACCCAGACGATCGATTCGTCGACCAGCCGGAACAGCGTCCGTCCCGATTCGACACGCTCGCCGACCAGGAAGTCGTCCTGGGTGATGCGGCCCGCGTGCGGCGCATTCAGCGTGAACTCGCCGTTCGACGACGCACTCCCGGCGCCTGTGTAGGTGCGCACCTTGGCGCGCGCCTGTTGTGCTGCGACTTCGGCTTCCTGCCAGCGCCGCGCCGAAACGGCCTCGCGGCCGAGCGCCTGCACGCGCTTGAGGTCCTGCTCCGCGATCACCTGCTCGCCGTATGCCTCCGCGATCTCGGCACTGGCCAGCGTCACGAGCGCCGCGCCTGCCGCCACTTCGTCGCCGAGTTTCGCGTGTCGCGACACGACGATCGCCTCGACGCTCGGCGTGATCAGCGTCGTGCCATACGCGTTGTCCACGACTTCGCCGGGGGCGCGCAGCTCTTCGCCGATCGCGCCCGGCGCCAGCGTTTCGAGCGTCACGCCAGCGGCCTTCAGCTCCGCATCGTTCATGCGCAGCTCGGCAGCGCCTGCCTCGTGCTCGCCCTCGCCGTGTTCCGCTTCCGCAGCGTGACCGTCCTTGCCCGCATCACCCTCGCGACCCGAACAACCGCCAAGCGCAAGCGCGAGCGCCAGCGACAGCACCAACATCTCGATCATTCGCCGGCTCATCGCGCTTCCTCCGAAGTTTCGAAACCCATCCATTCGTCGAGGCGCCCCGACGCGTACAACCAGTCGATCCAGCCCTGCCACACGCGGCCATCGAGCGCCGCGCCGGCGACGGCCGTATCGAGCGCTTGCCGCAACTGCACCAGGAAATCGGCGGTGCTCAGCTCGCCCGCGCGCCACAGCCGCTCGAGCAGGTCCGCGCGCGCCGTCGCGTCACCGCCGCGGCTTGCGCGCCATTGCGCGGCTGCCGAAAGCACGGCGGCGTGTACCCGCGACGCACGCTCGAGTCGCGCCTCGAGCTCGAGGCGGACGCGCGCGGCCTCACTCGCTGCCACGTCTGATTCCGCGCGTGCCGCAGCCACCTCGGCGGCGTAGTCGTTGCGGATGTAAATCGGCATGCTGAAGCTCAGGCCGACGACGTTGCCCGTGCTCGGGCCGAAATCGATGCGGCCCGCGCGAACACCGAACGTCGGATCGGGCCGCCGGGCGGCCTGCGCCGACGCGATCCGCGCTTCGGCGGCGTCGGCACGCGCGTCGGCGGCGCGCCACTCCGGCAGCGCCGCGAGCGATTCGATCGCGACGTCCGTTGCGGCGGGCGGCAACGGCAGTTCGGAGAGAATCGGCAACGTCGCGATGGCGGCGTCCCCGCCGCCCAGCGTCCGGAACGCTTCGCGCGCTTCGCTCTCATCGACGATCAGGCCCGCCTGCTCCGCGAGCGCCTCGTCGCGCGAGAGCACGGCCAGGTCGCGCTCGAGTGCAGAAATGTCGCCGACGCCGAGCTGGCGCTCGGCGAGTGTGGCGAATCGCTGCGACAATCCGACGCGCTCTTCGCCGACGCGAACCTGTCGTTGCGCTGCGTCCCAGTTGGCCCAGGCGCGCAGCCAATCGCGTGAGAACTCGGCACGCTTCTGTTCTACCTCGCGCCGCGCGGCCACAAGCTCGGCCTCGGCGACAGCAATGCGCCGCTGGCGCTTGCCGCCGGTTTCGAACGACTGGCTCAACCCGACGGTCGCTGTGCGATCGCCGTCGGAGCCTTCGTCGTCGGCGTCGAGCCCGAGCTCGGGGTTGTACGCGGGACGACGCGCCGCCGCCAGGCGCGCGCGGGCAGCCGCCACCGTCGCACGCGCGGCGCGCGATGCGGGATGCGCTTCCCACGCGGCCGACAGCGCCTCGCGGACCTGGACCGGAGCCGCGGACGACTCGGGCGGACTTGCGCCGGCGGCGCACGTAAACAACAACGACGCGGCGAGCAATGCGCCGCGAACGCGAACGGACATGGAGAAACCCTCGAATGGATCGAACGGGCGGCCAGTGGGCCGCCGCCAACGCAGGAACGCGTCAGGCGATCGGAGGGCGGAAGTTCTCTTCGAGCCGCTCGACTCGCGGCAACGACGACAAGGCCTGCACAGGGGCCGACGTGGGCAGAGCACTGGACGGCAGGAAGCTCAACTGCACGAGCGACACCTGGTGGCAACCGCAGTGCGCGCAACAGCCGTGCTTCGCCGCAGGCAACTGGTCGCCGTCGTGGAGCGACGCGGCGCCGTCGTGCGACGGCGTGTACGTAGCGCCGTCCGCGTGCGATGCGGCGGGCAGCTCCTTCGCGCACGCACCTGACACCAGGCCGCCCAGCAGGAACGCCACGAGCAACACCGACGCAAGCCAGCGCATGTTGCGCAAGCTCTGCAGGAGGCTGTTGGGTGTCGAGTCGTTCACGGGGCGCCGAGTCTAGCGGCACATGCCGGAGCCCGGAAGCCCCGATCGCCGCAACGACCCGGCGCACGACCCGGCTCCTGCAACGCTATACGCTCTTCGCACCGACACGGCGCATCCGTTCGTTCAGGAACCGTGAAGTCCGACGCCTGCTGTGGCAAGCCGATCGAAGTCCAGCGGCTCTAGCGGGGCCAGCGGCGCGTGCTCGCGATCGTCATGGCGATCAATATCGCGAGCTGCGCGATGATGCTCGCGGCGCGCTCCTCTGGCCGTTCCGCGCCACCGCCTGAAGCATCAGGCCACCGCGTAGCGCAGCAGCTCGGCCGCCGGCCCGGCGACCACGCGCAGCGCGACCGAGCGCCGCAGCACGGGCACGACGGCACCCCCGCGCACGATGTTGACGATCTCGCTCGTCGCGGCGCGCGCGACGCCGGACCATGCGGGTGATGCGCCGAGCGACGCGTACGCCGCGTAGTCGGTCGCGACGAGCGCGCGGCGCACGGCGTCCGGCGTGCAGAGCCACTGTGGCGCGCGCACGATCGGCACGGCCCGCTGCACCACGAAGCCGCCGCGCGCGGTGTCCGCTGCGGCCGCGTGCACGAGCGCGGGCCAGGTCGAGGCGTGCGGGAACGTGCGCGCGAGCGATTCGCGGAAGCCGGCGCCGTCGCGCGCGGCGCCGACGAACACCTCGTTGCCGCCGTAGCTCCAGCTGCGCTTGAGCACGAACGCGTCAGGGTCCGCCGCGACCTCGTCGATCGACACAGCCGGCTCCGACAGCCGGCGCGTCCACGGCACGTGCGCGGCGATCGCGGCGCGCTCGCCGGCGTCGAGGCCGAGCGCATCGGCGAGCGCGTCGTCGTCGGTCGACTGCGAGAGCAACGCCAACGTGTCCTTCATCTCGAGGTGGGGGGCCGGCGGATTCAGCACGAGCGTCCCGGCGTCGACGTTCGCGAGCGCGGATTCGAGCGCGGGCGAAGGATTCTCGTCGAGGCGACTGAGGAACAGGTGGCGGTAGACCAGGTCGATGCGCTCGTCGCCCACGCGAAGCCAGGCGCCGTCGCGCTCGAGCATGTCGGGGTGCACGATGCTTGTATCGAAGCCCCGCGCAGCGAAGCGGTCGCGGATCCATGCGAGCTCGGTGGATTGCGCGTCGCCGCGGCGGCAGAGCAGCGCAATCGAGCGCGGCGACCCGCCGCGTTCGCGGTCGTGCAGCTCGATGAGTGCGTCGAGCAGCGAATCGCTGTTTGACCCGTTCGCGCGCGCGAGCGAACCGTCGTCACCGGCAAACGTCGCGAGCCACGCGGCAGCGGCGATGTCGGAATAGCCCTGCATCGCCGGGATCGTCGAGTTGACTTCGAGCGCGTGGAGCGGGTCGCTGCCGATGAAATCGACGCGCGCGACGGCGAGCCGCGTCAGGCGATCGTGCGTGGCGTCGACGAGCCGCCGCTCGGCCGGGCCGAGCGCGGCGAACACTTCGTCGCGGCGATACGCGAGCCGCCAGCGAGCCGCTTTTGCGGTCGCGCGCACGAGGCGAGCGGCGGTCGCTGCGCGCGCGGCGATGTCCGTATCGTCGACCACGAGCGGCACGGCGCCGATCGCGATGGGCACGCGCGACCCGTTGGCGCGCGTCACCGCCAGGCCGAGCGCGTGCGCTCGCGATGCGAGTCGACGCCCGATCGCTTCGAGATCGAGTGCGTCGCGGAAGCCCGAGTGCGCGGGATTCACATCCATGGCCACGGACAGGATGGCGACTTCGCACGCGCGGGCAAGTTCGCGACGACCGTGATCGCGTCCTGCTTGACCTGAGTCAAGCGCGGCCGGCGATCCCGGGTCATCCCGCGTCCCCGGCGAGCGGCACCGCAGGTGAACGCAGGAGCGCGTGCGCGATCCCCACCGCGGCGAGCGCACCGGCGAGCTGCGCCGCGATGAACGGCCATGCGTCCTGCAAGCGCAATCCGGCGAACGTGTCGGTCAACGCGCGCGCGACGGTCACCGCCGGGTTCGCGAACGACGTGCTCGCGGTGAACCAGTACGCCGCGAAGATCCAGGCCGCGACGAGCGTCGCGACCCGATCCGGCGCGCGCTTCGCGGCAACGAGGATCGTGAGCACCAGCCCGAACGTGGCGACCGCCTCGCTGAGCCACTGGCCCCGGCCGGTGCGCGCGTGCGTGCCGGACTGCAGCAACGACTGGTCGAACATCGCGTGCGCGAGCACGATACCGACCACGGCTGCGAGGAGCTGCACCCCGATGTAGGCGCCGGCGCTGCGCACCGGCAGCTCGCCGCGGATGCACGCCACGAGCGTGACCGCAGGGTTGAAGTGCGCGCCCGACACCGGCGCGAGCACCGTGATGAGCACGTACAGTGCTGCGGCAGTCGCGCCGGCGTTCGCCAGCAGCGCCACGGCCGCATTGCCGGGCGACAGCGCGGCGCCCATGATGCCCGACCCGACCACGGTCGCGAGCAGCAGCGCGGTGCCGAGCAACTCGGCCAACAGGGCGCGGCGCAGCATCACGTCAGCGAATCCAGCAGCGCTTTCACGCGACGGCCGATCTCGTCGCGCACCGCGCGATAGCCGTCGTCGTCCATGTCGCGCGGGTCGGGCAATGCCCAGTCCTCGCGGCGCTTCGCCGGCACCCAGGGGCACTTGTCGCCGCAGCCCATGGTCACGACGGCATCGAACGCGCCGTCGATCGCGTCGAGCGACTTCGACGCGTGGCCGGCCAGGTCGTAGCCGAGCTCCGCCATGAAGCGGATCGCCTTCGGGTTGATGCGACCGGACGGCGCGGAGCCCGCGCTGAGCGCTTCCACGCCCGCGCCACCGTGCATGCGCGCGAACGCCTCGGCCATCTGGCTGCGGTTGGAATTCTCGACGCAGACGAACAGCACGCGCGTCATGGCACGCCCAACGACTTGAGCATGCACGTCGACGACGCCGGGCACAGCGAGCGGAACTCGGCGCTGGCCCGGACCGGACCTGGCGCGTCTTCGCGCGCGATCTCGAGGTAGCCGCGGCGTTCGAAGAAGTCGCGCGCCGTGGTGGTGAGGAGCACGAGCTCGTTCACGCCGCTCGCTGCCGCGTGCGCCTCCAGCGCGCCGACCAGGCGCGAGCCGAGTCCCGAGCCGCGCTGCGCGGGCGCGACGGTCAGCGAACGCAGCAGGCCCACGTCGCCGTGTCGCTCGATGCCGACCGTGCCGACGAGCGCGCCGTCCGCGATCGCGACGAGGAACTCGATCGCCGAATCCTCCAGGTCCGCGACCGGCAGTCCGGACTGCGCGAGGAGCCGCCGGATCTCTCCGCGTTCGCTGGTACCGGCCGCGCGCAGCTCCATGGCGTCAGGCCTGCACGGCCGCGGGTGCGCACGCCGCGGCTTCCGTCGCGCACGAGGAGTCCGGGGCGTAGTACGTGGTCGCCTCGCCCGTCGTGTGGAACGTCTCCCACTTCGTGCCCTGCGGATCCTCGGTCCACGCCTTGTCGGACTTCGCATAGCAGCACGTCGCGCCGACTTCCGGCACCACCGCGCCGCCGGCCGCGTCGAGGCGCGTGCCGAGCGCCGCGAGCTCCGCGCCGCTGTCGACCTGGAAACCGAGGTGGTCGACGCCCGGCGCGCGACCGGTGTTCGAGATGGCGAAATTGATGCGCGGGTCGTCCAGCATCCACTTCGCGTAGTCGGGCCTCACCACGCTCGGCGGCGCAGCGAACAGGCTGGAGTAGAAGCGGATGCTCGCGCCGAGGTCGGCGACGTTGAGGTGCACGTGGAAGCGGTTCATTTCGTGGCTCCTGTCTTTCGCGGTGGGCACGCGGAAGGGCTGCACGCGGCTCCGGCGCAGCAGTTCTCCGTGAGGTAGTCGATGAGCGAATTCATCTGCGCGTAGTTCGCGCGGACGCGGATCACGCGGCCTTCGCGCGTGTCCTGCACGAGCGCCGCGGCACGCAGCACGTTCAGGTGCGCGGTGAGCGTTGCGGGCGGCACGCCGACGCGTTCGCGCAGCTCGCCGACCGAAAGCCCTTCGGGGCCGGCCTGCACGAGCTGGCGGAACGCCCGCAGCCGCGCGTCGTGGCTCAGGGCAGCGAGGGCCTGGAGGGCGACGGGCGTCTTCATAGTTCCATACTTCCGGAAGTATCGAATCATGTCAAGGTCGGCCCGTGGTGCAGCGATTGCGCGTTCGCGACGCCATGCCTTGCGGCACGTTCGCCGGGCAGCGCGGGAGCGCGCAATTCGCGCACGGTCCACGGGGAGAACGACCATGCGCAATCGTTACGCGATGCCCACGCTGCTGCTCCTGCTCGCCGGCACGGCGAACGCAGCCGATCCGATCGAAGGCCGCTGGCTGGGGCTCATCGGCACGCCGCTCGAGCGGGTCGAGGCCGGCGTCGAGTTCAAGCGCGCGGACGACGGAACGCTGCACGCGTACTTCACCAACCCGATCCTCAACCTCTACGGCTCGGACGTCGGCGAGGCGAAGGTCGAGGGCAGCAAGGTCACGAACGCGCCGCTCTACCTCGAGCTCGAGCTGAAGGACGACAAGCTGGTCGGCTTCTTCCCCGGCCCGCGCAGCCCGACCGAGCTGCGGCGCGTCGCGAAGCTGCCGGTGGAAGCACCGGTGCCGACGCTCGCGACCGGGCCGGGCCCGCGCTGGTCGACGCGCCTCAACGGCCAGGCATTCGGTTCCCCCGTCGCGTTCGGCGACATGGTGTACGTGGGCACGAGCGGCGCCGTGATGAACGCCGTCGACGCAAGGGACGGCACGATCAAGTGGACCTACGCCGCCGCGGGGCCGATCCACGGCACCGCCGCCGTCACCGAGGACGCCGTCTACTTCACGTGCGACGACGGCTTGCTGCGCAAGCTCGCACGCGCGGACGGCAAGGAGCTCTGGACGCACGAGATGGGCGACGCCGGCGTGCGCCGCGTGCTGCCGCATCCGACCGTGTTCGAATGGGACTACGCGGGCTCGACGCCCACCGTCGCCGGCGACGTCGTCTACGCCGGCGGTGCGAACGGCGAGATGCACGCCGTGGACGCCGCGACGGGCGCGCTGAAGTGGCGCTTCGCGACGGGCGGCAAGATCCGCACGGGCGCGCTCGTCGACGGCGACCGCCTGGTGTTCGGCGGCGACGACAAGCTGCTCTACGCGCTCGATCGCGCGACCGGCCGCGAGCTGTGGCGCTTCGACATGCAGGGCGAGGTCACCGCGACGCCGATCGCGTTCGACGGCGCGATCATCGTCGGCAATCGCGGACCGGGGCTGTATTCCATCGACGCCGAGAAGGGCACGCAGAACTGGCGCCTGTACTTCTGGGGCTCCTGGGTCGAGTCCACGGCGGTGATCCACGACGGCACGTTGTACGTCGGCTCGTCCGACCTGCGCCGCGTCAGCGCGATCGATCCCGCGACCGGCGCGATCAAGTGGCGCAGCGACGTGTACGGCAGCACCTGGGGCACGCCGCTCGTGCTCGGCAATCGCGTCTACGCGGGCGCGATCGGCGAGGCGCCGTACGCGATCCGCCACGTCGGCGGCTTCGTGACGCTCGATCGCGCGACGGGCAAGGCGTTGTCGCGCTATCCGCTGCCCGATGCCGGCAACTTCCAGTGGGGCGTCGCGGGCTCGCCGGTCGCCGCTGGCGGCGGCATCGTGGTCGCGACCATCGGCGGCGCGTTGCTGTCGTTCGCGCCTTGATGGTGTTTGCCGGGCGTTCGCCGCGCACAGCGGCGAGCGTCCCCGGGTAGCGCAATCCGACACCGGCCCGGGCACGCCGCCTGCGCGCGCCCTTGGCCGCGCAAACGGCGCGCTATGCTCCGACGCGAATTCCCACACGGAAATCGCGTATGCCCTGGCTGCTCGCCGTCATCGGTCTGGTGCTCGGTATCGCCTTCTTCATCCATTCGCCGGCCAGCGGTGCCGCCGTCGGATTCATGATCGGCTGGCTGCTGGGCGCGCAGCTGCGCCAGTCCGGTCGTATCCGCGAGCTGGAGCAGCGCATGGCGGACCAGGAATACGCCGCCGCGAACCGGACGCAGCCCGAGCCGGAACCTGCTTACGCACCGCAACAGACTGCCGCGGCGTCGGCGCCGGTGGAACCCGTGGTCGTCGCACCGCCGCCGGCACCGATGGTTTCGCCCGCACCGGAAGCGCCGGTAATGGAGGCGCCCGTTCCGTCCGCGCCCGTCATGCCGGCGCCCGTGCCGGGCCGCGCGGTGTTCGACCTGGGCAGCGAGCCCGCCGTCGAACCCGTCGCTGCAGCGGTGCGCGCGACGAGCGACGCCGACCTCCTCGCGCGTGAGCGCGCGGAAGCGCGCGCGAACGTCGTCATGGCGACGGCGCGCGTGCGCGGCGCGGAGCCGCCGCCGTCGTCGCAGGGCTTCGACCTGGGCGCGACGATCAAGCGCTGGATCACCGAGGGCAACGTGCCGGTGAAGATCGGCGTGCTCGTGCTGTTCATCGGCATCGCATCCGCGCTGAAGTACGCGGTCGACCAGAACCTGATCTCGTTCCCGATCGAGATGCGCCTCGCCGCGATCGGCCTGTTCGCGATGGTCGGGCTCGTGTTCGGCTGGCGCCAGCGCGAGGAGCGCCGCGCGTTCGCGCTCAGCGTGCAGGGCGGCGCCGTCGGCGTGCTGCTGCTGACGATCTTCGCGGCGTACCACTACTACCACCTGCTGCCCACCGGCCTCACGTTCGGCCTCGTGCTCACGGTCGTCGCGGGCGCGGCGATGCTCGCCGTGCTGCAGGACGCGATCGCCCTGGCCGTGCTCGCGCAGGTCGGCGGCTTCCTCGCGCCGGTGCTCATCAACACCGGCAGCGGCAACCACGTCGCGCTGTTCTCGTACTACGCCGTGCTGAACGCCGCGATCTTCGCGATCGCCTGGTACAAGCCGTGGCGCGTGCTGAACCTCGTGGGCTTCGCGTTCACGTTCATCGTCGGCTTCGCCTGGGGCCGCGACTCGTACGTGCCGGGGAAGCTCGCGACCACCGAGCCGTTCCTCGTGCTGTTCTTCCTGTTCTACGTCGCGATCGCGGTGCTTTACTCGCTGCGCCGCAACGAGCTGGAGCGCGGCACGGGCTTCGTCGACGGCACGCTCGTGTTCGGCACGCCGCTCGTCGTGTTCCCGCTGCAGGCCGCGCTGCTGCGCGGCGACGACATGATGCTCGCGTACAGCGCACTCGCGATGGCGGCCGTGTACGGCGTGCTCGCGCGCTTCCTGTGGAACCGCGAGGGCCAGCGCACGCTCTCGATCTCGTTCGCCGCGCTGTCGCTCGGCTTCGCCACGCTCGCCGTGCCGATCGCGCTGTCTGCGCGCTGGACGGCGTGTACCTGGGCGCTGGAAGGCGTGGCGCTGGTCTGGCTCGGCATGCGCGACCGCCGCACGTGGCCGATCCTCGCCGGCATGCTGCTGCAGTTCCTCGCCGGCGTCGCGTACGTCGAGGCGATCTCGAAGGGCGGCGAGAACCCGCTGCAGGCCATCCTCAATGGTCGCTTCCTGTCGGGCGCGCTGCTCGCGCTCGCGGCGCTCGCGAGCGCCTTCATGCTCCGTCGCGAGGAACGCTGGCGCCCGGGCGCCGCGGTGATGCTGCTCGTGGGCTGCGTGTGGTGGGCCACGACCGGCATCGTCGAGATCGAGGCGTTCGTGGCCCCGGGCATCCGCGACGTCGCGCTGCTGTTCGCGATCGCCGGCACGCTCGCGGTGTTCGCGCTGGCACGTCGCCAGCTCGACTGGGACGAGCTGTCGTGGCCGATGCTCACGCTGTTCGTGCTGCTGCCGCTGGGCACGCTCTCGATGTTCGACGACCCGCCGATGGACGCCATGCACGTGAGCGCCTGGCTCGCCGTGGTCGCAGGCGGCGCGTACGCGCTGCGCTCGCTCGCCTCGCCGGTCGTCGCGCGCGGCGTTTCGCTCGCGCACATCGCGTGGCTCGTCACGCTGGTCGTCGTGGCCGGCATCGACCTGCACTCGCGCACGGTCGCCGCGGGCCTGGCGCACACCGCGTGGTCGGCGGTCTCGTGGATCGTGCCGTTGTTCCTCGCCTACCTGCTCGCCTGGCGCGCGCCCGCGATCGGCGCGTTCCCGCTCGCCGACGAATGGCCGCGCTACTCGCTGCGCTGGTTCGTGCCGGCCAGCATGGCGCTCGTGGCGTGGTGGCTGCTGTCGCTGCTGCACGACGGCGACGTCGCGCCGCTGCCTTACCTGCCGCTCGTCAATCCGCTGGAGCTCGCGCAGCTGGCCGTGCTGGCGCTGCTGTTCTCGCGCTGGCGTGCGATGTCCGACGACGCGAATCGCCGCCTGCTCGGCCAGGCCGGGCTCGCGGCCGGCTTCGTGATGCTGAGCATCGGCACGCTGCGCGGCGTGCACCACCTCGCGAACCTGCCGTGGGATCCGTCGCTGCTCGGTTCCAGCACGGCGCAGACCAGCCTGACCGTCGCCTGGAGCGTCGTCGGCGTGCTGGCGCTGGTCGCCGGCTCGCGCCGCGCGTCGCGCCCGACCTGGCTCGTGGGCTCGCTGATCATGGGCGTCGTGCTCGCGAAGCTGCTGCTGGTCGACCGCACGTACATCGGCAACCTGCAGGGCATCATCTCGTTCATCGTCGTCGGCCTGCTGTTTACGACGGTGGGATACTTCGCGCCGACGCCGCCGCGCGAAGTTCCCGCAGGGAGCGCCGCATGAAGCACACGTTCGCGATCGCGCTGCTGCTCGCCGCCTGCGCCGCGTCGGCCAGGCCCGCGCCGCGCGACGCGTATGCATGGTCGTTCCCGCTCACGGTGGACACGAGCGCGGGCGCGGTGCGCGTCGTGCTGACACCCGAGGTCTACGCGCACGTCGCCGATGCGTCGTTGCGCGACCTCGCCGTGTACGACGCGGACGGCAAGGAGGTTCCGTTCGGGCCGATCCCGTCGACGCTCGCGACGAAGGTGATGCGCACGGCGCCGCGCGAGCTGCCGTGGTTCGCGTTGCCCGCGCCCGCGCCGGGCTCGAGCAGCGTCGACAGCGTGCATCTCTCCCTGCAGCGCGGTGCAGATGGTGGATTGAGCCGCCTCGACCTCGACGTGCCCGCGAACGCGCCCGCCGCGCCGACGCCCACGCGCGACCTCGTGCTCGACGTCGGCGCGGGCGAGGACGACGCATCGCTCGAGGCGCTGGAGCTCGACTGGCAGCCGGTTACGGACGGCATTTCCGCGCGCTACCGCATCTCCGCCAGCGACGACCTCGTCGGCTGGCGCACGCTCGTCGCCGAAGCCGGGATCGCGGACCTGCGCCAGGGTGAGTACGTGCTGCTGCGCAAGCGCATCGAGCTGCCCGGCACGGGCTCGCGCTACCTGCTGCTCGAGCGGCTCGACGACGGCGTCGCACTGCCGGTCACGCGCGTGACCGGCATTCCCGGCGAGCGCAGCACGATCGTGAGCAGCGCGCCCGCGCGCGAGTGGGTCGATGCGACGCCGCTGCCTTCCGGCGAGCCGGGCGTATTCGACTTCCAGGCGCCGGGACCGCTGCCGATCGAGCGGATCGGGATCGAGCTCGCGGGCGAAGGCACGGTCGCCAACGTCCGCATCGCGAGCCGTTCGTCGCCCGAAGCACCATGGCGCGACCGGCGCGCGTTCACCGCGTTCCGCCTGGGCGGCTCGATCGCGCTGCGCAACGACGACCAGTCGGTCGACGTCACTCGCGACCGCTGGTGGCGCGTCGTCTCGGACCCGCCGCTCGACGCGCGGCCCGTGCTGCGCGTCGCGTTCCGCCCCGAGGAATTCGCGCTGCTGTCGCGCGAGGCGGGGCCATACTGGCTCGTTGCAGGCAGCGCCACCGCGCGCCGCAGCGACTTCCCGATCGCGATCCTGCTGGCCGAGGTGCGCTCGCGCCTGGGCTCGCACTGGCAGCCGGCCGACGCGCGGATCGGCGCGCTCGCGCCGATCGCGGGTCCGGCCGCGCTCGTGGTCCCGCCGAAGCCGGTCGACACGCGGCAGTGGGTGCTCTGGACCGTGCTCGTCGCGGGCGCGGCGCTCGTGCTGTTCTTCGTGGTCAGGCTGCTGCGCGGCGAGGACGACCGCCGCTACTGAGCGGCGCCGCCCGCGAATCGCCACCGCACACGCCGCGCGCCGGCCGCGCGGCGCCCGCACCGTACGCCACGCTCTGTCCCCGGCACACCGCCGGAGGACTTCCAGATGCTGCGTTCACCCGTGCTCAAGCTGCTCGCGCTCGCGGGCCTGCTCATCCTGCTGCTCATCCCGCTGCTGCAGGTGCGGATGCTCGTCGAGGAGCGCCGCGAGCGCGCGCGCGAGGCCGAGTATTCCGTCGCGGCGCAATGGGGCCAGTCGCAGCTGCTCGCGCCGCCCTACCTGATCGCGGATTTCCCGACGACGACGCGGCTGGCCGACGGCAGCTTCGTCGCGCAGCGCGAGCTGCGCGTGCTGCTCGCCGACGAGGCCTCGGTGGACACCACGCTGCTGCCCGAGATGCGCTACCGCGGCATGTTCGAAGTGCCCGTCTACACGGCCACGGCGAAGCTCGGCGCACGGTTCGCGCGCGAGGACGTCGCGACGTTCCTCGCCGGTGCCGACAAGGACACGACGGTCGCGCTGCACGTGGGCCTGAGCGACGCGCGCGGCCTGCGCGCGGTCGACCGCTGGGACGTTGACGGCCGCGCCGTGCGCCCGGAAGCGGCATCGCGCGAGCTCGCCGGGCTCGCCAGCATCGGCCACGACGTCGACCGCGACACGCTCGCGCGCGACATCGGCGTCGCGATCGAGATGACGATCGCGGGCGTGCGCGAGCTGCGCGTGCTGCCGCTCGCGCGCAACACGCGCGCCACGATGGCGAGCGCCTGGCGCGACCCGAACTTCCTCGGCGGTTACCTGCCGGCGACGCGGCGCATCGACGCGTCGGGTTTCGCCGCGACCTGGCAGGTGCTCGAGCTCAACCGCGACTACGGCCAGGCCTGGCGCTTCAACGACGTCGCGGAAACCACGCTGTCGTCGTCCGGCTTCGGCGTGGAGCTCTACCTGCCGGCCGACGTTTACCTGCAGAACGAACGCAGCGGCAAGTACGGCATCCTGATGGTCGCGCTCGTGTTCGTCGCGCTGTTCCTGTTCGAGGTGATCGCGGGCGCCGCGCTGCATCCCGTGCAGTACCTGCTGATCGGCCTCGCGCTCGCACTGTTCTACCTGCTGCTGCTCGCGCTCTCCGAGCATCTCGGCTTCGCACCCGCCTACGTCGTCGCCGCGACGGCCGCGGTCCTGCTCGTCGGCATGTACGCGCGCGCCGTGCTCGGTTCCTGGCAGCGCGCAATCGCCGTCGCGGCCTTGCAGGGCGCCGCGTACGGCACGTTCTTCGTGCTCGTGCGCAGCGAGGACCACGCACTGCTGCTCGGCGCGACCACGCTGTTCGTCGCGCTCGCGCTCGTGATGTTCCTGACCAGGCGCTTCGATTGGTCGCTTGGCGCGCTCCGCCCAAAACCGGAACCGTCGCCGATCCCGGCCGTTACGTGAGCGACGCGAGGCGCTCGCGCAGGAGATCGAGGCGCAGGTCGGCCGCGGCACCGGGCGACGTGCGCGCCGCGAGGCTCGCCTCGGGCGTGCGGCCGGCGAGCGCGTCGCCGGCCGCGGCCGCGGCGCGATAGGCGTCGCGGAACGGCGTGCCCGCGACGGCCGCCTCGATCGCGAGGTCGGTGGCGTACATCGCGGGCTCGATGGCGGCGTGCAGCCGCGCTTCGTCCCACGCGAGGTCGGTGAGCAACGCCGGCACGAGCGCGATCGCGTCGAGGCCGTGGCGCAACGCACGCAGCGTCGGGCCCTTGGAGAACTGCAGGTCGCGCTGGTAGCCGGACGGCAGCGACAGCAGCGCGGTGAGCTCGGCGAGCGCGCCCGTGGCGACCGCCTGCGATGCGCGCAGCAGCTCCACGACGTCGGGGTTGCGCTTGTTCGGCATGATCGACGAGCCCGTCGTGTATTGCGGCGGCAGCTTCACGAGCGCGAACTCCGCGGTCGTGAACAGGCTCAGGTCCCACGCGAGGCGGCGCACGTCGCCGAGCGCCTGCGACAGCGCGGCGAGCGCCTGCCACTCGTACTTGCCGCGCGACAGCTGCGCCGCCACGGGCGACACCTGCATGCGCGAGAAACCAAGCGCCCGAGTCGTGTGGCCGCGATCGAGCGGCAGGTTCACGCCGTAGCCGGCCGCGGTGCCCAGCGGATTGGCGTCGACGAGCGCGAAAGCGTCGCGCGCGAGCTGCGCGGAATCGAGGAACGACTCGGCGAAGCCGCTCCACCACATCCCTGCGCTCGACACCACCGCGCGCTGCAGGTGCGTGTAGCCGGGCATGGCGACGTTCGCCTCGCGTCCCGCGCGCTCCAGCGCCACGCGCGCGCACTCGAGCAACGTGGCCTTGAGCTCGGCCAGGCGCTCGCGCAGGTACAGCCGCGACGCGACCAGCACCTGGTCGTTGCGGCTGCGACCCGTGTGGATGCGCTTGCCGGCGTCGCCGAGCTTCTCGCTCAGCCAGTGCTCGATCGCGGAATGGCCGTCCTCGAAGCGCTCGTCGAGCACGAACGCGCCGGACGCGAACGCCGCCGCGAGCGCATCGAGCTCGCGCTCGATCGCGGCGAGCTCGCCACCGTCGAGGATCCCGGCCAGCTGCAGCGCCTGCGCGTGCGCGCGGCTCGCGCGGATGTCGTGCGGCAGCAGCTCGCGGTCGAGCTTCACGTCCTCGCCCGCGAGGAAGCGCATGATGCGCGCGTCGACCACGGTGTCCGATTTCTGCCAGATGGGGTTCGTCATGTCGGCATCCCCGTCGTCTCCGGCAGGCCCAGCGCCAGGTTGATGTTCTGCACCGCCTGCGTCGCGGCGCCCTTCAGCAGGTTGTCGAGCGTGCACACGACGACCACGCGACGGCCGTCGGCCGCGAGCGTGAAGCCGCCGACTTCCGCGTGGTGGCGGCCGGCGATCGCGCTCACCCACGGAGCGCCGTCGACCACGCGCACGAGCGGCTCGCCGTCGTAGCGCGCGTGGTAGCGCTCGCGCACGTCGTCGAGCCAGAGCCGCGACTTGAGGTGCATGTTCACGGTCATGGTGATGCCGCGGAAGTGCGGCGCCACGTGCGGCATGAACTCGACCGCGTGGCCGAGGTGGCGCGTCACTTCGCGCTCGTGGATGTGCCCCACGAGCGAATAGGGCATGAGGTTGTCGGCCAGCTTCGCCGGGTCGTTGCGGTCGGACGGCGTGGTGCCCGCGCCGCTGTAGCCCGACACGCCGAAGCACTGCGCCGGCGACGCGAGGAACTTCTTCAGCGGACGGATCGCGAGTTGCATCGCGGTCGCGTAGCAGCCCGGGTTCGCGATGCGCCGCTGGCCGGCGTAGTGCTTGCGATAGAGCTCGGGCAGCCCGTAGAACCAATCGCTTGCGAAACGATGGTCCGCCGACAGGTCCACCACCAGCGTCGACGCGCACTGGTCGTCGATCGCAGCGACGTACGGAGCGCTGGCGTCGTTCGGCAGCGCGAGCACCACGACGTCGGCACGCTTCGCGGCGACGGCCGCCGCATCGAGCGACTCGAAGCGCAGGTCCGACTTCGCGTCGGGCACCCCGTCGCGCAGCGGTTTGCCCGCGAGCTCGCGCGAGCTCACGAACACCAGCTCGAGCGCCGGATGCGCCTCGACCAGGCGCACGAGCTCCGCGCCCGTGTGGCCGCGGGCGCCGACGAGGCCGATGGTCTTCGTTGCGGTCATGGGCTTGCGATCCGGAAAAGATCGGAAATGGGAAATGGGAAATCGGAAATGGGCAGCGCGAGTAGTGGCGACTCACGGTGCGCCGCTCTACCGATTTCCCATTTCCAATTTCGGATTTCCATGTTCAGCCCTTCAACGTCGCCGGCCGCGCGAGGCAATGCTCGACGGCCGTCTCGATCGCCGGCCAGCCTTCGAGCCCGTACCAGAACACGTTCCACTTCTCGCCCTTGACGCAGCCGTCGGACTCCTCGAAGTAGAACTCGTTGATCGCATTGTCGGCGCGCGAGCGCCAGAACAGCTGCGGGTTGTCGGCGCGCATGCGCAGCCATGCGGCGCGGCCGAGGCCTTCGCCCTGTGCGTCGTCGGCCACCGCGAACTTGTCGAGGTGCGCGACGCCGTCCTCCTTCGTGAGCAGCAATGCGGCGCGGTAGTGCTCGCTCACGTACGCACGATAGAGCCTGGTCTTGCGGAAATAATCGGCCGTGAGCTTGCGCCCGAAGCCCGATTCGATGAGCGAGCGCAGCTTGTCGAGGTCGAGCTGCTTCCACGACTTCACGCAGCGGATGCGCTCGCCGCGCCGCAGCAGCGTGCCCGAGCCGCGGTGCGTGAACAGCTCCTTCGCGAGCTCGGCCGGGCGCGTCATCGAGACCGACGACGACAGCGGCAGCTTCGCGAGCAGGTCGTTGATCTGCTGCATCTTGAGCCGCATGCCCGAGTGCACCCACGGCTGCTGCATGAGCTGCTCGAACTCGGTGCGCAGGTTGATCGACGAGATCACGTTGCCGTCCTCGTCCAGCAGGCCGCCCGTACCCGTGAGGAAGATGATCTTGTAAGGCTTCACGCGCACCACGAGCTCGTTCGCGGCGATGTCGGCGTTCACGTTGAGGATCTGGCCGCCAGCCGTCTCGCCGAGGCTTGCGATCACCGGGATCGAGCTCGCCTTCAGCGCGGCCTGGATCGGCTCGAGGTGGACCTTCGTCACCTTGCCGACCAGCTGGAACTTGCGCTTGTTGAGGTAGTCCGCCTCGAACACGCCGCCGAGGATCGAGCTCGCGCGCGCGCCGACCGCCTGCAACGCCTCGACCAGCTTCAGGTTCTCCTGCTGGAAGACGCGGCGCACCACCTGCAGCGCCGGCGCGGATGTCACGCGCAGCCCGTCGACGATCGGCGTGCTGATGCCTTCGCGCGCGAGCTCCTCGTTGAGCTGCGGGCCGGCGCCGTGCACGACGATCGGCGTGAGGCCGACCTGCTGCAGGAACGCGAGCGACGACACGAGGTTGTCGAGGTCTTCCGACAGCACCGCGCCGCCCACCTTCACGACGGCGAATCGCGCGGCGTCGACCTGCGAGAAGCGCTTGAGGTACTGCTGGATCTCCTTGGCGCTCGCCATGTTCGACAGCAGTCGGACGATCACGGGCCGCAGCTCGTGCGTGGTGTTCGTGGTGTTCATGACAACATCCCTGCGTAGGCGCGCGCGGCGTGCTCGAGCTGCGCGAGCTCGACCCACTCGTCGGCGGAATGCGCCTGGGCGATGTCGCCCGGGCCGTAGACGATGGCGGTGAGCCCGGCCTGCGAGAACAGCGAGGCCTCGGTCCAGAAATCGACGGCGGGGCCGGTCTCGAGGTGCAATGAAGCGGCGAGAACTCGCGCGGCGGCCATCGCCTTCGTCGCGCCTTCGCCCGCCTGCGCCGGCAGCGGCGGGCCGCGGAACGTTTCCTCCAGGGCGACCAGCTCGCCGGGCGCGGCCATGCCGCGCAGCAGGGCCAGCAGGTCGTCCACGGCGAGCGAAGGCAGCGGCCGGAAGTTGCAGCGGATCTCGCAATCGGGCGCGATCACGTTGCCCTTGATGCCGCCTTCGATGCGACCGAGGTTGAACGGCAGGCCGGTGAGCTCGCCGAACGACGCGTCGCGCCACGCGCGCGCGTAACCGAGCGCCTTCGCGCCCCAGCCGATGGCACGGTGCACGGCGCTGTCGTCGAGCGCGCGTGCCGCGGACGCGTGTCCCGCGATGCCGGCGAAGCGCGCGGTGGCGGAAACGAGGCCGCGATGCGCGACGCGCGCGAGGCAACGCGTCGGCTCCGCGATCACCGCTTCGGCGTATCCGTGGTCGCTGGCGAGGAAGGCGGCGACGCCACGCGCGTCGTTCGCCTCCTCGTCCGACGTGAACAGCAGCGCGACGTCGCCTTTCGCGACGTTCGCCGCGGCGACCATCGCCGCGGCCGCGCCCTTGATGTCGCATGCGCCCAATCCGATGGCGCGGTCGTTCGCCACCAGCAGCGCCAGCGGATCGCGCGTCCACTGCGGCGACGCCGGCACGGTGTCGAGGTGGAAATTGAAGACGCGCGTCGGCCTGCCGCGCACCGACAGCAGCGACACCGAGCCGGCACCGTGATCGCGCAGCGTGTGCGCGAAACCGTCGGGCAACGCCTGCCGGATGTAGTCGAAGATCGCGCTGCCGATCGCACGCGGCGGGTTGCGCGTGTCGACGGCGACGAGGGCCTTCAAATGGTTGAGAACGTCTTCGATCATGGCGGCTGTCGCAGGAGCCCACCCTGTGGGCGATTCCGGAACTTGCGATCGCCCACAGGGTGGGCTCCTACATGGCTATTTTCGATTGACCTCGGCGTGCAGCGACGACGACATGCCGAACAGCTTGATGAAGCCTTCGGCTTCCGCGACGCCCCAGTCGGCGGCCTGCGCATAGGTCGCCTTCGCGCTGCGCAGGATGTGCTTCGACTCGATCGTCACGGCGTCGACGGTGGCGCCGCGCGTCTCGATCGTCACCGTGCCGTCGACGTAACGCTGGCTCGCTGCGATGAACGCGTCGAGGTCGGCCTTCAGCGGCTCGTAGAAGAAGCCCTCATACACGAGCTCCACCCACTTCTGCGCGACGATCGGCTTGAAGCGGTTCTGGTGCTTGGTGAGCACGGCCTCCTCGAGCGCGCGGTGCGCAACGTGCAGCGCCGTCAGGCCGGGCGCCTCGAACACGATGCGACCCTTCAGTCCGATCGTCGTGTCGCCCGTGTACAGGCCACGGCCGACGCCGTACTGCGCGAAGTCGCGGTTGAGCCGAGCGAGGATCGCGGCGCCGGCCATGCGCTTGCCATCGAGCGCGACGGCGACGCCCTTCTCGAACATGATCGCGACGCGCAGCGGCTGCGCGGGCCACTCGGCGCGCGGCGCGCACCAGCCCTTCGCGCCCTCGCCCGGCGCTTCCCACTTGTCGATCTCGCCGCCGGACAGCGTCACGCCGAGCACGTTCTCGTTGATCGTGTAGCTCTTCTGCTTCGCGCGCACGCCGAAACCGCGCTCCTCGAGCCAGCGCTGTTCGTACGCGCGCACTTCCGTGTGTTCCTTCTGGATTTCGCGGATCGGCGCGACGATCTCGTAGTCGCCGAGCGCGCGCACGGTCAGGTCGAAGCGCACCTGGTCGTTGCCCATGCCGGTGCAGCCGTGCGCGAACGCCTTCGTGCCGAGCTCGTCGCACCAGGCGAGCGATGCCTTCACGATGAGGTAGCGGTCCGACACCAGCAGCGGGTACTGGTTCTGGTACCACTGCCCGCCGCGCACGAGCGGGACGACGAACTCGTCCCAGATCGCGGTACGGCCGTCGATCGTGCGGTGCTCGACGGCGCCGAGCTCCTTCGCGCGCTGCTCGATGTACTCGCGCTCGTCGTCCGCGACGCCGCCGGTGTCGACGAACAGCGTGTAGACGTCCCAGCCGCGCTCGCGCAGCCACGGGACGCAGAAGGAAGTATCGAGGCCGCCGGAGAACGCGAGGACGATCTTCTTGCTCATGTTCGCGGATTACCTGGAATTGAGTTGCAGCATCGTGGTCATGATCGCCTTCTGCACGTGCAGCCGGTTCTCGGCTTCCTCGATGGCGATGCAGTACGGCGCGTCCATGACGGCGTCGGTGGCCTTCACGTTGCGGCGCAACGGCAGGCAGTGGCTGAACAGGCCCTGGTTCGTGAGCGCCATCTTGCGCTCGTCGACCATGAAGTGGCAGTAGCGGTCGCGGATCGGCTTTTCCTTGTCCCACTGGCCGAAGTACGGCAGTGCGCCCCAGCTTTTCGCGTAGACGACTTCGGCACCCGAGTACGCCGCGTCGATGTCGTGGCTCACCGAGAGCGAGCCGCCGTTCTCGGCCGCGTTCCTGCGGCCCGCTTCCATGTAGCGCGAGTCGAGCACGTATTCAGGCGTCGGGCACAGCAGCGTGACGTCCATGCCGAAGCGCGTCGCGATCAGCAGCGCGGAGTTCGCCACCGCCGTGTTCAACGCCTTCGGGTGGTAGGTCCAGGTGAGCACGTACTTGCGGCCCTTGATCTCGCCGAGACGCTCCTGCAGGGCCTGCACGTGCGCGAGCTCCTGGCACGGATGCGTGATCGTCTCGAGGTTGATGACCGGCACGGTCGCGTGCTGCGCGAACGCGTTGATCACCGGGTCCTCGCGGTCGGAAGCCCAGTCGACGAACTTCGGGAACGCGCGCACGCCGATCAGGTCGCAGTAACGCGAGAGGACCTTCGCCACTTCGGCCACGTGCTCCTCGGCGTCGCCCGTCATCACCGTGCGCGGCGAGAACTCGATCCCCCAGGCGTCGCGGCCGGGTTGCAGCACCACCGCGTGCCCGCCGAGCTGCCACGCGCCGATCTCGAACGAGCTGCGCGTGCGCATCGAGCTGTTGAAAAACACGAGCGCGATCGTACGGCCCTTCATCGCATCGCCGAGCTTCTCGCGCTTGTACTGCTAGATCGGAAGAGCGTCGTGTAGGGAAAGAGTGTCTTCGCCTGTGTA
>CALKUS010000155.1 GCA_937996755.1 uncultured Pseudomonadota bacterium | reverse complement strand
GAGCCCGACAATGCGCGCGCGAAGGCCGGCCGCGCGCGCATTGGCGCGTCGCTGCTGCCGCGCGTCGAAGCGGCGCTCGACGCCGACGACCTCGCGGGCGCGGGTCGCCTGCTCGCGCAGGCGCAGGCGCTCGGCGCGCCCGCGGGCGACGTGCGCGCGTCGCGCACGCGCCTGAACGAGCTCAAGGAAAAGAAGGAGATCGCCGCGCAGCAGGCCGCGACGATCACGCCGGAAGAGCAGCAGAAGATCGACGACTACCTCGACGACGCCGATCGCGCGCTCGCCGGCGGCGACCTGATCGAGCCGCCGGGCGCGAACGCCTACGACCTCTATCGCGCCGCGCTCGCGCTCGACCGCCGCAACGAGCGCGCGGTCGTCGGCCTCACGGCGATCCCGGGCAAGGCGCGCGAGCTGTTCGCGGAGGAGCTGTCGGCGAATCGTCCCAATGCCGCGCGCCGGAACTACGACGCGTTCACCTCGACGTCGAAGGACACGACGGCGAAGAAGGCGATGGCCGCCGAGCTCGCGCGCGCCTATGCGAAGCAGGCCGAGCGACAGATCGCGGAGAAGCAGCTGCAGGCGGCGGCGCAGTCGCTCGCGACGGCGCGCGAGATCGCGCCCGCGGAGCCGAGCATTGCTTCCGTCCAGGCGCAGTTGACGGCGGCCGGCGGCTGAATTTCTCTCGTAGGGTGGGCAGCTCTGCTGCCCACGCGGCATTCGAGCGCGTGGGCAGCAGAGCTGCCCACCCTACAATCGCAACGATGAGGCCATGACGATGAATCGATACGTCCTGCTGATCGCCACGGTGGTGCTGCTCGCCGCGTGCGACTCGAAACCCACGGCCGAGCCGCGCAGCGTCACCGCACGCGGCGACCTCGCCGACAGCGAGCGCAGCACGATCGAGCTGTTCGAGACGGCCGGGCCGTCCGTCGTGTTCATCAACACGAGCGGACGCGTCGTGGACCTGTACACGCGCAACGTGTTCGACGTGCCGCAGGGTTCCGGTTCCGGTTTCGTCTGGGACGACCAGGGACACGTAGTGACGAACTTCCACGTGATCGCGAATGCTTCGCGCGCGCGCGTGGTGCTGGGCGACCAGCGCGAATTCGACGCGACGCTCGTGGGCGCCAGCCCGGAGCACGACCTCGCCGTGCTGAAGATCGAGGCGTCCTCGAACGCGCCGCCGCCGCTCGCGATCGGCACCAGCCGCGACCTGAAGGTCGGCCAATCGGTGTTCGCGATCGGCAATCCGTTCGGCCTCGACCACACGCTCACCACCGGCATCATCTCGGCGCTCGATCGCTCGATCCCGGGCGAGAACGGCCGCAAGGTGGAGCACCTCATCCAGACGGACGCCGCGATCAATCCCGGCAACTCCGGCGGCCCGCTGCTCGATTCCGCGGGCCGCCTGATCGGCGTGAACACCGCGATCTTCAGTCCGTCGGGCGCCTACGCGGGCGTCGGCTTCGCCGTGCCCGTCGACACCGTGAACCGCGTCGTGCCGCAGCTGATCGCGAACGGCGACTACCAGCGCCCGAAGCTCGGCATCTCGGCCGACGACGGCATGTCGGAGCGCGTCGGCCGCGCGCTCGATCGCGCCGGCATCCTCGTGCTCGGCGTAGCGCCGAACAGCCCCGCCGCGAAGGCCGGCGTGCGCGCGAGCGCGCAGGGCGGGGGCGGTTTCGTCGCCGGCGACTTCATCGTCGCCGTGGACGACACGCCCGTGCTCGCGCTCGAGGACCTGCTCGCCGTGCTCGACGAGCACAAGGCGGGCGACGTGGTCGAGCTCACCCTCAATCGCGACGGCGAGCTCGTGAAGGTCAACGCGACGCTGTAGCGGCGCGGGAGTTCTTCACTTCGGTCAGCGCCTCGTCGGCGCGCTGGAACAGCGTGCCGAGCGCCTCGTTCGCCGCGCGCCGCTCGGCGATCGCGGACAGCACCACGAGCCCCGTTTCGCGCTGGAAGCCGGCAAGAGCCACGCGCAGCCGCGCGAGCGCCGATTCGCGATCGTGCCCATGCAGAACGGCGACGATCTCGGCGCTGCCCGACGCCCGGCTCACACTGTGCCCCATGTCGAGCCCGTGGTGTCCGCGCAGCTCCGCCTCGAGCAGGCGATCGAGCTTCTCGAGCGCGCGTTCCAATGCGCGCTCGCCGTGGCGCACCGAAGCACCCGCGAAGTCCTGCAGCTCGAACAGCGCGATCGTGCACTCGGTCGGGCCCTCGGGGCCGTCGTTTGCCGCGACCGGCGCCTCCGTGCCGCGCGTGAGCGTCGCGTCGCGCTCGAGCTCGCGTTCGCGGCGACGTCCCTCGACGAGGTTCATCGCGAGGCGTGCGAGCGCGGCCAGCGCCGCGCGCTGGCTCTCGTCGAGCGTGCGCGGCTCGCGATCCAGCACGCACACCGTGCCGATCGCGGCGCCACCCGGCGTGACGAGCGGCACGCCCGCGTAGAAGCGAAGCGGCTCGGCGCCCGTCACGACCGGGAGCTGCGCGAAGCGCGGGTCGCCGGCGAGGTCGCGTACCTCGAACAGTTGCTGCGGCCTGCGGATCGCATGGTCGCACACGGCCTCGTTGCGCGGCGTTTCCGCGACGTCGATGCCGATGCGCGCCTTGAACCACTGGCGGTCGCGGTCGAGCAGCGAGATCAGTGCCACGGGCGCGCCGCACACGAGCGACGCGATGCGCACGATGTCGTCGTACGCGGCCTCCGGCAACGTGTCGACGATGCGATAGGTGTCGAGCGCGCGCTGTCGCGCACGTTCGGCTTCATCGGAAATCCTGCTCATCCTGCGTCCCACGGTGATCGCCACGGTCGCGGCGAATCGTGGCGCGGGAAGCCGCGCGGCGCGATGGGGAAAAACCCCCACGCGAGCGCGTCAGCGGCGCGGCAGGACCGCCTGCACCGCGTCGCGCGCGGCGTCGAACGAGAAATGGCGCGCCACGTTCGCCACGCCGCGCGTGGAGAGCTTCTGCCAGAGCGCTTCGTCCTGGTACGCGGCGACGACGGCATCGGCGAACGCCTTGGCGTCCTCGGCCACGAGCACGTCTTCGCCGGGCTCCACGTGCATGCCCTCGACGGCGATCGGCGTGGCGATCACCGGCTGGCCGTGCGCCATCGCCATGTTCACCTTGCCCTTCACGCCGGCGCCGTAGCGCAGCGGCGCGACGGAGAGGCGGCAGCCGTCGAGGAACTCGTCCAGCGACTCGACGTGCCCGTGCACGACGACGCGCTCGCCCGCGAGCCGCGTGAGCTCTTCGGGCAGGCGGCTGCCGATCACGTGGAAGCGCGCCTCGGGCAGGCGGCGCGCGACGTCGGGCCAGATCTCGTCGACGAACCACTGCACGGCGTCGACGTTCGGCGGGTGGCCGAAGCCGCCCGTGAACTGGATGTCGCGGCGCTCGGCGAACGGCCGGCGCGAGCCGACGACTTCGTGCACGTTGGAGAGGATCTCGATGCGCGAGCCGGGGCACTCGAGGCGCAGCAGCCCCTGCTCGACCGGGCTCACGACGAGCGTCACGTCGGCCGCGCGCACGATCTTCAGCTCCTGCACGCGCGTGGCGCGCGCCTGGCGCGCGAGCTCGGCGCCGCCGTGCAGCTCCGCGGCGCGCTGTTCGCGCAGGTAATGCAGGTCCACGGTGTCGAAGACGATGCGCGCGTGCGGCGCGTACTGACGCACGAGCGGCAGGAATGCGGCGGCCACGTAGTGGCGCGACAGGATCACGGCGTCGAGCGTCGCGCCGTTCTCCGCCATCCACGCGACGATGTCGCTCACGTTCGGGTGGTACACGGCTTCCACGCCGAGCCGCTGCAGCGCGTGCGTGTAGTGGCCGTGGTACGCGAGGTTCTCCACCATGAACGTCACCTGCCAGCCCAGGCCGCGCAGGACGCGCATGAGGTTGATCATGCGCACCGAGCCGGAATCCTGGTCCGGCATGGGCGTGCACGCGTCGACGATCAGCACGCGCGACGGCGTGCCGTGCGCGCGTGCGCGCGCGATCGGCACGCCGGGGCGCGGCTGCCGCGGCAATACCTTTGCCCAGCGTTCCGCGAACTTCTGCTGGTTCACCACCTGGTAGCGTTTCACGCCGCTCGCGGTGTCGGTGCCCGAGGTGACGCCCTCGAAGTGCACCACGGTGGACGCGGGCTGGTAGAGCACCTTGTAGCCGGCTTCGCGCACGCGGAACGCGAGGTCGGTGTCTTCGTAGTACGCGGGCGCGTAGCGCACGTCGAAGCCGCCGAGCCGCGTCCACAGCGCACGCGGCAGCATGATCGCGGCACCCGAGCAGTAGTCGACTTCGCGGAGGAAGTTGTACTGCGGCAGCGACGGGTCGTCGAAGCGGCCGTAGTTCCAGCCCGATGCGTCGGCGAACACGATGCCGCCGGCCTCCTGCAGCCGGCCGTCGGGATACACGAGCTTCGCGCCGACGAGGCCGGCCCTGGGCTCGGCCGCGAACGCGTCGACGAGCGCCTCGAGCCAGCCCGGCGTGACCGCCGTGTCGTTGTTGAGGAACAGCACGTATTCGCCGCGCGCCTGCGCGGCGCCGGCATTGCACGCGCCGATGAAGCCGAGGTTCTGCGCATTGCGCAGCGCGCGGATGCCCGCGATCTCCGGCAGGCGCTGCGGCGTTTCGTCGGACGAACAGTCGTCGACGACGATCACTTCGAACGGCACGGCGCCCGGGTGCTGCGCGAGCGAGCGCAGGCAGGTGAGCGTGTGCGCGAAGTGGTTGTATACCGGCACCACGATCGAGACGCGCGGCGCGTCGCTGCCGGGCACCGCGAACGGCGCGAACGGCTCGGTTGCGGGGATGTCCGGCGGCAGCACCGGGGGCGGCTTCATGCCGCCCAGGAACGCGCGGCGCAGCGTGCCGCCGATGCCGCGCATCTGCAGGCTGCGGCGCGCGCGGCCGAACAGCGACAGCGCACGGCGCAGTCGGAACGCGAGCGAGCTGCGCAGGCGACGCGCGAATACGGTGCCCGTGCGCAGCGGCTGCGTGATGCGCCACGAGCGGCTGGTGTGCACGCGCGTCAGCTCGGCTTCGAACGGGCGCACGCGATCGAGCTCGACCTCCGCAATCTCCATTCGTGCCTGCGTCTTCTCGAGGTCGGCCTCGAGCGACTTCGCCCACGCGGTGCGGTCGTCCAGCTCGCGCGCGAGGCCGAAGCCCCACTCCGCGCGCCGCTCGAGCTCGCGCGCCTGCGCTTTCGCCGTCGCCGCGAGCGCGTCGCGTTCATGGCGCGCCCGTTCGAGCGCGACCGTCGCTTCCGCGAGCGCGAGCGTGTCGATGCCGGTGGTCGCGAGCGCGCGCGCCGGAGTCGGCGCCGCCAGCCACAGCGGCGCATAGTCGCCGGCCATCGCCGCGGTGTCGCGCTGCCGGCCCATCGCGAGGCGCGCGCGCAGTGCGCGCAACGGCTGGCGATCCGCGGCGAGCGCGCGCAGGCGGCGCTCGATCGCGTCGACGTCGGGCGCCACCAGCAGGCCGGTGACGCCGTCCTCGATGCGCTCGGCCAGGCTGCCGATCGCGCACGCCAGCGGCGGCACGCCGAGCGCCCAGAGCTCGGAGAGCGTGTAGCTCCAGGTTTCCGCGACGGTGACCGGCATCAGCGCGAGGTCGGGCGCGATCGCCGCCACGCGCGCGGGCAGCGCGTCGCGCTCGTAGTCGAACTCGAGCGTCGCACCGCCGATGCCCATGAATCCGTAGCCGCCCGTGCCGCAGCCGAGCAGGTGGAACTCGCACGCGTCGCGCAGGCGCGGCACGAGCGAGCGCAGCAGCGCCTCGCCCTTGCCGCCGGCGACGCGGCCGAGCACGAGCACGCGCAGCTTCGTGCGCGCCGGTGGTTCCGCGCGCACCACGTCGGCGAACGGGCGCAGGCCGTGCGCGATCGCGTGCGGGTCGAGCGCCGCGAGCCGCGGCTCGATGCGCAACAGGTTCGCGACCACGCCGGCCGTCGGTGCGACGAGCCGCGCACGGGCCGCGACGAGCGCCTCGACGGTCGCTTCGCGCAGCGCCCACCAGCGCGCCGCGGGCTGCGGCGCAAACGGCGGCGTCGCATCGCGCACGGCGAGCGCGCGTTCGAGCTCGGCGCGATCGAAGCGCCGCTGCGCGTCGCCGAAATCGCAATGCAGTTGCGGCCAGTAGGGGTAGTAGTCGTGCGCGACGACCACGGTCGGCAACCCGGTGCGCAGCGCGTCGAGCGAGTGGCCGATCAGCGACGACACGCAGATGGTGCCGACGCCGCAACGCGCGACGACCGCGTCGAGCAGGGCGCGATACGCGTCGTGGCGTTCGGCCGTCGCGGCGATCGCGGCGTCGAGCGGCCAGCGCGCGAGCGTGGTCATCGCATCGCCCGCATGCGCGAGCTCCAGCCATTCGCCGTAGCGCGCGCGCTGCGTGCTGCCGCGCGCGAGCAGCGCGAGGTGGCAGCGCGTGGCGTCGGCGCGCGCGAGGTCGCGCACGAATCCTTCCGCGCCGCCGCCCCAGCCGTGCAACACGTGCAGGACCACGGGACGCCCGTCGGCGCCGGGCCAGCCGAGCGACTCCGGCACGGCGCGCAGGCGCGACCGCAGGTCGTCGAGCGGCGAGGGCGGATCGGCCTCGTCCGCGCGCAGTGGACGCTCGCGACCGCGCAATGCCCGGCGCGGGTCGCCCACGAACACGTGGTCGCACGCGACCGGTGCGAGCGCGTCGGGCAGCTCGTCGCCCGGGCGCGATGCGCATGCCCACGCGAGCGCCGGCCGCCGCCACAGCGACGCGCTGCGCAGCAGGCCCGGCGCGCGGAATGCGCGATGCGCGGCGAGCGCATGGCATGCGCGATCGAGCCCGACGAGGTCGGCGACGGGCCAGGTGGCTCCGGGCGCGAGCGGCGTCAGCGCGGGATCGGCATTGCCGAGCGGCACGACGATCGCGGCACCGCTCGCCTCGGCCGCGCGCACGAGGCGCGCGATCGCGTGCGGCGGCACGACGCAGCCGCGCTCGAGCAGCAGCAGGTCTCCGCCCATGCAGGCGGCGCCCAGTTCGCGCAGCGCGTCGAGCGGCTCGCCGGCAGCGCAACGCAGCACGGTCGCGTCGCCGTCGAGCGCGCACTCCTCGCCGGCGCCGAACCAGGCGACGCGCAGGGTGGATTCGGGCAGGGAAGGAACGGACGGGGTGCTCACGCGCGGGAGATCGGTCGGCGGCAGGTGGGTACGCGCCGCCGGGAGCCTGGCGGGGGAGCGCGATTATCCCTGCCTGCCCGCAATATGTCACCGCGTATTCAGCCTGAATCGCTACACTAAGCCCGCGATTTCGCTGGAATTCTTCCCCCTTGGACTTTTTCGGCCGGTTTATCAGGTTCTGCCGCGAGCGCGCCCGTTCGATCTGGCCATGGCTGCGCGCGCCGTTCTGGCTCGGGCTGGGCCTGCTGGTCGGCTTCGGCGTGCCTTACCTCATCGCGATGGACAGGCTCGTGCGCACGCGCTTCGCCGAGCTCACGTTCGACGAGCCGTCGCGCGTCTATGCGCGTCCGCTCGCGCTGGCGCCGAAGCTGGCGCTGACGCCCGAGGCGCTGCTCGCGGAGCTCGCGGCGTCGCGCTATCGCGACGTGCCGAATCCGCTGCAGCCCGGCACCTACCACCGCGAAGGCGGCCGCTTCGAAATCGCGACGCGCGCATTCGTCGGCACGCAGGGGCCGGTCGCGGCGCAGCGCATCGTGGTCACGATCTCGGGTGGCCGCGTCGCGTCGCTCGTCGACGGCGAGAAGAAGGCGCTGAAGGGCGCATTCGTCGATCCGGCGCGCATCGCCACGCTGTACGGCTCGAAGCAGGAGGAGCGCCGCGTGGTGCGCGCACAGGACGTGCCGCCGCTGCTGGTCGCTGCGTTGCAGGCAGTCGAGGACCGCGACTTCGCGCACCACCACGGCATCGCGCCGCTCGCCATCCTGCGCGCCGCGTGGGTGAACCTGACCGCTGGCGAAGTGGTGCAGGGCGGCAGCACGCTCACGCAGCAGCTCGTGCGCAACCTGTTCCTCTCGCGCACGCAATCGCTGTCGCGCAAGGCGAACGAAGCGACGCTCGCGCTGCTGATCGAGGCGCGCTTCTCGAAGGCGCGCATCCTCGAGGCCTACCTCAACGAGATCTACCTCGGCCAGCAAGGCGGCCAGGCCGTCCACGGCGTCGCCGCCGCGTCGGAGTTCTATTTCGGCCACGACCTGCAGTTCGCCGACCTGCCCGAGATCGCGCTGCTGATCGGCCTGATCCAGGGCCCGTCGCTGTACGACCCGCGCCGCTTCCCCGAGCGCGCGAAGCAGCGTCGCGACGTGGTGCTGAAGGTGCTCGAGGAAACGGGCCTGATCAACGCGACCGATCGCGCCGCTGCGGTGAGGGCGCCGCTCGGCGTAACGTCCGCGGGCGCGCTCGCGCGCAACCGCTATCCCGCGTTCCTCGACCTCGTGCGCGAGCAGCTGCGCCGCGACTTCCCCGATGCCACGTTGCGTTCGGAAGGCCTGACCGTGCTCACGACGCTCGCGCCGGCGACGCAGGGCTACGCGGAGGCCGCGGTCACCGAGCGGCTCGCGGCGCTCGGCAAGTCGGGCGCGAAGATGCAGGCCGCGGTCGTCGTCACGCAGTCGCGCACGGGCGCCATCGAGGCGGTCGTCGGCGGTCGCGATCCCGGCGAGCAGGGCTTCAACCGCGCGGTGCGCGCGCAGCGGCCGATCGGCTCGCTCGTCAAGCCCTTCGTCTACCTCGTCGCGCTCGCGCAGCCGCAGTCGTGGTCGCTCATGAGCACGCTGAACGACCGCGCGATCAGCCTGAAGCAGCCGAGCGGCAAGGTGTGGAGCCCGGCGAACGTCGACAACACCGAGCACGGCGACGTCGCGCTGATCGACGCGCTCGCGCAGTCCTACAACCTGGCCACCGTGCGGCTCGGCCTGGAGCTCGACGTCGCGCGCGTGAAGCGCGTGCTCGAGGCGCTGATCCCGGGCGCGCTCGTCAACCCGAATCCCTCGTTGCTGCTCGGCGCCACGGATCTCTCGCCGCTGCAGGTGGCGCAGGCGTACCAGTACCTCGCTGCCGACGGCCATCCGATGGCGCTGTACGCCGTGAGCGCGGTGATCGACGGCGAAGGCCGGCCGCTCGCGCGCCATGCCGAGCAGCCGTCGCCGGGCGACCTCGTGTCCGCCGCACGGCTCGTGACGTTCGCGCTGCAGCACACGGCGCGCGCCGGCACGGCCGCGGGCCTGCAGAAGCTCGGCCTCGGCAGGCTGCAGCCCGCCGGCAAGACGGGCACCAGCAACGACCAGCGCGACTCGTGGTTCGCGGGCTTCACGGGATCGCACCTCGCGATCGTCTGGCTCGGCGCGGACGACAATTCGCAGACCGGCCTCTACGGCTCGACGGGCGCGATGCGCATCTGGGCCGCGCTGTTCGCGAAGCTGCCGAGCGAGCCGCTGAACTTGCCGTTGAACGACGATCCCGTGCTCGCCTGGGTCGATCCCGCGCAACAGAGCCTCACGGAACCGGAATGCCCGGGCGCGCGACAATTGCCGTTCGCGCGCGGGTTCGCGCCCGGCGGCTACGGTGGTTGCGGCTGGGGCTATGGGCCGGAGGACGACCGCACCGGCTTCGGCCGCGCGAGCGGAGACGAACGCTACGAGCGGCTCGGCTCCGAGGACGGGTACGATTCGCGCCGCGAACAGCTCGAATACGAGCGTGCGCAGCAGATGGAAGACCTGCGCCGGCAGCGCGAAGCCGAACGGCAGCAGGAACCCGAGAAGAAGCGACGGCGGTTCCGCGACTGGTTCCGCCGCAATGACGATCAGGAAGATGCTGGACGCGTTGACGATGAATACGAAGAACCCGATCCGGACGAGCGCTAGCATTTCGCTCGTCGCTGCACTCGCATTGCTCGTCGGCTGTTCCTCCGACGAACCGCCCCCGCCGAAGGCGCCGAAGGTCGCGAAGCACGACTGGGTCAACGAGATCCGCGCCGAAGCCGAGAACGCACCATCGGCCGTGCAGGTGCTGCCGTTCGCGAATCCCGCGGTCGAGGACCTGCGGCGCAGCGCGTCGCACCTGGAGTCGCAGGGCGATTTCGATACCGCGAAGTCGAAGCTCGAGCACGCGATCCAGCTGGAACCGAGCGACCCCACGTTGTGGCAGTCGCTCGCCGAACTGTCGCTGCAGCGCGAAGCATGGACCGAAGCGGAACAGCAGGCGCAGAAAGCCTACGACCTGGGCCCGAAGCTCGGCGCGCTGTGCGTACGCAACTGGCTCACCGTGCGCGCCGCCCGCCTCGAGCGCGGCGCCGTCGCCGATGCAGAAAGCGCGAAGGCGCAGGTGCCGGCGTGCCAGGTGGCCCCACCGGTTCGCATGTAGGTGAGTGCGGCGGAGTGGCAGTCTGAGTCTGAGTCTGAGTGCGAGTACACCCCATGCTGAGGCATAGTGGGAGCGCGAGCAGCGCGGACGGTCGCCCGAGCGGCTCGAGCTTGCGCACTCAGACTCAGACCCAGACGAAGTGACGAATCGCTCGCCATCCGCCGAGGCCCTGGGGCCAGATGGGCCATTCGCCGCGTCCGATCCCGCCTTCGCCCCGCGCGCCGTGCAGCAGGCGATGGCCGAGGCCGTGGAAGACGCGATCGCGAACCGCGGCGAGCTGGTGGTCGAGGCGGGCACGGGCACGGGCAAGACGTTCGCGTACCTCGTGCCGGCGCTGCTGTCCGGCAAGCGAGTCATCGTGTCCACCGGCACGAAGACGCTGCAGGACCAGCTGTTCAACCGCGACCTGCCGCGCGTGCGCCAGATGCTCGGCGCGAAGCTGAAGTCGAGCGTCCTCAAGGGGCGCGCGAACTACCTGTGCTGGCATCGCCTCGACCGCACCGTGCGCGAAGGCACGCTCGCGTCGCGCGCCGACGTGGCGCAGCTGGTGCGCGTGCGGTCGTGGGCCGCGAAGACGCAAGTTGGCGACATCGCCGAGCTGGACGTGATTCCCGAGGACGCGCCCGTGTGGCCGCGCGTCACGTCGAACGCCGAGAACTGCCTCGGCGCCGAGTGTGCGTTCTTCGACGACTGCTTCGTGGTGAAGGCGCGCCGCGCCGCGCAGGAAGCGGACGTCGTCGTCGTGAACCACCACCTGCTGTTCGCCGACCTCGCGATCAAGCGCGAAGGTTTCGGCGAGATCCTGCCGGGCGCGCATGCGTTCGTGCTGGACGAGGCGCACCAGGTGCCCGAGCTCGCGGGCCAGTTCTTCAGCATCGCGCTGTCCAGCCGCCAGCTCATGGAGCTCGAGGCCGACGCATTGCGCGAAGGCGCGCTCGCGAGCGGCGCGAAGGCCGCGCTCGACGCGCTCGGCAAGGGCGTGGAGCGCGCGGTGCGCGACCTGCGCCTCGCGCTGCACGCGCAGCCCAAGCGCGGCGTGTGGCCGCGCGTGCGCGATATTCCGCAGGTCGCGATGGCGCTGGACGCGCTCGCGCAGGCGCTCGGCGCGCTGCAGGACTCGCTCGCCGCGATGGCCGATCGCAGCGACGCGCTGTCGGTGTGCGCCGACCGCGCGCTCGACCTGCAGGAGCGGCTCGAGCGCGCGCTGCGCAATCCCGAGCCGGGCTGGGTGTCGTGGTACGAGACGTCGGACCGCGGCTTCGTGCTGTCGGCGACGCCGCTCGACGTCGCCGAGCCGCTGCGCGAGTTCCGCGCGCAGACGCGCGCCGCGTGGATCTTCACGTCGGCCACGCTGTCGGTGGCCGGCCGCTTCGAGCACTTCACGGCGCAGATGGGCCTGGAAGAGCCGACCACGCTGTCGCTCCCGAGCCCGTTCGACTTCGAGCGCAACGCGCTCGCGTACGTGCCGAAGGGCCTGCCCGCCCCGAACGCACCGGACTACACCGACCGCGTCGTCGCCGCCGCGCGCGCCGCGCTCGAGGCGTCGCGCGGCCGCGCGTTCCTGCTGTTCACGTCGCACCGCGCGCTCAAGCGCGCGGCCGAGCTGCTCACCGACCTCGAATACCCGCTGTTCGTGCAGGGCACGGCGCCGCGCGCGGCGCTGCTCGACGCATTCCGCAAGGCGGGCAACGGCGTGCTGCTCGGTGCCGCGAGCTTCTGGGAAGGCGTGGACGTGCGCGGCGATGCGTTGTCGCTCGTCGTCATCGACAAGCTGCCGTTCGCATCGCCCGACGATCCCGTGCTCGAGGCGAAGCTCAATGCGTCGCGCGAGCACGGCGGCAATCCGTTTTCCGAGATCCAGGTGCCGGCCGCGGCGATCGCCCTGAAGCAGGGCGCGGGGCGGCTGATCCGCGACGTCGACGACCGTGGCGTGCTGATGCTGTGCGATCCGCGCCTGTTCACGGCCGCGTACGGGCGGTTGTTCCTGAAGTGCCTTCCTGCGATGCCGATGACGCGCGAGCTCGCGGACGTCGAGGCGTTCTTCGCGCCGGCTGCAGTGGCAGAGGGCGTCGCGTAACCTACCATTCGTCATTCCCGCGAAGGCGGGAATCCATTCTGCTCTGCCCGTGACGTTGTACGACGATGGATTCCCGCCTTCGCGGGAATGACGAGGGGAAGGGGCTCGGCCAATGAAGATTCTCGCCGTCGAAACGGCCACTGAAGCGTGCTCCGTTGCGTTGTTGATCGACGGCAACGTGGCCGAGCGCCACGAGTTTGCACCGCGACGCCACGCCGAGCTCGTGCTCCCGATGGCCGACGCCCTGATCGCCGAAGCGCTGTTGCCGGATGGTTTCGCCGCTGCGCAGGCGCTATTGACGCGGCTGCTCGTGATGCTGCGGCTGGTCGCGCCCGATTGTGAGGTTCCGCCCGAAGCTGCGCGGGCGGCCGATGCAATGGAAGGGGCGATGCGGGGCGGTCCCCGCTCCTGCATGCGTGCGATCAGGCGGGTGCGTCGTGCGGCACCAGGAGCTCGTGCGGCAGGGCGCGCTCCATGCGAACGCCCATCACGCTCGTGCGCAGGTCGCGCCAGTACGGCGACTCGAATCGCACGATCTGCCCCGGCGATTCCCACGTGCCGCCTTCCCAATGCAGCGACACCACCACGTCCTGCCCGATGCAGGCATCCAGCGCAGCCGGCACTTCCATCAGCAGCCCATGGTCGCTGACGTTGATCGTCTCCGACGTCACTGCGGACATCGTCAGATCGGAAGAGCG
>CALKUS010000154.1 GCA_937996755.1 uncultured Pseudomonadota bacterium | reverse complement strand
TTCCTCGCTCGACTTCTCGTCGAGTGGGAACTCCTTCAGGGCGCGGATGTACACGTCGAGCGTGCGCACCGGGTCCATCAGCTTGTCTTCGAGGAGCTCCGCGATGCGGTAGTACGCGGCGAGGCGATCCTCGGGGCCGCCGAGCGCGTCCTCGTTGGGCTTCTGGGCTGGCGTGTGGGCGAGCTGCGCCTCGTAGACGCGGACGAGCTTCTCCCACTCGTTCGCCTGACGGTAGAGCGGCTCGAGGATCTCGCCGATCTCCATCTGCTTCACGCCGGAGGCGAACAGGGCCTCGAGCGCGGCCATCGTCGCCTCGTGCTCGGGGGCGGCGTTGAGCACGTCGCGGTACGCGGCGATCGCCTGATCGAGGTCACCGAGGCGCTTCTCGAAGACGCCGCCGAGCCGGTGCTTGAACTCGAGGATCTCGTCGGGCGTCTGGCCGATCTCCGCCTCCTTGGCGAGGATCTCGGCCGCCATGCGGAACCTGTCCACGTTCACGGAGGTCCTGTGTCACGAGATCGGTCATGTGCTGAGCCTGGCACATTCCAGCGAGAATCCGTCCGAGAGCAACGCCGATCGACGGTACACGAACACGTCGTTCGCGTTGTTGACGTCCGCCGGCGCGAGGTCGCCGGCCCGCGAATCCATCAGCACCGAGCCGTCCGCCAGGACGGCGCGGGGCTGCGATTGCGCCTTGCCGGTCCGGTTCTGGCCGTGGGCGACACTCAACGTTCGCACGTCGCCAGTCGCGACGTCGTAGGCAAATGCATCCCACGCATTGTTTGCGTCGTCCGTTGCCCAATTCTGGTCTGCCGCCCTGCTGTAGAAAGCCACGGTTTTGCCGTCCTCACTGAGAAACCCGGAGGCGAAGTATCCCCAGGATGTGGCGCTGCCATCTGCCCGTCGAGTGACGACTGCGCTTCCGACACCCGCCCGCCAAACGAACAGGTCCTCCTGGGCGTTGTCGTCGACGCTCGCTACCAGGTTCGTGGAGTAGGACCGGAAAAGCACGGTTGCGCCGTCAGCACTGAGCGCTATCGCCCGTGAGAGGCTACCCGCCGACGTCGAGTAGTCGTCCCACCGGTGCGAAACGAGCGTGTACACGTCGCTCACTCGGCTCCAGACGTAGGTGTTCTCGGAGTTTCCTCCGACGCCCGCCAAGAACTCGGAGAAGCTGTCGAGCAGGACGCTGCGGCCGTCTGCGCTGACGGCAACGGTGCGGGCGCCGTTGGTGGATGCCGTCGTCGGGTCGTCGCGGCGGTGTGTGACGAGCCTGGTCGATTGCGCGCTGCGATCGCGCAGGAACCCATCGAAACTCCCATTGAAGTCGACGACACCCTGCACGATGTTCGCTCCCGTGGTCTCGAACAGGATGTGGCGACCATCGGCGCTCATGCCCTTCAGGTACGAATCGTTCAAGCCGCCGAAGCCGGCCGAATTCATGGACACGAGCTCTGGTTCGGTGGAGCCATTCCACGCATAGACGTTTTCGCCGGCAGCGAGGCGAGGGGAAACGTCACTGGGCGACCCCTGGAACGCGACGACCGAACCATCCTCCGACAGCATCGCGAGCGTGATGGGCCCGTTGCCGCCGCGAGTCGGGGCGCCGAGCGCATGCGACACCAGGACGATGCTGTCGTCGACGAGGTCCGCGACGAACAGCTGCGCATGCCCGCCGGGGTTCGTGCCGATGCCCAGCGCATCCGGCGCCGTGCTGGTGAACGCGATCCTGCGGCCGTTCGCGCTGATCGCGAGCGCACGCGACGTGCCGTTCGAACGGCCGCCGTCGATCGCGCGGGAAACGAGGCGTACCGTGCCGTCGCGCCAGGCGTAGACCTGCGTCCCGCCGCGCGCTGGCAGCGCCACCAGGTCGCTCGCGCCGCTTTCGAACAGCACGGTGCCGTCGCGCGCCATGGCGATCGCCGCCGACGGCGCGTCGGCCGCGGTGCCCGTGGGATTCGCGGACACGAGCGTGATGGCGTCCGCGCGTGCGCCCGGCGCGACGAGCGAAGCCAGCAACACGATGGTGACGGCGATGCGCATCGGATACGGGCGGGCGGCGACACGCAGAGCTTGCACCCGCGCGCCCTGCGTTTCCACCTTCCTGATGCTTGTCCGGCGCGACGCGCGGGCGCATCATTTTCTGCGCCGCGGTCCGACGATGACGGGAGGCGGCGATGGACGAGTCAGCGGGCACGCGCCGCGATCCGGTCCTCGCGCTCGAGGACCTGCGGCAGCAGGTCGAGGCGGCCGAGCATCGCATCGCGGGCAAGGCGGAGTTCCTCGAGCAGCACGGCGGTTCGACGAGCGAGCGGCTGCAGGCGCTGGAATCGATCGCGCGCGATCGCCAGCGGCGGATTGCGTTGCAGGCGCGCCTGGATGCGCTCGTCGCGCGAGTGCGCGACGAGGACGCCGATGTGGTGCATCGCTGGGCGGATCGCCACCGCCGCATGCTCGCGCGCGTCGCCTCGGAAGCGGACGCATCGCTCGCCGGACAGGCACGACGCGCGGCGGCCGAGCGCACGCTGCGCGACTGGGACGACCTCGAGGCAGGCCGCGCGCACTGCGTGTGCCTCAATCGCTACCTGCTTTCCGATTGCGTGCGCGAAGCCGGATCCTGGCTCCGTGACGATCGGTGATCCACGACTTTGCGGTGCATCCACGGCAATTGCGATCGGCGCTCGCGTCACTCCCACGAGCTCACGATGCGATCGGAGGAACTGTGGGAGGGGCGAAAGCCCCGACCGGTACAGCGAACCCGGTCGGGGCTTTCGCCCCTCCCACAATGCCGATGGTGCGATCCGGCAACTCCGATCGGAGCTCTCGTCACTCCCACAAGCTCATGATGCGATCGGGGGAACTGTGGGAGGGGCGAGAGCCCCGACCGCCAAAGCGATCCCGGTCGGGGCTGTCGCCCCTCCCCGTGGCGCGCCGGGATTTCCGGCAGGTGCGCGTCGTGACCATCAGCAGTGGTGTCGCGATGTGGCGTGTCGGACGAAATCCGGCCGAGCTCATCCAGCGCGCGCACGAGGCGTTGTATCGTGCGAAGGCGAAAGGCCGCAACGCCTTCAGCACCTGAACATTCCGGATCTTCAACAAAAGGAGAGGAACGAATGCTCCGACTCATCCTGATCGCGGCCCTCGGCCTCGCGGCCGGCTTCGCGCCACGCGCGGAAGCACAAGGCGTGAATCGATTCACCTGCACGTCGACCGACTACCAGCGGCGGCTGTGCCCGGCGCGCACCGACATGGGCGTGCGGCTCGTGCGCCAGATTTCCGACGCGCCTTGCGTGCGTGGACGCACCTGGTGGCGCGACGAACGCGGCGTCGTCGTCACGGAAGGGTGTGCGGCCGAGTTCGAGGCCGGCTATCGCAATGATCCGTACGTCTCGCCGCCGTCGTACGGCGGTGGCGGCTACGTGCGGCCCGATCGACTGGTCTGCAAGTCGACCGACTATCGCCGCCGCTATTGCCCGGCCGACATCAGCTACGGCTCGGCCGCGCTCGTGCGCCAGCTCAGCCAGGCGCGCTGCATCTACGGACGCACCTGGGCCTACGACCAGCGCGGCATCTGGGTCGCCGACGGCTGCGAAGGCGAATTCGAGATCGGCTACCAGGACTCCGCATGGCGTCCGCCGGCGGGTGGCCGCTGGGTGCGTTGCGAATCGCGCGACTACACGCGCACGATCTGCGCCACGAACGGCGGGTACGCACGACTCGCGCGCCAGGTGAGCCGCGCGCAGTGCATCGAAGGCCAGACCTGGGGTTCGACGCGGCGGGGCATCTGGGTCGACCAGGGCTGCGCGGGCGACTTCGAGGTTCGCTGAGCGCAACGCGATCCCGGCGCCGATCCGGCGCCGGGATCCGTCATTCGAAGTCGGTGTCGAACACGATCGGCGCGATCGTCGCGACCAGCGGGCGACGTGCGTCCGCGACCCACTTCATGCCGACGGCGGTCGCGTTGCACGCGCCCGTCTGGTCGATGTCGGCGAGCGAGCCGGTGACGTCGGTCAGCGACGGTTGCGGTTGCCACGTCGAACCGTTCCAGTAGACGTTCGTGCCGCCGAGCGCGAGCACGCTGTCGGGTGCGAACGAAACCATCGGCCCGCCGCCACCACCGCCGGTGTCCTCGTGCGACCACGCGTCGCCCGTGCGTCGCGCGACGATGCCGAAGTATCCGTCCGCGACGGTGAAGCCTTCGCCGCCGGCGAACGTGGTGCCGGGCAGGGCGAGGACGTGGGAGAAGCGCTTGTCGAGTCCGGGCATCGCCGGCTGCGCGAGCTGCCACTGTGACCCGTTCCAGTGCACGAAATAGGTGCTCGCGGCGGGATCGCCGTCGCTGCCGCCGCCGACCGCCCACAGGTCGTCGCGCGGACCGGCAACCGCATCGAGCGACCAGCCGGGTGTGCCGAACGCGGGATAGGGCGTCTGCACGAGCGAGAACGCGCTGCCGTTCCAGTGCATTGCAAGTGCGGACGCACTGCCGGCGTTCCAGGGCGTCGCGCCGACCCAGTCGCCGACGATCCAGAGATCGTTCGCGGCGTGGATGCGGATGCCGCGACCCCAGGCGCCGCTGCCGCCGTTCGTGACGGGCGCAGGCACCTCGCTCCAGCTCGTGCCGTTGAAGTGGATCACGAACACCTGGCCGCCGAGGAAGCCATCCTGCGTGCGCGCGCGCTTCCAGCCCGTCGCCCAGACGTCGTCCGGCGCCAGCCCATCGACGGCCGTCAGGAATACCTGCGTGCACGTCGAACACTCGGCCGGCGAAGGCGTCGGCACGATCGACCATGCGCCGTTCGCATAGTGGTACGCGAGCGAGAACGACTGGAACGTGCCGTCGACCGTGCGGTCGTAGCTGCCGACCGCCCACATCTCTTCCTGGCCGAACGCCTTGATCGATTCGAGGCGCGCGTGTTCGGCGCCCGCTGGCAGCGGTACTTCCTGCTCGGACCACTCCCCGCAGTTCGCGACGAGGCGCGGCGGCGGCGGGCCGGGTCGCACGCCGTACAGACGGAACGCCACGTCGCTGTTCGCGAACGCGCCCGTCGCCGGCGCCCAACCGGAGGCCGCCAGGTTGTCGCGCACGAGATAGCGCGTGCCCGACGGGTCGTTCGAACGCGACGACCAGATCGCCCAGTATCCGTCGTCGGGATACTCGAGCTGCACGCTGAGGAAGTAGCTGCCGTCGGCAGCGAATCCTTCCGGCAACGTGATGTCGAGCGTGGCGTCGTGGCCCGTGCGATTGACGTCGTGGACGAATGCGGGATCGTCGGCGGCGAAATGGTGCTCGCGCAGGACGGCGCCGGGCAGGCCCGAAGGAAGCTTCTCGTAGATGCGCAGCGTAACGCCGGACGACAGCGCACCCGCGCAGTTGAAGCAGTCGTGGCCGCCGACTTCGATGCGTTGCACGATGCCGGTCAACGTGAAGTCGTCGGCGACTTCGCGATCGGCCGGCGACGCACCGTTGCTGAGGATCGGCGGCGGCGTCGTCGACTGGTTGTCGGCTTCCTGGAACAGCAGCAGTTGCGCGGCAGTCGACGGCTGCGACCAGGCGAGTGCGAGAATCAGCAGACTCGTGAAGCGGTAGTGCGCAGCCATGGCGGCGTCCCGAAGCGCGGTGCTGTCGGGAATGCTGCGAAAGCGGGGCTTACAGCGGCATGACGGATGGCGGACCGGCGTGCAGCGCCCATCTCCATAACTTACATAATATACATTATGCGCAATTTCACACGATTCCGCCAGGACGCGCAAATGGCTATTTTGCGCCCCCGAACCAGCTGGTTTCGCGTCGGTTCGCCGCGCGCCGCAGGCTTGCCGTCGGCCACGTAGTCCGAAAATGGCGCCGGCAGGCCGGCGCCCTCTCCGAGCCGGGGTCCGTCCTGCAGGTGGAAATGCAGGTGTGGTTCCGAGCTGTTTCCGCTGTTGCCACAGCGACCGAGCTCGGCACCTTGCTCGACCTTGTCGCCGACACGAACGCGCACGCTGCCGGCGCGCACGTGCGCGAGCAGCGCGTACTCGCCGTTGCCGAGGTCGACGATCACGTGGTTGCCCGGCAGGTCGTCCTGCTCGAGATTGCCGATCGCCTGGTCGGGCTTGCCGTCGACCACGGCAACGACCTCGCCGCGGGCCGGTGCCCGGATCGGCTGGTCCCAGCAGTAGTGATCGGCCAGCGACTCGCCCGTGCCGCGGTGGCTGCTGCCGTCGCGCACGATGTTCAGGTCGTAGGCGAATCGCTGCTGCGGCTGTGCGACGTGCAGGTTCTGTTCGGCCTTGCGCCCGCCCCGGGCCACGTGCCACTCGCCGTCGAACGGCAGGTGCAGCACGGCGCGCGTGACGTGGTCGGACTCGGCGACCGTGGGCGCCGGCGCCGCGTCGGGCGGCGCGTCGAACACGCCGAAACCGTCGACGCGGCCTTCGCTATCGAATGCCCACTGCATGTGCACGGGCGCATCGACCAGCGACCAGCGCGCCACTCGCTCGTAGGTCTGCGCGCCGTCCTTCAGGGTGACCGACTCGCTCACCAGCGCCTGCTCGGTGCCGTAGCGCTTGCGCACGCTCGCATTGAACGACGCGAACGCATCGGGCCCGCGCATGAAGCGCTGCATGACCGGCGTCATGCGCGGCCAGATCGCCGCGGTGTCGCCGCGGGCGTAGCTCGCGGACAGCTCGCGCCCCTGGACGCGAATGTCCTCGTCCGTCACGGCGCCGCATGCGAAACCGGCGACGAGGCCCAGGAACAGCATCAATCCACGCATGCGCCCCGGTCCCTTGCGCCGCCCTGCGCGGAGAATAACGGCATCGGCTCCGCGTCGCTGCCCGAACGGACGCTCCCGGGCACGCGCGTACGAATCTATGATCGACTCGCGCCACGACGGCGCGATGGACGGACGCGCCAGCCATGACCGTGAACCAACGCGACCTCGCGCAGACGGTGCTCTCCGTCATCTTCCTCGGCCTGCTGATCGGGCTGTCGCTCTGGGTGCTCGCGCCGTTCCTGCCGTCGCTGGTCTGGGCGACGATGATCGTGGTGTCCACCTGGCCGATCCTGGTCGGACTGCAGCGCCGCTTGCGTGGCCGGCGCTGGGCCGCCGTGGCGGTGCTCACGCTCGCGATGCTGCTCGTGCTCGTCGTTCCGTTCACGGCGGCGATCGGCGCGCTCGTCGGCAATTCCGAACATATCGCCGAGTGGATCACCGACCTCAAGGACCTGTCGCTGCCGCCGCCACCCGACTGGGTCGCCGGCATCCCGTTCGTGGGTGAGCGCATCGCGGGCACCTGGAGCGAGATGCACGCGAGCCCCGACAAGCTCGTGGCGACCGTCGTGCCGTATGCGCAGAAGTTCGCGACGTGGTTGCTCGCGCAATTCGGCAGCATCGGCATGATGCTGCTGCATTTCCTGCTCGTGGTGGTCGGTTGCGCGATCCTCTACGCGACCGGCGAAACGGCGGCGCGTGGCGTGCGCCGTTTCGCGCAACGACTCGCGGGTGCGCGCGGCGACAACGCGGTCACGCTGGCCGGCCAGGCCATCCGCGGCGTCGCGATGGGCGTCGTCGTGACGGCGATCGTGCAGTCGGTGATCGCGGGCATCGGCCTGTGGATCGCAGGTATCCCGTTCGCGACGCTGTTGACCGCGGTGATCTTCCTGCTGGGTATCGCACAGCTCGGGCCGATCCTCGTGATGGCGCCGGCCGTGGGCTGGTTGTTCTGGGCCGGCCACCCTGCCCTCGGCACGTTCCTGCTCGTCTGGACCGTCATCGTGGGCACGCTCGACAACGTGCTGCGCCCGATCCTCATCAAGCGTGGCGCCGACCTGCCGCTGCTGCTGATCTTCGCTGGCGTCGTCGGCGGGCTCGTCGGCTTCGGACTCGTCGGCGTATTCGTCGGGCCGGTCGTGCTCGCCGTGACCTATACGCTGCTCGACGCGTGGATCACCGACAAGCTCGGCGCGGCCGCGCCGACGCCGGACACTGCCGCCACGACCCCGTAGTCTCAGTCGCCTTCGCCCGTTCCCGCGCCGACGCGGAACACGTGTCCGTCGGGGTGCACGAGATGGAATTCGCGCACGCCCCACGGTTCGTCGGTGGGCGGCCGCGACACGTGCATGCCGTGCTGGACCGCGAGCGCGTGCGCGGCATCGACATCGGCGGGCGAGTCCAGCCACCAGCTCATCCAGTTGCCCGAGCCCTGCCCGTCGCCCGTGTCGCGTGGCGGAGCACCGCGGCCACCCTGCCCATTGCGGCAGAGGAAGATCTGGAAGTCACCGGCACATAGCCCGGCGAAGTTCGCGACGCCGTGTTCGTTCGCGTCTGCGGCGCGCTCGATCGAGCCGCCGTCGTTCCAGGTGAAGCTGCGGGTCCAGCCGAGCTGCTCGAACCAGGCGAGGCTCGCGCCCACGTCGCTGACGTTGAGGATCGGTACCACGCCCTTGATCTTCATGGCCGATGGCAGAGCCTGCCGACGCGTCGCGGCGGGCACAGCTTGCACGATTCGTGCTTCGCAAACTACGTCTGATCGAAGGGTGAAGATCGATGGCACGCAAACGGGAGGTGCGGCAGGGCTTCTGGCGCGAGAACGCGTTGAGCATCGTGCTCGCAGCAATGTTCGTCGTGCTGATCGCCGGACAGGCCGTGGTCGGCAACATCGCGGACAACGAAGAGCGTGTCGCGCACCACGAGCGGCCACGGCGCCTCGCGCAATACCTCGCGAGCGGGGCATTTGCATCGGCCACGTTCGAGAACTGGGAGAGCGAATTCCTGCAGATGGGCGTCTACGTGCTCTTGACCGTGTGGCTGCGGCAGCGTGGCTCGGCCGAATCCCGGCCGATGCTCGAAGCGGAAGAAGACGACATCGAGAAAACCGAGAAGAAGTACTGGACGGGCACGACGCCGCGGCTCGCGCATGCGCAGGGCGCCGCGCGTTGGCTGTACCGCAACTCGCTCTCGCTGGCGCTGTTCGCGTTGTTCGCCCTGTCGTTCGTCGGCCACCTGCTCGGCAGCTGGCGCGCACACGTCGCCGACGCGCTCGCGCACGGCCGGCCGCCGGCGACGCTGCTGCAGCACCTCGCCGACGCGCGGTTCTGGTTCGAATCCCTGCAGAACTGGCAGAGCGAGTTCCTCGCCGTGCTGGCGCTGGTCGTCCTGTCGATCTGGCTGCGCCAGGACCGTTCACCGCAGTCGAAGCCGGTCGAGGCGCCGCACGAGGTGACCGGGTCCTGAGAGCATCGGTCGCACGGGTCTTCCGGCCCTTGTCGTCGCGCGGCTGCGTCGCATAACCTCGGCCGTCCATGTCCCGCGCCCTCGCCCGCCGCCTGCGCCT
>CALKUS010000153.1 GCA_937996755.1 uncultured Pseudomonadota bacterium | reverse complement strand
CCGAATCAACTTCTTCTCTCGCCCCCTGACGCCGGCCGTCCTTGACCTCTCTATGCTCCCGTCGCTATGGCGAGCGTCTGCTTCTACTTCCAGGTCCACCAGCCCTTCCGCCTGCGCCAGTGGCTCTTCGCCGCATTCGATCTGTCGCTCGTCGGCCAGGAGCCCCAACCCTCCATGACCGCCTGGAAGCGCCTCGAAACCGCCACGCCGCTCGGCCATGTGGAAGGCACGATGTTCCCCGCCGCCTTCTCGCACATCGCGGGTGGCTACAGCGCCGGCTACTATGGCTACATGTGGTCGCAGGTGATTGCGCTGGACATGCTCTCCGCCTTCCGCGGCAACCTGATGGATCCGGCCGTGGGCAAGCGCTATCGCGACACCATCCTCGCCCGCGGCGGCGAAGTGCACCCCGCGAAAATGGTGCGCGATTTCCTTGGGCGCGAGCCGAACAGCGAGGCGTTCTTTGCGGAGATCACGGGCAAGCGCTGAGCGGTTTTCAGCACATCAGGACGCAAAGAAAAAGGCCCGCAGTGCGGGCCTTTTTCTTTGCGGCTGGCTGGGAGACTAGGATTCGAACCTAGATAGGCAGAGTCAGAGTCTGCAGTCCTACCATTAGACGATCTCCCAAGAAGCGAGTGTCCAACGCCCTGCTCTGACCAGGGGCGCGCCGTCGTAGCGAGCGGCGCGCGAGGTGAAGCGCGGTGCTTAGCGCTTCGAGTACTGCGTGGCGCGGCGGGCCTTGTGGAGGCCGACCTTCTTGCGCTCGACTTCGCGGGCGTCGCGGGTCATGAAGCCGGCCTTGCGGAGCGGCGACTTCATGGCCTCGTCGTACTCGACGAGCGCGCGGGCGATGCCGAGGCGGATGGCGCCGGCCTGGCCGGTCATGCCGCCGCCTTCGACCGTGACGTTCACGTCGAACTTGTCCGACATCTTCGTCAGCTCCAGCGGCTGGCGCACGATCATGCGCGAGGTCTGGCGGCCGAAGAATTCGTCGAGCGGCTTGCCGTTGACGACGATCGCGCCCTTGCCGGGCTTGAGGAACACGCGCGCCGCGGAGGACTTGCGGCGGCCGGTGCCGTAATTAGCTTGCGTTGCCATGGCTTTCCTGATCAGGCCTTGATGTCGAGAGCCTGCGGCTGCTGCGCCGCATGCGGGTGCTCGGCACCCTTGTAGACCTTGAGCTTGCGGAACATCTGACGGCCGAGCGGGTTCTTCGGCAGCATGCCCTTCACCGCGATCTCGATCGCGCGCTCCGGGTGCGTCGCCAGCAGGTCCTTGAGCGAGATCGACTTGATGTTGCCGATGTAGCCCGTGACGTGGTGGTAGGTCTTGTCGTCGAGCTTCGCACCGGTGACGGCGATCTTCTCGGCGTTCACGACCACGAGGTAGTCGCCCGTGTCCACGTGCGGCGTGTACACCGGCTTGTGCTTGCCGCGCAGGCGGCGAGCGAGCTCCGTCGCGAGACGGCCCAGCGTCTTGTTCGTCGCGTCGACCAGGTACCAGTCGCGCTGGACGGTCTCGGGCTTGGCGCTGACCGTTTTCATCGTCGAAACCTCGGAAATGGCTTGCTTGAAGCGAAAGACCGCGAAATATAGCGGACGTTTCGCAACGTGGCAAGAAGCAACGGAAAGGGGCGCGGGGCCGGGTCCGGCCGCGCGGGGGGCGCATGGTACGCTTTTCGGCGTTCCCGGGGCCAGCGTTTTCTGGCGTCCTGGTCCCGATCCGACGTCCCGTCCGCCATGCCCGAACTCTACGACGAGCGCCGCACGGAGCCGCGTTTCCCCACGAACGGCGAGGCCACGTTCGAACTGGCGGGCCGCGAATGGCGCGCGGAGATCCTCGACCTCTCGCTGAACGGCCTGAAGCTGTCGCGCCCGCCCGGTTTCGAGCCGGCGCCGGCGTCGCGCTTCCGCATCGCGCTCGCGATTCCCGGCATCGACCCTTTTTCCGCCGACGTGCTGCTGCACCACGTCGAGCGCGCACAGTTCGGACTGGAGTTCTACGACATGCCCACCCCCGATTTCGCCGTGCTCGCCGGAGCGATCGAGCAGTTCCACCGCCTGCGCCGCCGCTCGAAGGTGTCGCCATGAGCCGCGCGACCTGCGTCGCCATCGCGGCGGTCGTGTTTCTCGCCGCGCCGGCGCTCGGCGGCTGCGCCGGCACCGGTCCGGCCGTCGAGCTGAAGGGCAGGCAGTTCGTCGTCGAGATCGCCGACGAGGAAGCGGAGCAGACGCGCGGGCTGATGTTCCGTCACGAGCTCGCCGAAGACCACGGCATGTTGTTCACCTACGCGACGCCGATGCCGCAGTCGTTCTGGATGCGCAACTGCTACATCCCGCTCGACATCCTTTACTTCGACGGCGACGGCAGCTTCATCAACGGCCACTATGGCGTTCCGCCCTGTCGCTCGGCGAATTGCCCGACCTACCCGAGCAGCAAGCCCGCGCGCTACGTGCTCGAGCTCGCGTCGGGCGTCGGCAAGTCGCTGGACCTGCAGGCGGGCGACGCGCTCCGGTTGCCCTGAGGGCGGGCGCGTCGCTCAGCCGGCCTTGAGCAGGATCGGCGCTTCGTCGAAGCCGTGCTCGCGCCACGCATCGATGCCGCCGGAGAAGGCGTCGTCGAGGCGGTATCCGGGGGCCAGCTTCATGCCCGCACGATAGGGCACCAGCTTTTCGCCCGCGAAGCGCGGGTCGCTGCACCACTCGTCGCAAACCGGAACGAACACGCGCATTGCCCTGGGCTCCTCGTCGGCCGGATGGCCGGTGTCCAGATGCTGTACGTGCAATGCGGATGCCAGCGGGCCGACGAATGGCTGAATGCGGGCGCGAGGCGTACTTGATTCCCCGGCGCGATGGCCCTAAAAACGAATTGTCACCACGGATCGCGCGATCCACCGCGCTCGCCGGGAAAAAGCACGATCGACGCGATACAGAGGGGCGCATCATGAATCTTCCCGAGACCGGCAAGGCCTGGGAGTTCCTGCGCTCGGCGAAGGATGAAGACATCCCGCTCGTCTGGGCGGCCCTCACCATCGCTCGCGACGAATACCCCGACCTCGACCTCCAGGCCTACGACGCACAGCTCACCGATTACGGCGAGCGCGTCCGCCGCCTCACGCGCGACGGCAGCCCGGTCGACACGGTGCGCGCGCTGAACGGCTTCCTGTTCGACGAGATGGGTTTCAGCGGCAACCAGCAGGACTACTACGATCCGCGCAACAGCTACCTCAACGAGGTGGTCGAGCGCCGGCTCGGCATCCCGATCTCGCTCGCCGTGCTGCAGATCGACCTCGCGCAACGCGTGGGTTTGCCGCTGCGCGGAATTTCCTTCCCCGGCCATTTCCTCGTGAGCCTGCCGGTCGATGGCGGCCTGCTCGTGCTCGACCCGTATCACAAGGGCCGCTCGATCGACGCGGAGGAGCTGAAGTCGCGCGCGCAGCCGCACCTCGGCAGCGACGACATCCAGGACGACCAGCTGTCGAACCTGCTGTCGCCGGCGTCCACGCGCGCGATCCTGGCGCGCATGCTGCGCAACCTGAAGGCGCTCTACGCCGAAAAGGAAGACTGGGAACGCGCGCTACGCTGCACCGACCGCCTGCTCACGATCGACCCCTCGCAGCCGGCCGAGCTGCGCGACCGCGGACTGCTGTACCTGCGCGTCGGCCACGCCGTCGCCGCGCGCGAGGACCTGCTGAAGTACCTCGCCACGCAGCCGAACGCCGACGACATCGAGACAGTTCGGGATGCGTTGATCCAGTCTAGCCACGTGGGCGTCAGACTGAATTGAGTCGCGTGGATCGCCGGCGCCATCCATGGCGCCTGCTCGCTGCGTAGGGCCCCACTCTCGGACATCCTGTCCTCGACCATCTCGCGCAGCAGTCGCCTGTGGGCGACTGCTCGACGCGCGAGATGATCGCGCGTCCTGCGCTCAGCCGAAGTGCGTTGAGCGCCGCCAATAAGGCGGCAGGGCTTCGCCGGCGCCATCCATGGCGCCTATTCGCTTCGTAGGCTCGCACCATCGGGCATCCTGCCCTCAGCCGAAGTGCGCTAGCGCCGCCAATAAGGCGGCGCTAGCGCACTTCGATCATTTCGAAGTCGTCTTTCGTCACGCCGCAATCGGGGCACGACCAGGTCGACGGCACGTCGTCCCAGCGCGTGCCGGGCGCGATGCCGTCCTGCGGCCAGCCTTCGGCTTCCTTGTAGATGAAGCCGCAGACGACGCACATGTACGTACGATAAGGCGTCGAATCGGAGGCCGGGCTGCTCATGGACAGGACATCGGAAATTCGCGGGGCGCGCATTGTGGCAGGCCTGCCGCCTGCGAAAAAGCGCCGGCCATGAACGTGCCGAAGTTGCCCGCGCGGGGCCTGTACCTCGTCACGCGCGAGATGGCCGACACCGCGGCGTTGCTCGCGATCGTGCGCGACGCCATCGCCGGCGGCGCCGTGGTCGTGCAGTACCGCGACAAGCGCGTCGACCACGCAGCCCGGCACGCGCAGGCGACAGATCGGAAGAGCGTCGTGTAGGGA
>CALKUS010000152.1 GCA_937996755.1 uncultured Pseudomonadota bacterium | reverse complement strand
ACCGGCCTGAGCTTCGAAGTCGCGCCGCTGGAGACGGCGCTCACGACCAACATGGAGTCCGCGACCAGCCCCCGCCTCGCGGCAGCGAACGGCGAATCCGAAGCTGGAGCGGCGGCCGACCCGTTCGACGACTGGTGCGCGCCGGAAACGAGCGCGAACGTCGAAGCCGAATGGGAGGCGCTGCGCTCGAACGAAGCGTCGGCGCGGGATTCCTGGCGCGAACGCTGGAAGACCGAACGCGCACGGTCGCGGCGCGAGCGATCCTCCGAACTCCTGCGCGCCGTGCACGCGCTGGATGGCGGTCCCGAAATGCGCGAAGCGCTCGCCGCGATGTCGGCCGGCTGGCTCGCGCAGTCCATCGAACACGGCCAATGGCAGGAGGCGCTCGAAGCCTGCGCCAGCCTGCCGCGACCGGAGGACATGCCCGAGTCCGTCGCGCGCATGCTGCAGAGCCTGCTCTCCGGACTCGACGTCGAGTCCATCGCCGAACGGCTCGACGAAAGCGACACCGAGGCACAGGGCACGTTCTTCGCGCTCACCGTCCAGCTCGGCGTGCCGGCGCTCGACCTCGTCGTCGCCGTGCTCGGCCAGGCCACCCGCCCACGGCTGCGCGCCGCCGCGACCACGGCCATCTGCTACACGTGCTCGGATCATCCCGAACGCATCGAACGCTTCCTGTCCGACTCGCGCTGGCAGGTCGTGCGCAACATCGTGTTCGCCCTCGGGCACATCGGCGGCGACGAAGTCGCGCCCATGCTCGCGCGCGCGGCGCGCCACGTGGACGCGCGCGTACGACGCGCGGTCGTGCAGGCGCTCGGCCAGGTCTCGCCCGCGCGGCGCGTGCCCATCCTCGTGTCGCAGCTCGACACGCCCGACGCGCAGTTGCTGTCGGCCACGCTCGCCATGCTCATGCGCACGCCCGACAGCCGCGCGACGGAAGCCCTCCTCGCGCGCATCGGGGCGGTCGACTTCGAAACGCGGCCACCGGACGTCCGCGTCGCGCTGCTCGGCGCGCTCGCCGACGTCACCGACGAACGCGCCGTGCCCACGCTCGAGGGCATGCTGACCCGCGGCGGCTGGTTCGCGCGCCGCACACCGGAGCGCAGCGCGGCCGCGGTCACGCTCGCGCGCATCGGCACGCCACTCGCGCTCGAGATCCTGAACAACGGCATGCGCTCGCGCTCCGAAGCCGTGCGCGCCGCCTGCCAGGAGGCGCTGTTGCGCCGGGAGCACGCCGCATGAGCACGTACGACGCGCAGCCTCGCGAAGAAGCGCTCGCCGACCACGCGACGCAGGTCTCCATGCGCCTCGTGGCGTTGCTTCGCACGGCGCGCTCGTACCAGATCGGCAACCAGGTGCTGACGACGCAGATCGACACGTTCCTCTCGGTGCTGCGCGCGGCCTTCGCCGACGCGGGCGAGGTGCAGCTGCTCGACCACGAGGGCGACCTGCACTTCAACGGCATCCGGATTCCGCTGCGCGCGGCGAACATGCGTTTCCTCGAGCAGCTGCAGCAGGAGTTCCACGCGCGGGAGATCCGCGGCCTCGTGTTCGTGCCGGGTCTGGAGCGCGGAGAGTTCGAGTCGTTCATGCGCTTCTTCCTCGCGACCGACGCGTACAAGGGCATGGAACTCTTCAGCGCGTGCGAGACGCAGGGAATCACGCGCGTGTTCCCCGCCTTCGTGACCGCGGAAGCCGAAACCGTGGACGAAGCTTCGTCCGCGGTGCCCGAACTCGCGCAGTCCTTCGCGACCTACCAGCAGGCGTTGCGCCTCGTGGAGTCGCTCGCCCCGTCGCGCGACCGCGCCGCAGGCGTCGAGTTGCGCCACCTGAAGCGTGCGATGCAGCCGATGGTGGACGCCGCGGTGTCGGGCATGCTCGACCCGAGTCTCTCCACCTACGACGTCGAACGCCTGGACTCCGCCGCGCACGCGCTGCAGGTCGCGCTCGTCTCCATTCGCATCGGAACGCAACTCGGCCTCGATCGCGCGACGCTCGCCGAGCTCGGCGCCGCGGCGCTGCTGCACGACACGGGCAAGCAGGCGGTCGCCGAAGGTCTCGCCGTCCGCGCGGACGAACGGGACGCCGAATCCGAAGCGCGTGCCCGCACGCACGTGCTCGAAGGCGTCCGGCAGATCGCGGGCGGCAACGCGCTCCACGAGGGCAGCCTTCTGGCGATGCGCGTCGCGCTCGAGCACCACGCGTACGGCCCATCGGCGTATCCGTCGTTGCCGGCGGAACACCGCCGCTCACCGCTCTCGGAGATCGTCGCGATCGCAGACGCGTTCCTGTGCCTGCGCTTCACGCGCAACGCACACGGCGTCCCGCGCACGCCGAGCGAGGCGCTGTCCACCGTGCTCGGCCCGCTCGGGAGCGCGTTCGATCCCGCGGTGCGCGCCGCGCTGGTGCGCGCGGTCGGCGTTCACCCGCCCGGCCAGATCGTCGAACTCGACGACGGAGCACTGGCGATCGTGCTCGCCACGCCGTCCGCCACGCCGGAACGCCCGCAGATCGAATGGCTGACCGGGCCGAACCGCGAGGCGCTGCCGGAGACGGAAGCCCGGCCGGCCGGACCGTTGCCCGAGGACCGTCGCGTGGCGCGCGCGCTGCCACGCACCGAGTGGCCCTTCACGGAAACGTTCGCCGCCTGAACGGACGCCGCGCGGCTCAGGCCGCGCGACGCTCGTTCGCTTCGCCGGCTTCGCGCCCTTCACCCTCGACGGTCGCGGCGAGCCCCAGCGGCAGGCGCACCCAGAACGTGCTGCCCGAGCCCTCGCGGCTGTTCACGCCGACGTGGCCGCCGTGCAGCTCCGTGAGCCGCTTCACCAGGTGCAGCCCGATGCCCAGACCGCCGCGCGACTGCTGCTCGGCGTCGGCGCCCTGACCGAACAGTTCGAAGATGTGGGTCGCGGCCGACGGCGCGATGCCCGGCCCGTCGTCGGACACCTCGAGCCGCACGAAGCGCCCGTCCGCCTTCGTCCGCACGCGCACGACCGCGCCGCGCGGACTGAACTTCACCGCGTTCACGATCAGGTTCACCGCCACCTGCCGGATCTTCACTTCGTCCACGAGCAGCACGGGCACGCCCTCGGCGTAGTCCGCTTCGAGCGTGACTTCGTACTTCTTCGCCAGCGCTCGCGACGTCTCGATCGCGCCACGCACGACCTCGTCGAGCGCGACGTGGCGCTGCTTGAGCTGCATCTTGCCGCTCTCGAGCCGCGACAGGTCGAGGATGTCGTCGATGAGACCGAGCAGCCGGTGCGCTTCGCCGCGCAGGCGGCCGACGAACTCGCGCGACTGATCGCGCGACAGCTTGCCTTCGTGGTCGTCGAGCAGCTCGGCGTAGGCGATCACCGAGCTGAGCGGAGTCTTGAGCTCGTGACTCGCGGTGGACAGGAAGACGTCCTTCATCTGGTTCAGGTCCGTGAGCTTCTCGTTGTCCTGCTCGAGCTGCCGCGCGCGCAGGCCGAGCCGCTCGACCGCCTCCGCGCGATCGATGATCGCGGCGAGGTGCTCACCGAACACCTTCAGCAACTCGAGGTGCTCGTCGCGGAACGGATCCGGATGGTTGATGCGGTTCACGTTGAGCACGCCGATCACGCGCTCGCCGATCGTCAGCGGCATGGACAGCGCCGAGCTGATCGTGCGGTTGTCCTTGTACCAGCGCGCGAACTCGGCGGTCGGCGCCTTGGACCCGAGCACGACCGGCTCGCGCCGCAGCGCGACCCAGCCGGCGATGCCTTCGCCCACGCGGGTGCGGGCGCCACGGGAGAACTCGGACTCGAGACCGTACGAAGCGCGCGTCACGAGTTCACCCGTGTCGGCGTCCACGATCATCACGGACGCCTGCTGCGCCTTGAACGTCGCGACGACCCGGCGCACGAGGATCTCGAGGATCATGTCCACACGCAGCTGCAGTTGCAGCGACGTGGACACCTCGAACAGCGCCATGAGTTCGGACATGCGCGCACGCGCGGCGTCACGCTCGCGCTCCTCGGACTCGAGCGCTCGGCGCATGACCTCGACCTCGCGCTGCTTCGTGATCGTGTACAGGCAGAAGAGCACGACGAGCCCGACCAGCCCGACGACGGCGACCCATTCGTTCTTCAGCAGCGACTGTCCGTCGCCGCCGAGACCGCCGAGCTGGAGCAACGGGTAATACAGCGCGGGCACGGTGGCGGTCAGCGACAGCAGGAGCGAGAAGGTGGCGGTCCAGAGCAGCCAACCCGCGCGTTCGATGCGTCGCCAATCGGAAGAGACGTGGGGCCGAGGGGACATCCGGATGCACCTCCGAAACGACGGCGTGGGGCGTACGACGAGATCACTGCCGTTTTCGGCCGGAACGCCCGGGCCATTGAGCGGCAATACCGCCCGGATGCCGGAGGTCTCCGACCCTCCGAGAACGCTGGCGCGCCCCGAACGGCGGCCTTAGAGTGCCGCCCCGTGCCGACCTTGCCCGCCATGCCCCGCTGGTTCGCCCCGGCGCTCTTCGCCGCCGGGCTCGCCGCGCTCTACGCCGGCGCGCTGCGAACCGGATTCCTGAACGACGACTACCTCTTCCTCGAGGAAGCCCGCCGTCACGGCTGGAACTCGCTCCTCGGTACCGGCGGCGCGCTCGCGAACTACTTCCGCCCGCTCTCGCGCCAGTTCTGGTTCGCGCTTCTCACGCCGCTCGCCGGCTCGCAGGCGTGGCCGTTCCACGCCGCCAACTTCGCGCTCTTCCTCGGTTCGTGCGCGCTCCTGCACCGCTTCCTGCGTGAGCAGACGAGCGAGGCCGGGGCGTGGCTCGGCACTTTGTATTTCGCCACGCTGCCGCTGCAGCGCGTGAACCTCACGTGGATCTCCTGCAACCAGGACCTGCTCGCGCTCACGGCGACGCTCGCCGCCTTCGCCGCGTGGCGCGCGAACCGTACGGCGCTCGCCGCACTCGCCTACCTCGCGGCGCTGCTCAGCAAGGAGACCGCGGCGCCGCTGCCCGCGTTGACGCTAGTTCTAAGAGTCCTGGTATTCAAGCCGAGCCCATGACGGTACACTCGGGTCCGGTCCCCACGGTGGCGAACTCCCCCCCGAAGAAGCCGCTCCCTGGCGGAGGCTATGCCTTCCAGCAAGCGACGGACCCATCCGAGCTTGCTCCAGGCACCCTGATCGATGGGCGCTATCGCGTCATCCGCGTCATCGGCGTCGGCGGCACGGGCATCGTCTACGAGGTCGAGCACGATCGTACGGGGCAGCGCCTGGCGCTGAAAACGCTGCTGGATCCTGCGCAAGGCCCGCGCCTCGAGCAGGAAGCGAGGGCGCTCGCTCGGCTGCGTTCGCCTCACGTGGTGAAGGTCGTCGAGCTCGGCCAGTGCGAGGCTGGACCGTTCATGGTGATGACCTTGCTCGTCGGCAGGAACCTGCGCGACGTGCTCGAGTCCAAGGTCCGCCTGCCGCTGTCGTGCGTGGCCAACTTG
>CALKUS010000151.1 GCA_937996755.1 uncultured Pseudomonadota bacterium | reverse complement strand
CCACGGCTGGTGGGAACGGGCGCGGCGACGCGATCGCGCGCCGCGGCGCCGAGGTATTCGGCATCGGCACTCGTGCGCGCGGTGTCCCGAACGACGCCGCGCGAAGCGATACCGACTAGAAGGGGATGTCGTCGTCGTCGAACGACGCCGGCGCGGACGAGCCGGGACGCGGCTCCTGCGCGCGGGGCGCGCCACGCGGCGCCCGCTCGCCCGGTGCACCGCCGCCTCGCGACGAGCCGCCACCGAACTCGCGGCCACCGCCGCCCGCTTCGCGGCCGCCGCCCATCTCGGCACCGCCGCGGTCGCCCGGGCCGCCGAGCATCTGCATCTCGTTCGCGATGATGTCGGTGGAGAAACGCTCCACGCCTTCCTTGTCGGTGTACTTGTCGGTGCGCAGGCTGCCCTCGACGTACACCTGGCGTCCCTTCTTCAGGTACTCGCCCGCGATTTCCGCGAGCTTCCCGAAGAACTTGATGCGGTGCCACTCGGTGCGTTCCTGCTTCTGCCCCGTCTGCTTGTCGGTCCAGCTCTCCGACGTGGCGATGCGGATGGAGGTGATCGCGCCGCCGTTCGCGGTGTAGCGCGTTTCCGGGTCGGCACCGAGGTTGCCGACGAGAATGACCTTGTTGACGCCGCGTGCCATGGAATGTCGATCCTTCCGGGGGTTGCTTCGAGACCGATGCTGCCGGACGCGGCAGTCGGTGGCGATGGCGGTTCGCCGCGCCGCCGTGTAGGAAAACGGCGCGGCCGCGACCGGGATCGAATTCTAGCAGGGGGTCCATCGGCTATGCTGCCGCGCGTCCCGGACCGCCTTTTTCCGCCTTGAACGATTCCGCCGCCCGCGTCCTCGCCCCGGTGCCCGACCTGACGGCCGTGCAGGCACTGGCCAAGCCCGAGATGGCGCGCGTCGATGCACTGATCCGCGCACGGCTCGGCTCCGACGTGCTGCTCGTGAACCAGGTGGCCGAACACATCGTCGGCGCGGGCGGCAAGCGGCTGCGGCCGCTGCTCGTGCTGCTGGCGGCACGCGCGGCCGGCTACGCGGGCGACCAGCACGTGAACGCGGCCGCGATCGTCGAGTTCATCCACACCGCGACGCTGCTGCACGACGACGTGGTCGACGAGTCCCGGCTGCGCCGCGGCCGCGCGACCGCGAACGCGCTCTGGGGCAATTCGGCGAGCATCCTGGTCGGCGACTTCCTCTATTCGCGTGCGTTCCAGCTGATGGTCGAGCTCGACCGCATGCGCATCATGCAGGTGCTCGCCGACACCACAAACGCGATCGCCGAGGGCGAGGTGCTGCAGCTCATGCACCTCAACAATCCCGACGTCGACGAGCCCGCGTACTTCGCGGTCATCGAGCGCAAGACCGCCGTGCTGTTCGCGGCCGCGACGCGGCTCGGCGCGATCCTCGCGGGCCTGCCGCCCGCGGCCGAGGAAGCGCTCGCGCGCTACGGCCACGACCTCGGCATGGCGTTCCAGGTGGCGGACGACCTGCTCGACTACGTCGCCGACGCGAAGGTCTCGGGCAAGAACGCCGGCGACGACCTCGCCGAAGGCAAGCCGACGCTGCCGATCATCCGCGCGCTCGCCGTCGCGCCTGCGAGCGAGCGCGCGATGATCCGCGAAGCGCTCGAGCAGGGTTCGGTCGAGCGTCTCGCGGAGATCCTCGCGGTCGTGCGCGACTGCGGCGCGCTCGCCTATGCCGAGCAGGCGGCCGGGCGGCACGCGCACGCGGCGCTCGCCGGCCTCGACGCGCTGGCGCCGTCGCCATGGCGCGACGCGCTCGCGACGCTCGCCGCGTACGCGATCCACCGCGACCGTTGAGAAACTCGGACTAGCGCGCGGCGACGCGCGCGATGAACTCGCGGAACGCCTGCGGGACGCGCTCGTCCTCGAACAGCCGGTGCTTGCGCTCGGCGATGCACGCGCCGAGCTCGGCGCGCAGGTCGGCCGAGCGGCCGAGCTCCACGGCGATGCGCACGTAGTCGTTTTCGTCCTGCGCGACGAGCTGCGGCAGCTCGAGCAGCGACAGCATGCCGGCGGTCTGCCGCGAGCGCAGCGAGCGCCCGGGCAGCGTGACGGTGGGCGTGTCGAGCCAGAGCAGCTCGAACGACGAGATGCCGCCCGAGAAACCGATCGTGTCGAGGTTCACGTCGCAGTCGCGCGCGAGCGCAACGAAACCCTCGTGCGGCTTCTGCTCGTGCACGGTCGCGCGACCCGCGGCGATGCCGGCGCGCGCGAAACGCGCGGCGAGCGCTTCGCGCTGGTCCGGGCGCTGCGTCGCGAGCGCGTCGAGCGTTGCGCCCGGCAGCTGCTCGAGGATGCGCGCATAGAGCGCGTCGTGGCGCGGCGTGATCTTCGCCACGCCCTGCGCGACGAGGAATCGTGCCGGCGCACCGGGCGCGCGCACGCGCGGCGCACCCGTCCATGCCGGGCGCGCGAACCAGCAGCCGATGCCGGGCAGGCGCACGAGCTTCTCGACGTAGTCGCCCTCGGCATCCGTCCGCTCCGCCGCGTCGGGCGTGAGGAACCAGTCGATCGAATCGAAGCCGGTGCCGATCGGGTGGCCCCAGAGCGCGCACTGCACGGGCGCGAGGCGTTGCGCAGCGAGCCACGACACCAGGCCTTCCTGGCCCACGTCGAGGTAGACGAGCACGTCGATCCGCTGGTCCAGGATGAGCTGGCGCCACGTCGCGGGTCGTGCGTCGGCGGCGACGTGCACGTGCGCGTGACGCACGAAGCGCTCGGTCACTTCGTCGCGATGTCGTCCGAGCTGGAACAGCACGAGCTCGTGGCTGCGGTTGTCGAGCGCCGTCACCAGCCGCTCGAACACGCGCGCCACGCTGTGCCCGTAGAAGCAGCGCGAGACGAAGCCGATGCGCGGCTTCGCGCCGGGCCCGCGCGAAGCCGCGGGCGCATCGGGTCGCGCGATTCGCGCGAGCTTGCGCAGCACGGCCGCCGCGTGCCGGTGGTCGGCGTCGAATCCGTCGCCGAAGTAGTGGAAGAAGAAATCGGTGGCGAGGCTGGTCGCATCCTCGATGCGCGCCGCCATGCCGGGCGCGGACGCGTCCAGCGCCGCGAAGTACGCGATGCATTCGCGCCACTCCGCGCGCCACGCGGCGATCGCGGCGTCGTCCGCGAACACCAGCGTCGGCGGCGTGTGCGCGTGCATCCAGCGCGCGCGCAGCTCGGTCGGATCGAGCGCGAGCGCACGCGCGAACGCCGCGCGCGCGCCGCCCTCGTCGCGCTTCAGCCAGCGCACGTGGCCCACGTCGATCCATCCGCGCGCGGTCTCGCCCTCGATCGCGAGCAGTCGCTCGGCCGATTGCTCGGCGACGTCGAACAACCGCGCGGCGACGGCCGCCGCACCCAGTCCGCGCCACGCCTCGACGTCGCCCGGAACGAGCTCCGTCGCGCGATGCCAGTGCGCGACGGCTTCGTCGTGCTGTCCCGCGGCCTGCGCGACGCGCGCGCCGGCCTTGCGCACGTGCGCGTCGTCTGGCGCCCGGCGCAGCAACGCGCCGGCC
>CALKUS010000150.1 GCA_937996755.1 uncultured Pseudomonadota bacterium | reverse complement strand
TTTCTCGTCGACTTGCCTGAGGCAGCGCCAGGCCCGACCGCGCGGGCCTGGCGCGCAAGCGATCGGACCTCGGTACCGCAGGCGCGGTAGCCGGCGCGCGTTGCTTCGATTTCCTGCGAAGCGAGCGCGCAGCGCGAGCCAGATTACCCGCCCTCTGATTCGCGACGACAGCGCGTCATCCGCGTCGAGAATTCTTGCTCCATCTGGGCGGGTCGAGAGCAGCGCGCTTCCCGCCCGGGGAGGAGTCGAGAGGAGGGCGGGGCGGGCCGCCCTCCTCTCGTCGCCGGGAGGCGAAATTCCCTTGATCTTGATCTTGAACCTGATTTCCGGCGCGCGCCGCGAGCGCAAGAAAAGAAAACGCCGGCACGTTTCCATGCCGGCGTTCGGGAAGAACGCGTGCGGGGCGCATCGCCCCGCACGAAGCCGCTCAGAACGTGATCGACCAGGAATCGATCCGGCCCGTGTCGACCGCGGCGCGATCCGATACGCGCAGCAGCCAGGTGCCGTTCATCGCTTCGCTGGACAGGTTCACCGTGTAGGTCTGGTTGATGTTGTCGGTGCCTGCGCCCGTGCGGTTGTGCAGGTTGTACACGGAGCCGTCCGGCGCGATCAGGTCGACGATCAGGTCGCCGATGTACGTGTGCACGATCGACACGGCGACCGGCGTGCTCGCCTGCCCGTTGCCCGTGCGACCCGACACCACGATGCTGCTCGTCACGCCCGTCGTGTTGTTGTCGGGAATGTTCACGTCGGTGCCGTTCGTGTACGTCTGTCCGCCGCCACCGGTGGTGTAGCTGCCGGTGAGCGAGACACCGCTGAAGGTCGAGTAGGCCTTCAGGCGCACGAAGTACGTGCCGGCCTGCGCCGTGGCGATGTTGCACGTCTCCGAGTTGCCCGACGCGTACGGACGGCAGTCGTACACCGTGTCGGTGGGCGCGCTGCCGAACTTCACGTAGAGGTCCGCGTCGCCCGTGCCGCCGGCGATCGTGAACTTCAGGCCGGTCGCGCCGGCCGGCACCACCATCGTGTAGTTGAGCGAGTTGCCGGTGCTGGCGCCCAGGCCGGTGACGGCCACGCCGTTGCAGAGCACCGTGCCGCCGCAGCCGCTCGAAGAGACGGTGACCGACGAGGTCTTCGTGTTCGTCGCGCCCGCGTTGTCGGTGACCGTCAGCGAGACACTGTAGGTGCCGGCTGCCGAATACGTCTTCGACGGGTTCGTCGCGGTGGACGTGGTGCCGTCGCCGAAGTTCCAGCTGCGCGACGCGATCGTGCCGTCGGGGTCGGTGGAGCTGTCGGTGAACGTCGCCGTCAGGCCGCTCGTGGCGAACGTGAAGTTCGCGACGGGCGCCGCGTTGCCGGCCGACACCGTGACCGACTTCGTGACGCTGTTCGTCGCGCCGCCGTTGTCGGTGACCGTCAGCTGCACGCTGTACGTGCCGGCCGCCGCGTACGTGCGCGTCGGATTCGTCGCCGTCGACGTGCCGCCGTCGCCGAACGTCCAGGTGCGCGACGCGATCGTGCCGTCGCTGTCGCTGGAGGAGTCGGTGAAGCTGGCCGTGAGGCCGCTGGTCGAGAACGAGTAGTTCGCGGTCGGCGGGTTGTTCTGCGGCGTGCCGCCGGTGAAGCCGACGCCGTAGACGTCGATCGACTGCGCGGTGCCGCCGGACTCGTCGCGGTTGTCGGTGTAGATCGCGATGAGGTTCTGCATCATCGCGTCCATGCCGTTGTAGTCGCCCCACTCGAACGAGTCGGTGATGTTGCGCGACGTGACGGACGTGAGCCGCGTGCCGGCGCTCCACGTGTTGCCGCCGTCGCTCGACACGCTGTAGTAGATGTCCGTACCGGTGCGGCCCGAGGAATGGCGCGTGTCGTAGTACATGACGAACACGCGGCCCGTGTTGTCCACGCTGAGCCACTGGTTGAAGCGGTCGACCGTGCTCACGTCCGCCGTCGGATGCGGCGTGCGGACCGTCCACGTGGCGCCGCCGTCGCTCGAGTACGCGACGCGGATCACCGCGTGGTTCGCGGACGCCGTGTTGTTGTTCTCGGTCGTGCTCGTGTCGGTCCACGACACGTACAGGCGGCCGTTGAACGAGCCGCCCGAACGGTCATGGTCGGCCGACACGTACACGAACGCGCGGCGCGTCTCCATCGCGGGGATCGGGAAGTCGAAGTCCGCGTTCGTCGTGGACACGGTGACGCCCGTGCCGAAGCTGGTGCCGCCGTTGGTCGACTTCAGCACGCGGATCTGCTTCGCGTTGCTGCCGCCGGACGTGGTCGGGAAGAAGAAGTAGACGTTGCCGGCCGGGTCCGTGGTGAGGTCGGAGCCGATGCCGCGGCTCGCGGAATCGAGCGTCTGGATCGCGCTCCAGGTGATGCCGCCGTCGGACGACATCGAGAACTTCTGCACGTTCGAGTCGTGCCACGCCAGGTAGATGCGGCCGCGGAACGGCGAGCTCGCGCCCGGGTCGACCGTGAAGTATTCCTTGTCCGACGCGTTCGCGTTGTTGAGCTGCTTTGCGAGCGTCCAGGTCTGGCCGTTGTTCGTCGAGCGGTAGAACAGCACGTTCGTGCCGGAACCCACGACGGTCGACAGTGCGGCCGCGTACGCGACCGTGCCATCGGGCGACCAGCCCACGGCCGGGTCGCAGCACGTGTTCGCGAGCGAAACGGGCCCCGACCAGCTCACGCCGCCGTTGCTCGAGTACCACATCTTCTGGCCCGAGCCGGGGCCGTTCGAGCCCGCGATCACGAGGTTGTTGTTGACCGGATTGATCGCGATCGCCGACTCGGCGGCGCCGGCCGGCGTGGTGATGCGCACCTCGCCGCCGACGAAGTTCGGAAGTTCGCCGGAGACGTCTTCCGCCTCGGCCTTGCCGCGCAGGATCTCGAAGCGGCCGCCTTCGGAGCGGATGCGCGAGTGCACGACGCCGTTGATCTTGTAGCCGCCGTACTTCGCGAGGTAGCCGTTCAGCGCGCTGCGCGGATACTGCGCGGGACCTTCCTTCGGCAGGTTCGCGTTCGCCTTGCGCATCTCGACGCGGTAGAACGCGGGGATCGGGTCCTGCGCCTCGGTTTCCTTCGGCGACAGGTACTCGAGGTCCTTCTGGCGCAGCTGGTAGTTGCGGTCGTCCCACGGCCCGTACTGCGTCAGCGCCGTGTAGTCGAGCTTGCGGTCGACGCCGCGCGCGTTGTCGATCGCGACGGCGACGACGTCCGCACTGGTGTCTTCGTCGACGACCGGCGGCGGGATGAATACGGGTGGATTGCCGGCGATCGGCCGGGTGCTCTGCGCGAACGCGAAGCCGGCGGCGCAAAGCCCCAGCACGAGCGCGGCCAGGCGCAGGCCATGGATGCTGCGTGAGCTCATCGTGCGATGTCCTTGGTCAGGTTGTCCCCCGGCAAGGCGGCAACGGCCGCCTTGCCCCGAGCAGACCCCTGCGACCGCGCGTTGCCGCCGTCGCGCCGTTGCCGTCCCATCCCCGCGCGCCGTTTCGTGGGCGGCGCACCGGACGACAACTGCCCGGCGCGTCCTGCGGCGCGCACGGGCCGGGGTTGCTGCAGGCACGCCCTCTCGCATGCCTCATCGCGCCGCTCCCCGTCGCACCGCGTCCCGCGATGCTCCGTCTGCACCCGGAGTGTCCCTGCCCAGAGGCGGAGTCGGCACTCAGCCCGTAGGCGGAGCGGGGATGGATATACGCGTTCGTGCAGCCACAGTCTTGCCGCAGTGCAGCGAAAAGCTGACGCAGGACGTCAGGTTCTGCCGCGGAGCGCCAGTCGGCCGGGAGGATTCGTCCGCTCGTGGCACGGCAGGACGGGCCGCTATGCTTCCGCGGTGAGCCGCCATCCACCCATCGTCCCCGCCGCCATCGACGCCGCCGTCGCCGCCCTGCGCGCGGGCGACGTGATCGGCCTGCCGACCGAAACCGTCTATGGCCTGGCTGGCGACGCCGCGAACGCCGCCGCCGTCGCCCGCATCTTCGCGCTCAAGGGTCGGCCCGCCGACCATCCGCTGATCGTCCACCTCGGCGATGCGACGTGGCTGGCACGGTGGTCGCGCACGGCCGATCCACGCGCGGAGGCGCTTGCGCGGGCGTTCTGGCCCGGGCCGCTCACGCTGATCGTGCCGCGCGCGGCGCACGTGCCCGATGCGGTGACGGGCGGGCAGGACACGATCGGCCTGCGCGTGCCCGACCATCCCGTCGCGCTCGCCGTGCTGCGGGCGTTCGACGGCGCGCTCGCGGCGCCGTCCGCGAACCGCTTCGGCCACATCAGCCCGACGACGGCCGAGCACGTGCGCCGCGAATTCGGCGCCGACCTACGCGTGGTGCTGGACGGCGGGCCCTGCGACGTGGGCATCGAATCGACGATCGTGGATCTTTCACGCGAAACGCCGCGCGTATTGCGCCCGGGACGCATCGCGGTCGCCGAGCTCGAAGCGGCGATCGGTCGCGTCGAAGTGGGCGCGGTCGCGGCGAGCCCGCGCGTGTCCGGCGCGCTCGCGAGCCATTACGCGCCGCGCACGCCGGCGGAGCTGATGGCCCGCAGCTCGATCAAGCGCGCCGTCGGACGCGCGGACGCGGAAGGCGAGCGCTACGTCGTGTTGCTGCGCGGCGAGCCGATCGCCGGCGTGGACGGGCTGACGCTGCCTGCCGATGCGTCGGAGTACGCGCGCAACCTGTACGCCGCGCTGCGCGAGCTCGACGCCGAGGACGCGGACCGCATCCTGGTGGAAGCACCGCCCGACGGAGACGAATGGGCGGCGGTGCGGGATCGACTGGGGCGGGCCTGCTCCGGCCCTTCTTCATTCGAAGCCGACGCGACCTGACCTCGCGTCGTCCCGCCTGGACGTTTTCAACGCGCCGGCTTCGAGGAAGAAACGAAAGAACCAGTCAGCGCGCCGCCATCAACGCGAGCGTCGTGTCCAGCATGCGATTGCTGAAGCCCCACTCGTTGTCGTACCACGCGCACACCTTCACGAGCGTGCCGCCCATGACCTGCGTGAGCGTCGCGTCGTAGATCGACGAGCGCGGGTCGTGGTTGAAGTCGACCGAAACGAGCGGCTTGCGGTTGACGCCGATGATGCCCTTCAGCGCGCCCTTCGACGCGTCCTCGATCGCCGCGTCGATCTCGGCGTTCGTGGTGGCCTTCGCGGCGACGAACGAGAGGTCGACGACGGAGACGTTGATCGTCGGCACGCGCATCGAGAAGCCGGTGAGCTTGCCGTTGAGCTCGGGCAGCACGAGGCCGACCGCCGCGGCAGCGCCGGTCTTCGTCGGGATCTGCGACATCGTCGCGCTGCGCGCGCGGCGAAGGTCCTTGTGGAACACGTCGGTGAGGACCTGGTCGTTCGTGTACGCATGGATCGTCGTCATGAGGCCATGGACGATGCCGATCTTCTCGTGCAGCACCTTCGCGAGCGGCGCGAGGCAGTTCGTCGTGCACGAGGCGTTCGAGATCACCTGGTCCGACGCCTTGAGCGTCTGGTGGTTCACGCCGTAGACGATGGTGTTGTCGACGTCCTTCTCGCCCGGCGCCGAGATGATCACCTTCTTCGCGCCACCGGCGAGGTGCGCGCTCGCCTTCGCCTTCGACGTGAAC
>CALKUS010000149.1 GCA_937996755.1 uncultured Pseudomonadota bacterium | reverse complement strand
GGCATCGACGTGCTCGCGCCCGGTGGCGATGCGTTCGCGCCGGTCGCGGGGCTACCCGATGCGCGCATCCACGCGATCGCGCTCGCGCCCGACGGAACGCTGTGGCTGCATCGCACCGGCGCGCTCGTGCACGGACGCGTCGACGACGGAAAGTTCGCGGAGATCGAAAGCATCGGCGCGGAGCAGGGACTGCCGGTGGCCGAAGTGGGCGGCCTCTGGCTCGACGGCGAGCAGCGTGTCTGGCTCAGCGGGCCGCGCGGGCTGTGGCGCTACGACCCGGCGCACCGTGCATTGCGCCGCTGGACGCAGGCCGACGGCCTGCCTGCCGACGAGTTCGACCTCGTGCTGCCCGCGCGCCGACGCGACGGCAGCGTGCTGCTGTCGAGCGCGATCGGCATCGTTGCGTTCGATCCGTCCGCGCTCGCCGACAACACGGTTGCCCCGCGCGTGGTGCTCGACTCGCTGTCCGTGCGTCGCGGCGGCGTCGAGCGCGCGCTCGCCCGCGACACGGCCGTTGCGCTCGCGCACGACGACCAGGACCTGCGCGTCGTCGTGCGCGCGCTGTCGTTCGCGGCGCCGGAGGCGAACCGCTATCGCTACCGGCTCGACGGCTACGACGCCGACTGGGTGGAAGCGGCCGGCGAGCGCAGCTATCCGCGCCTGCCCGCGGGCGACTACCAGCTGCATCTCGCCGCGAGCAACAACAGCGGCGTGTGGCGCGAAGTCGACGCACCGCTCGCGATCTCGGTGTCGCCGCCGCCGTGGCGCACGCCGTGGGCGTATGCCGGCTATGCCGCGCTCGCCGCGCTGCTCGCATGGCTCGCCGTGCGTGCCTATCGCGCGCGCGTCGAGCGGCGCCATGCGTTCGCGCTCGCCGAGGAGCGGCGATTCGCGGCCGAGCGCGCGAGCAGCGCGAAGTCCGACTTCGTCGCCGACATCGGCCACGAGATCCGCACGCCGATGAGCGGGCTGCTCGGCATGACCGAGCTGCTGCTGCGCACCGGGCTCGACGCGCGCCAGCGCGGCTACGCCGAAACGGTGCAGCGGTCCGGCGAGCACCTGCTGCGTCTCATCAACGACCTGCTCGACCTCTCGCGCATCGAATCGGGCCGGCTGGAGCTCGATCCCGCGCCGTGCTCGCTGCGCGCGCTCGTCGACGAGGTGGCCACGCTCGAAACGCCGCTCGCGGCCGCGCAGCACGTCGGGCTCGCCGTCGCGATCGACGACGACGTCCCCGAGTGGGTGCACGTGGACGCGCTGCGCCTGCGCCAGGTGCTGCTGAACCTCGTCAACAACGCGCTGAAATTCACGACCAAGGGTCACGTCGAGCTGGAGCTGAAGCGTGCGGCACCGGGCGAGCGCACGCTCGAGTTCATCGTGCGCGACACCGGGCCGGGCATGTCGCCGGAAATGCTCGCACGGCTGTTCCAGCGCTTCGAGCAGGGTTCGGAGCGCCGCCACGGCAGCAGCGGCCTCGGCCTCGCGATCTCGCAACGCATCGTGGTGCTGATGGGCGGCGAGCTCGACGTGCGCAGCGAGCTCGGTCGCGGCAGCACGTTCACGGTGCGCGTGCCGCTCGCACCGTGCCCGCCGCCGGAAGTCGTCGCGCCGCGCGCGGACCCGCCGTCGCCGTCGAACGTGAAGCTCGACCTGCTCGTCGTCGAAGACGACCCGGCCACGCGCGCGTGGCTGCTCGAGCTGCTGCGCACCGCGGGCCACCGCGTGGAAGCGGGCGCCAACGGGCTCGATGCGCTGCGCCTGGCGGCCGAGCGGACGTTCGACGTCGCGTTGCTGGACCTGGACCTGCCGGGCGTCGACGGGCTGCGCCTGCTCGGCATGTTGCGTCGCCGCCTCGCTCCGCACGAACGCCTCGACGCGATCGCGCTGACCGCGCGCAGCGAAGCGGACGCGGAAGCACGTTGCCGCGAAGCGGGGTTCGACGATTTCCTGCGCAAGCCCGCGACGTCCGCGGGCCTGTTCGCCGCGCTGGACGCGGCCGCTGCGCGGTGTCGCTCCTACCGCGCCGCCGCGGGAGCGTGATACGGCGCGGACAGCTCGTGCACGGCGTCGACGAGCGTCTTCACGCGTGCCGGATCGACGCCCGGCGTGATGCCGTGGCCGAGGTTGAACACATGGCCGGGCCCGGCACCGTACGACGCGAGCGTCGCGGCGACGGCGTCGCGTACCGCAGCGTCGCCCGCGTACAGGGCGGCCGGATCGAGGTTGCCCTGCAGCGCGACGCGTGAGCCCACGCGCCTGCGCGCATCGCCCAGGTCCTGCGTCCAGTCGATGCCCATCGCGTCGCAGCCGCTCGCCGCGATCGCCTCGAGCTGCGTCACGCCCTTCGAGAAGAAGATCAGCGGCACGCCGTTGCGCGGCAACCGCGCCGCGATGTCGGCCAACCAGCGCAGCGAGAACTCGCGGTAGTGCGCGGGCGTGAGCACGCCGCCCCACGTATCGAACACCATCAACGCCTGCGCACCAGCGGCGACCTGGGCCGCGAGGTAGTTCGCGACCGCTTCCGCAAGGTGCGCGAGCAGCTTCTGCAGCAGCGCCGGCGATTCCCAGGCGAGCCCCTTGATGCGCGCGAATTCCTTGCTGCCGCCGCCCTCGACCATGTAGCACGCGAGCGTCCACGGGCTGCCCGCGAAGCCGATCAGCGGCACGCGGCCGGCCAGCTCGCGCCGGATCAGCCGCACCGCGTCCATCACGTAGCGCAGCTCGCGTTCCGGGTCCGGTTGCGGCAGCCGATCGATTTCGGCGGCCGAGCGCACCGGGTGCGCGAACTGCGGCCCTTCGCCTTCCGCGAACGACAGCCCGAGGCCCATCGCGTCCGGCACCGTGAGGATGTCGGAGAACAGGATCGAGGCGTCGAGCGCGAAACGCTCGAGCGGTTGCAGCGTGACCTCGCAGGCCAGCTCGGGCGTCTTCGCGAGCGCGAGGAAGCTGCCGGCACGCGCGCGCGTCGCGCGGTATTCCGGCAGGTAGCGGCCCGCCTGCCGCATGATCCAGACCGGCGTGCGGTCCACCGGCTCGCGTGCGAGCGCGCGCAGGAAACGATCGTTGCGCAGGGGTACGTTCATCGCATGTCTTCCGTGACTCAGCAGTGGGTCAGCGCGCGCCGGCGGCGCGCAACTCGTCCTGGATCGGCGCGGCGCGACGCGGCCACGCGGCGGTGCGCGGCGCGAGCTGCGCCGCGGCGGCGCGCGCCACGTCGAGGTTTTCGAAATCGCCCCAGAGCAGCAGCCAGCTCGGTGCGCCGCCGGCCGACAGCGGCACCGAGTACGCCTCTTCGCCGCGCAGGCCCAGCGTGCCGAGCAGCGTCGCGAAGCCCGACTGGCTCGCGGCGCGCGCGAGCTGCAGCGTGTAATGGCCGGGCGCGATCGCGAGGAACGCCGTGCTGTTGCGCGGTGCCGACGCGAGCGTCGTCGCGACGACGGGCGCCGACGCCGGCTCGGCGGCGATGGTCTCGGCGACGACCGGTTCGGTTTCGGTTTCGGGTTCGGGTTCGCTCGCGACGGGTGCGGGTTCGCTCGCGGCGGGCTCCGGTTCCGGCGCAGCGGCTTCCGGTTCCGGCGCCACCGGCGCCGGTGCTGCGACGATCGGCTCGGGCTCGACCGGGGCCGCCACGTTCGGATCCGGCGCGGCCGGTTCCTCCGCGACGACCGACGCCGGCTCGGGCTCGGGCGGCGCGCTCTCGGCGGGCAGCGGCTCGCCGGGGCTCGGCGTGGGCGCGAGCGGGAAACCGCGATCTTCGCTCGGCGCGGCGAGCAGCGCGGGCGTGCCGGCCTGGGCCGCATCGGCGCCGACGATGTCCGGCTGCGACGGTACGGGCGGCTCGACGACCGGCTCGGGCTCGGGCATCGGCTCGGACGGGACGGGCGCGGCTTCCTCGATCGGCGCGGCGTCCGCGGTGTCGGGCACCTCGGTCGTCGGCGCGGCACGGCCGCCGCCCGCGAATTCGTCGACCGGCGCGGGCTCCGGCGGCGGCGCGCTCAGGTCCACGTTCGGCGCGGACGCCGCCGCGTCGGGATTGCTGAGGAACATCGGCGGCTCGGGCGACGGCTCGCTGCTGCGCACCTCGGAAAGGCTGCGCTCGGGCGGCGGCGAATCGGGCGTGCCGCAGACCCAGGTGCGACCGTCGTCGCTCGGGACGCAGATGCGCTTGCCGCCGGGCTTGTCGGCGTCCGCCGCCCAGAGCACGGGCGAAAGGCTCAGTGCGAGCGCGGCGAGCGCGCGGGCGTCAATCTTCATAGGAGGAGCCGACCGGTGCGTCCATGCCCTGCATGAACATGACCTGGAAACCCTTGCGGAGCTGCTGGTCGCGCGCCTGCACGAGCGCGGTCTCGGCTGGTTCACGCTCGAGGTAGACGTCGCGACGCATGCTGGCGCGCCCGCCCTGCTGGCCCCATTCGCGGATGAGCGTCCATCCGCCGAGCAGGTCCTGCTGCAGGATCAGGTGGTAATAGCGGGGCGATTCCTTCGCGGCCGGCTTGCATTGCATGAAGATGCGCATGGCCCGATTGTAAGGCGAAGCGCCGTTCAGGCGCCTCGCAGCACGGCCAGGATGTCCGCGTCCGGTACGTCGCCCGTGACGAACGCGGCGCCGATGCCGCGCCAGAGCACGAGCCGCAGGCGGCCGCTCTGCGCCTTCTTGTCGAGCCGCATGGCCGCCAGCAGGCGTTCCGGGTCGAGCGTGCCGTCCAGCGCGACCGGCAGTTCGTAGCGGACCAGCAACGAACGCAACGCGTCGCCGTCCGCCGCGGGTGCGAGCCCGAGCCGGGCCGACAGCCGCGCCGCGAGCACCATGCCCATCGCCACCGCTTCGCCGTGCAGCCAGCGCTCGTAGCCGCTCACTGTTTCGATGGCGTGCGCGAAGGTATGGCCGAAATTCAGCAGCGCGCGCTCACCCTGTTCGCGTTCGTCGCGCGCCACGACCTCCGCCTTGTGCGCGACCGAACGCGCGATCGCCTCGGCGCGCAACGCCACGTCGCCCGCGCGCAGCGCATCCGCGTGCGTCGCGAGCCATGCGAAGAACGCCGCGTCGCGGATCGCGCCGTACTTCACGACTTCCGCCCAGCCCGCCGCGAGCTCGCGCGGCGGCAGCGTGCGCAGCGTGTCGACGTCGATCGCGACGCCACGCGGCTGGTGGAACGCGCCGACCAGGTTCTTGCCCTGCGGCAGGTTGACGGCGGTCTTGCCGCCGACCGACGAATCGACCATCGCGAGCAGCGTGGTGGGCAATTGCACGAAGTCCACGCCGCGCATCCAGCAGGCCGCGACGAAGCCGGCGAGGTCGCCGACCACGCCTCCGCCGAGCGCGACGATGCACGCATCGCGGCTCGCGCCCGCGTCCGCGAGCAGGGCGAACGCGCGGCCCGCGATCTCCAGCGTCTTGCTCGATTCGCCCGCGGGGATCACGAGCTCGTGCACGGTGCGGCCGGCGAGCACCGTGCGCACGGCCGGCAGGTAGAGCGGCGCGACGCGCTCGTCGCTCAGCACGAGCGCGTGCGCGCCGCGCAGCCACTCGTGCCACGCGCCGGCCGCGAGCAGGCCCGCGCCGATGCGCACGTCGTAGCTGCGCTCGCCGAGCGCGACGGCGACGCGGCCCGCGTTCATGCCGGCAACGTCGCCGGCGCGCGCTGCCAGCGCTGCTCGAGCTCGACCGCGAGCCGCTGCGCGGCGTGGTTCGGCGTGAGGTCGGCGCCGCCGGCCTCGAAGTCCGCCACTTCCAGATAGAGCGGTTCGCGCTCGCGTGCCAGTTGCTCGAGCTTCTGCCGCTTGTCCGGCCCCTGCAGCAGCGGTCGTTTGCGGTCGCGCGCGAGGCGTGCCATTTGCTGCGCGATCGACGCGCGCAGGTAGACGACGAAGCCGCGCGCGCGCAGTACCGCGCGGTTGTGCTCGCGCAGCACCGTGCCGCCGCCCGTCGCCACGAGCCGCCCCTCGCCGGCAGCGAGCTCGTCGAGCACGGCGCTCTCGCGGTCGCGGAAGCGCGCCTCGCCCTCCAGCTCGAAGATGAGCGCGACCGTCGCACCGGTCCGGGCTTCGATTTCCTGGTCGAGGTCGACGAACGCGAGCCGGAAGTGGTCGGCGAGCCGCCGGCCGATGGTGCTCTTGCCCGCGCCCATCGGCCCCACCAGGAACAGGTTGGACGCGGGATTCATGCGGCAAATGCTAGCATCGCCGGCCTCGCTGTCCGGACCTCGCTTTCGATGCTGCGCTTCTCGCTCCTGTTCGTCGTCCTGCTGCTCGGCCTGTTCGGCCTGTACGTGCTCAATCCCGTCGAGCAGTGGGTGGTCGATCCGTTCACCTCCGGCATCGCCAAGGTGTGCACGACGCTGATCCACCTGTTCGACGACGACGCGATCTCCTACGGCAAGATCATCCAGAGCACGGCGAACGGATTCGCGGTGCAGGTCGAGCGCGGCTGCAACGGCATGGAAGCGGTGATCATCCTGTTCGCGGCGGTGTTCGCGTTCCCGGCGCCGTGGAAGCATCGTCTGATCGGTTTCGCCATCGGCTTCCTGGCGATCCAGGCACTGAACATCGTGCGCATCATCAGCCTGTTCTACCTGGGCCAGTGGAACCACACCTGGTTCGAGTGGTTCCACCTCTACATCTGGCAGGCGCTCATCATCATCGACGCGCTCGTCGTCTGGTTGCTGTGGCTGCGCTGGCTGCCGCGCGACGGCGGCGACGAGCCGGGCGACGCGAACGTCGCACCGGCCTGAGCGTCGGTCGCGGCGTCAGTTGCAGCCGGCCGGCGTCGCGCCGTCCTCGAAGCCGTCCTTGAACTGCGCGTCGCTGTAGCACGCGGGCCCGCCCTCGAACAGGATCGCGTTGGGCACCGGGCGATAGCTGCCGAACTGGTTCGCGTCCAGCGTGAGTCGCCATTTGTTCGGCGCGGTGCGCTGCGCGCGGCTGCTGAAGTCGTACCAGCCGATCGTCGCGTCGTTGCCCGGTTGCTGCGGGCCGAAGAAGCGGAACGTCCAGCCGGGCACCGTGAAGTTCGCGTTGTGGAACGTGACGTCGACGACGGCGTGCGCGCAGTCCAGGATCTCGAAGCGCACGAGGTCGCGCGGATAGGCATACGACGCGCCGGGCACGCCCGTCACCGGGTCGTTGCCGTGGCGCGCCGCGACCGTGGCCTGCACGTCCACCGCCTGGCTGCAGGCGCCGCCGGTGCCCGAGACGACGTCGCTCGTGAAGCATCCGCCGGAACCGCCGGTTCCTGATTCGGCGTCGCGGTTGAACAGCACGACGGCCGAGCCGACGCTCGGTTGTTGCGCATCCGGCAACGTGTCGAAGTTGCCGTCGCCGCCGCCCGGTGCGTTGTTCTCGGTCGCATTCGGTACGCCGTCGCCGTCGCTGTCCGCGACCTGCTCGATCTCCCAGACGCCCGTGTTGGTGCCGGCGTAGACCAGGGTCGGGTTGAGCGGGTCGCGCGCGAGCGCCAGCGCCGCGTCGGCCGGCAGTCCGATGCTGAACGACTGCCACGTCACGCCGCCGTCGTTGCTGCGGAACACCGAGCCGGGATTCGATTCGGTGCCGGCCCCGGAGGCGTACACCCGCAACGGGTTGGCCGGGTCGACGAGGATCGCCCGGATGTCGGCGCCGGGGGTGAGACCGGTCGCCGACTGGACCCACGTCGCGCCGCCGTCCACCGTCTTGTAGATCGAGCCCGTGCCCGCCGGCGCCTGCGAGTTCAGCGTGCTGGCCCAGAGGATCTGGCTGTTGGTCGGGTGGATCGCGAGCGAGAGCACGTCGAGCGCGGTATTCGTCGCGCCTGGGCGCCGCGGCAGGCCGTTGCTCCGGTGCGTCCAGGTCGCGCCGCCGTCGGTGCTCAGGAACACGCCGTTCTGCGGATCGGGTGTCGGCGTGCCCGCGATGTTGGCGAACGTGCCGATCCAGATCCGGTTGGAATCGTTGGGGTCGAGGACGACCGGAACCGGAGTGACCTGCGCCGCCTGGTCCGCCGGGCCGAGCGTGCTCGGCTGGAGCGCCGTCGACGTGTCGGTCCACGATGCGCCGCCGTTCGTGCTCTTGATGACGCGGAAACCGAACGTGCGCACGCCTGCGGCCAGCACGCCGTTGCCCGCGGCGGTCGCGTACACGGTGTTCAGCGGCCCGCTCGTGCAGACCGGGCCGGTCGGGCCGCCCGGCGGTGGCGGCGATGCGCACGAACGGGGGTCGAGCGCGACCGAGCGGAACGTACCCATGTTCGGGAACGTCGCGCCGCCCGACGTGATGGTCGGCAGCCCGCCGGCGATGGTGCTCCACGACGCACCGCCGTTGCTGCTCTTGTAGATGCCGGCATTGCGGTAGCCGTTGCCGAGCTGGATCGACTCGCGACCTGCGGCATAGATGACGCTCGAGGCCACCGTGCCGGCCGTGGTGGGATCGATCACGAGCGCACGCAGTTGCGCCGCGCGCAGGCCGTTGTTGCTCGTTCCCCAGGAAGCGACGGCGGTCGGCCGCACGAACAGCGCCGGCGACGACGTGAAGATGTCGCCGAAGCCGGCATAGAGCCGGCCACCGCCGAGCGGGTGCGCGAGCAGCGCGCGGACGTTCGTCGCCACGAGGCCTTCGTGCGCGGTCGTCCACGTCACGGCACCGCCCGCCGCGGCGTCGAGGCTGCGCAGCAGGCCGCTGCCGTCGCCGGTCAACCACAGCGACGTACCCGCAGCGGGGAACGCCGGATCGGCCACGATTCCGTTCACGAACGGCGGCACCGGAGCCGCGCCCGCCAGCGTGCTGGTGTACGTCGCATTCGGCGATGCGCCCGTATTGAGGACGACCGGCGCGGTGCCGCCGCTGGTCGAGCGCAGGAAACCCTGCGAATTCGCGATGAATACGGTGTCGGCGAGCGTCGGATGCGCGAGCACCCGCTGCGCGTTCGTGCCGATGTTGCTCCAGCTCGCCCCGTCGTCGTCGCTGCGGAGCAACGTGGCGAATTCTCCCGACGCGTACACGCGAAGCCCCGGACCGAAGCTGATGGCCGGAACGCCGGGTGTGAAGTCCGGGTCCGGCGAGGCGAACGCCGAAGTCCACGTCGCGCCCCCGTCGCTGCTGCGATAGATGGCGGGTTGCGCGCCTGCCGACGGATGCTCGAAATCGTCCACGCCCGCCAGCACGACGGCCGGCGTCGGCGGGTCCACGGCCACGGAAGCGAAGTTGCGCCCGGCGGGCAGGCCGGTGCCGGCCGGTGCGAACGATGCGCCGGCGTTCGTCGAACGCAGCAGGCCGCCGGTCGCCGTGGCGCTCCCCGAGAAGTCGCTCGTGGCGAGGAACAGGTTGGTGGTGCTGCCCGGCACGTCCGCGAAATCCTGCGCCTGCACGCCGGTGGGCAGGACGTATCCGGTCAACGCCCAGTTCGCCGCGCCGTCGGTCGTGCGGTACAGGCGCCCCGATGCATCGAACGTGTAGAGCGTGTCCGGGGCATCCCGGTCGAGCACGATGCGGAAGTTGTAGCCGGCGCTGCCGACGATGCCGTTCTGGGCGCGCGCCCAGCTCAGGCCCCCGTCGATCGACTTGAAGATTCCGCCGCGCGTGGATGCGTAGAGCGTGGTCGGCGTCGCGGGGTTGATCTCGACGTCGTAGACCACGCCGCCGGACGGCCCGGAGGACGACCAGAAGCCTGCGCCGGCGATTGCGATTTGCGGGACGAACGCGAGCAGCATGGCGAAACGCATTGCCCTGGAACGACGCATGACACTTCCCCCGACGCCGGGACGGTGTTGCCGATGTTGCCGCAATTTTCGTGTCGCTGAGTGAATTGCCCGTCAATTCCTGTACTTCCGCCGTCGCGCACCCGGCTCGAGCGGCCTCGTCGGCCACGTTTCGGCCGCTCGACAAAGGTGGCACAGTGCATGAAAGGAATTCTTGTGGCTGGGAAAGCTGGTGTCGCGCTCGCGACCGCTTCCCGGGAATCCAGGGACCGCAGGGGAATACCTATATGGCAGACGCACTCACCATCGGCCTCGTCGAAGACGACTCGGACCAGTCCGATCTGTTCGCCGCCTGGCTGAACGAAGCCGGGTACAACGTGCGCCAGTTCCAGAGCGCGGCCGAGTTCCGCCGCCGGCTCGGCGCGGAGTCCGTCGACGTGGTCGTGCTGGACTGGATGCTGCCGGACACGCCCGGCATCGAGGTGCTGGACTGGCTGCGCCATTCCACGCAGGCGCAGCTGCCGGTGCTGTTCCTGACCGCGAAGACCTCGGAGTCGGACATCGTCGCCGGCCTGTCGGCCGGTGCCGACGACTACATCACGAAGCCCGCGCGCAAGGCCGAGCTGCTCGCGCGCATCGACGCCGTGCTGCGTCGCTCCGGCGTGAGCTCCGTCGACCCCGTGCTGCGCGACGTGCCGCCGTACGAGATCGACACGCAGCGCCGCCGCGTCACGCTGGCCGGCACGCCGATCAAGCTGACCGACCGCGAGTTCGACCTCGCCGTGTTCGTGTTCCGCCGCCACGGCCGCATCGTGAGCCGCGA
>CALKUS010000148.1 GCA_937996755.1 uncultured Pseudomonadota bacterium | reverse complement strand
TGCTGTCGATGAACATCGGGGCCATGCTCCATTCGGCCTTGCGCGACCGGCCGTGCCGGGTGCTCAGCGCGGATGCCAAGGTCCACGTGCCGCTGTCGCGCGGGTTCGTCTATCCCGATGTCAGTGTCGTGTGCGGGGCCATGCAGACCTACGAGGGCAGCAACGACGTGCTGAGCAACCCCATCCTCGTGGTCGAGGTATTGAGCGAGAGCACCGAGCGCTTCGATCGCGGCGACAAGTTTGCTGGCTATCGTTCGATCCCTTCCCTGGTCGACTACGTGCTCATCTCCCAGGCCAATCGAATCGTCGAGGTGTACACGCGCCAGGTCGATGCGACGTGGAGCTTGCGCGTGTCCGATGACGAGAACCCCACCATCCAGCTGCCGTCCCTGGGCCTACAGCTCTCCCTGCGCGAGCTCTACTCCGGCGTGCGGGACGAACCTGCCTCCCCGCCGGCCTGATCGCCGGCGGTCGCGGGCCGCTCGGTGAGCACCTCGATCTTGGTGATCCCATCGTACGGCCAGAGCGCGTCGATCACATCGAGATCCTCGGCGATCACTCGCCCGATGACAGTGTAGCGGCCATCGAGGTGCGTCGGCTGGTCGTGCGCGATGAACAGCTGCGAGCGCTTGCCGTTCGCCCACGTGTCCCAGTGGCGGATGAAGATCTTGTCGAACAGCTGGCCGGTCGCCGGGTCCTTCGCGCGATCGGCATCGCGCTTCGCGGTGCACGCGAGGTCGCAGTCCGGGAACACCTCGGCCGTGAGCGCGATCGACTTGCCGTCCGGGGCGACCATGAACGTGCCGACGTCGACCGGCAGCTTCGTCACGGCCTTCGCGCCCGAGCCGTCGGGCGACATGCGCCAGACCTGCTGCGAGCCGTCCTTCGCCGAGAGGAACAGGATGGATTTTCCGTCCGGCGACCAGCGCGGCGTGTTCGCGGCGAGCTCCTTCGAGGTCAGTCGCTTCGCCTCGCCGCCGCCGTCGGCTGCGCGCAGCCAGATCGAGTTCTGGCCCTTGTTCGCCGCCATGTCGGTTTCGCGCAGCTGGAACGCGATCCACTTGCCGTCGGGCGACAGGCGCGGGTCGCTCACGCGATCCATCGTCACGAGGTCGCGTACGTTGAATGGATGGCTTTCGGCGTGGGCCGCTGCGGCGGTCGACGCGAGCACGAGGGCTACGAGCAGGCGCATGGTGGGTGTCCGGGACGGGAAAGGCCGCGATGCTAACACCGGCCCCGTTGACCCGGACGCCCCCGAAGTCACACGCTACTCGCCGGCCTCGGGAGGGCGGTACATGCGCGGCATTGCAGCAAAATTCGGCTGGCTGCTGGTCGCCGTGGGCGGCGCGCTCGCGCTGGGACGGCTGGCGCTGTCGCGCGGCGAATCGATCAACGCGATCTGGCTGCTGGCGGCGGCGCTCGCGACGTTCGCGATCGCGTTCCGCTTCTACGCGCGCTGGATCGCGAACCACGCGCTCGGCATCGACCCGACGCGCGCGACGCCCGCGATCCGCCGCAACGACGGGCTCGACTACGTGCCCACGTCGAAAGGCGTGCTGTTCGGCCACCACTTCGCGGCGATCGCGGGCGCCGGCCCGCTGATCGGCCCGGTGCTCGCGGCGCAGATGGGTTACCTGCCCGGCACGATCTGGATCCTCGTCGGCGTCGTCTTCGCCGGTGCCGTGCAGGACTTCACGGTGCTCTTCCTGTCCACGCGCCGCGACGGCCGCACGCTGGGCGACATGATCCGCAGCGAGCTCGGCCATGCCGCGGGCGTCGTGGCGATGATCGGAATATTGATGATCATGGTTCTGCTGCTCGCCGTGCTTGCGCTGATCGTCGTGAAGGCGCTCGCGAACAGCCCGTGGGGCACGTTCACCGTCGCGATGACCATCCCGATCGCGCTGTTCATGGGCGTGTACGTGCGCTGGATCCGCCCGGGTCGCGTGCTCGAGGTCACGGCGATCGGCCTCGTGCTGCTGCTGCTCGCGATCGCGGTCGGCGGACGCGTGGCAGCCGATCCCGCGTGGGGCCCGCTGTTCTCGTTCGACGCGAAGGCGCTCGCGTGGCTGCTGATCGGCTACGGCTTCGTCGCCGCCGTGCTGCCCGTGTGGCTCCTGCTCGCGCCGCGCGATTACCTCTCGACGTTCCTGAAGATCGGCACGGTGGTGCTGCTCGCCGCGGCGATCGTCGCCGTCGCGCCGCAGCTGTCGATGCCCGCGACCACGAAGTTCGTCGACGGCACGGGCCCCGTGTGGGCGGGACCGCTGTTCCCGTTCCTCTTCATCACGATCGCGTGCGGCGCGGTGTCCGGTTTCCACGCGCTCGTCGCTTCCGGCACCACGCCGAAGATGGTCGCGAACGAGGCGCACCTGCGCGCGATCGGCTACGGCGGAATGCTGACGGAGGCGTTCGTCGCGATCATGGCGCTGATCGCCGCGGCCGTGCTGCAGCCCGGCGTCTACTTCGCGATGAACTCCCCGGCTGCGCTGATCGGCACGAGCGTCGAATCCGCCGCGCAGGCCATCTCGCAATGGGGCTTCGTGGTCACGCCCGAAACGCTCGCGAACGTCGCGAAGGAAGTGGGCGAAGGCACGATCCTCTCGCGCGCCGGCGGCGCACCGACGCTCGCGGTCGGGATGGCGCAGATCCTCGGTTCGCTGTTCGGCGGCGAGGGCATGGTCGCGTTCTGGTACCACTACGCGATCCTGTTCGAGGCGCTGTTCATCCTCACCACGGTCGACGCCGGCACGCGCGTCGGCCGTTTCATGATCCAGGACCTGCTCGGCAGCATGTACGCGCCGCTGCGCGCGACCGAAAGCTGGTGGGCGAACGTGCTCGCGACCGCACTCTGCGTCGGCGGCTGGGGCTGGTTCCTCTACCAGGGCGTCGTCGATCCGCTCGGCGGCATCAACAGCCTGTGGCCGCTGTTCGGCATCGCGAACCAGATGCTGGCGGGCATGGCGCTGACCTACTGCAGCGTCGCGCTCGTCCGCTCGGGCCGCGGCCGATGGGCGGCGATCACGATCGTGCCCACGCTCTGGATCATCATCTGCACCGCGAGCGCGGCGTACATGAAGGTGTTTTCCGAGGACCCGCGCATCGGCTTCCTCGTGCATGCGAAGAAGTTCGGGGACGCGGCGGCGCGCGGCGAAGTCATCGCGCCCGCGGCGAGCGCGGCCGACATGCAACGCATCGTCGCGAACGACTGGATCAACGCATCGCTCGCGCTCGCGTTCCTCGCGATCATGCTCGCGCTCGCCTTGCTGGGCATCCGCGCGGCGCTGCGCTGGCGCCGCGCGCCCGGGCCGTCCAGCGAGGCGCCGTACGTGGCGCTCGCGGAGGCCGCGCGGTGATCCGCGCCGCGCTGCATCGCGTTGCCGAAATCGCGCGCGCTGCGCTCGGGCTGCCGTCGTACGAAGCGTACGTCGCGCACCTGAGGACGCATCATCCGGAGCGGGCTGTGCCGTCGCGTGCCGCATTCTTCCGGGAGCGGCAGGCGGCGCGGTATCGTCGGGGTTCCTCGCGCTGCTGCTGAGCCATTGGTTGCGGCGCCTTCTGATCGCGGCCATGGGCCGCTCCCACCGAGGAACAACTGCCGCGCATGGCTGCCATTACCGGCTCCGTCGAGTTGAATGACGAGTTCCTGGGCCACCCCAAGGGCCTGTATGTCTGCTTCTTCACCGAGATGTGGGAGCGCTTCTCGTTCTACGGGATGAAGGCGCTGCTGCTGCTCTACCTCACGAAGCACCACCTGTTCGGCGACCGCGCGGGCCTCGACGTGCTCGGCGCGTACGGCGGGCTCGTCTACTGCGTACCCGTGATCGGCGGCATGCTCGCCGACCGCCTGCTGGGCATGCGCAAGGCGGTCGTCTTCGGCGGCATCCTGCTGTGCCTCGGCCACTTCGGCATGGCGTTCGAGGGACACGCGGCGCGCATGGCGAACGGCGTCGCCGAGCGCGACACGGGCGCGCTGATGGTCTTCTACTTCTCGCTCGCGCTGATCATCGGCGGCGTGGGTTTCCTGAAGCCCAACATCTCGACGATCGTCGGCAAGCTCTATCGCCGCGACGACCCGCGCCGCGATTCCGGCTTCTCGCTGTTCTACGCGGGCATCAACCTGGGCGCGCTGTTCGCGTCGCTCGTGTGCGGCTACCTCGGCGAGACGCGCGGCTGGAAGTACGGCTTCGGCGCCGCCGGCATCGGCATGGTGCTCGGGCTCGCGATGTTCCTCTGGGGCCAGAAATACCTGCACGGCCACGCCGAGCCGCCGCATCCGGAGAAGCTCGCCGTGCGCTCGGCGGGTCTGTCGCACGAAGCATGGACCTACATCGGCGGCGTGCTCGCGCTGTTCCCGCTCGCCGCACTGATGTGGGCCGCCGCGAACGGCTTCGGCACGGTGTTCGGCGCGCCGCTCGCGATGGTGCTGATGTGCACGATCATGGCGGTGTTCATTGCGTGGTTCGCGTGGTTCCTCGCGAACCGCTGCACGCCGGTGCAGCGCCAGCAGATGCTCGCGCTCATCGCCATGATCTTCATGTGCCTGGTGTTCTTCACGCTGTACGAGCAGACCTACGGTTCGTGGGTGACGTTCACCGACCGCCTGCTGACGAAGGACGTCGCGCCGGCGCTGCTCGCGCCCGAAGGCCAGACGCCGCTGCCGTGGTCGATCGCGTCGCTGCTGCTCGCGCCGCTGTCCTTCATGGCCGCGGCCGAATGGCTGGAGCGCGCGCCGGGCTCGAACGCGCCGCGCCTCATGTTCGGGGCCGTGTTCGCGCTCATGCTCGTGTTCCTCGTGCACGACTGCATCGTGCTGCCGCAGACCGCGGGCTCGCTCACCTACCTGGGCGCGATGTTCATCGTGCTGCTCGCGCCGCTGTTCTCGATGATCTGGGCCTGGCTGGGCCGCCGCGGGCTCGATCCGTCGAAGCCGGTGAAGAGCGGCCTCGGCCTCGTCTTCGGTGGGTTGGCGTTCCTGCCGCTCGTCGCCGCCGCGGGCGACGCGGGCTCGACCGGCGCGCTCGCGAGCGTCTGGTGGCTCGTGCTCGCGTACCTCGTGCTCGAGATCGGCGAGATGTGCCTCGCGCCCGTGAGCCTTTCGGCCGTCACGCAGCTCTCGGTGCCGAGCGTGCTCAGCCTGATGATGGGCACGTGGTTCCTCGCCACGGCGTTCTCGGAAACGCTCGCGGCGCAGTTCGGCAAGATCGCCGCGCTCGACGACGCCGTGGGCACGGCGATCGACTTCCCCTCTGCCGCCGCCGGCTACGCGCACCTGTTCTGGATCATGACCGCGATCGGCGTCGGCTGCGGCGTCGTGGCGCTGGTGTTCGCGCCGCTGCTCCGCAAGTGGATGAACGGTGTGAAGTGAGCGCGTCCAGCCGTCGCCCTCAGGCGACGGCTGCGCTCACTTCGCTGAGGACATGGATGTCCGATGGGGCGGCCATGCAGCGCCGAGAAGCGCCATGGATGGCGCAGCCGCCTGCTTCGGCCCAATCGTTTCGTCGAGGAACTCGACGACTTCGGCGTACCACGCCGCGCGGTTCCTCTCGTCGAAGAAACCGTGCCCCTCGTTGCGGCGATGGAACGTGCGCGGCGCATTGCCGGCACGGCGCAGCGCGTCGCGCATCGCGCGGCTGTGCGCGGGCGCGACACGCTCGTCGCGGTCGCCCCAGCCGAGCAGCACGGGCACCGTGATCCGCGACGCCTGCGCGACGGGCGAGCGCGCGCGCAGCTCGGCCGGATCGCTGCCGATCGCGCGCTCGAGGTAGTTGCGTCCGTACTCGCTGTCGCGGATGTCGCCGGCGCGATGCATGAGCGCGAGGTCGTACACGCCGGCCTCCCCGACCGCGCATGCGTACAAGCCCGCGTCGCGCGCCGCCCCCATGAGCGCGGCGTAGCCCCCGTAGCTCGCGCCCGCGATGCAGACGCGCCCCGCGTCCGCGATGCCTGCCCCGACCGCCCAGTGCACCGCGTCCGCGAGGTCGTCCTGCATGCGCGCACCCCACTCGCGCATCCCCGCCTGCTCGAACGCGCGCCCCCGCCCGCTCGAGCCGCGGAACCCCACCTTCATCACCGCGTAGCCGCGCGCGGCGAGCAGTTGCGCAAAGCCGTCCCAACCCCAGGCATCGCTCGTCCCGTACGGACCGCCGTGCGGATTCAGCACGAGCGGATACGGCCCCTCCCCTTCCGGCAACAGCAGTTGCGCATCGAGCGCGAGCCCGTCGCGCGCCGCGAAGCGCACCGTCCGCGGCGTGCGCGTCGTCGCCGGCGCCTCCGCGCCGGTGAGCGGCCGCAACGTGTCGCTCGCACGGTCGTACAGCTCGAAGCGCGGCGGCGCATCCCCGCCCGACACCGCGACGACGGCGCGGCTGCCGTCCTCCGCCGATTCGAGCACGTACGCGAGCTCGCCCGGATGTCGCGCGGCAATGCGCAGCGCCAGTCGCGCGGCGGGCGCCCGCGCGTCGATGAAGCGTGCTTCGGGCGCGCCGTCGACGAACCACGCGCCGACCAGCTCGCGCCCATCAGCAGCCAGGATGTACTGCGCGGGATCGACGTGCGGGTGGCGCAACACCAGCGTCGATTTCCGCGTGCCCGCGTCGAATGCCAGCACGCCGTCCGGACCGTCCACGAACTGCGACCGGATCCAGGCCGAGCGGCCGTCGCGCGCGAACAGCAGCGGCTGCCATTCCACGCCGGAATCGCGCTCGTCGTTGACGAGCTCCCACTCGTCGTCGTCGCGGGCGCGGTAGTAGACGCGCTGGCGATCGTCGTCGTCGCTGCCCCATGCGAAGCGCACGTTGCCCGCGTGGTCGGCGAGGATGCTCGTCGCGGGGAACGGCAGCTCGGCGACCGTGTCGCCGCGCGCGAAGTCGTAGGAATCGACGCGGCGCAGCTCCGAATCGCAGCCGTCGTCGCCACACGCCATCATCAGCACGTCGCGATCGTCGTCCTGCAGCGTGTCCAGGACCAGGCCACGGCCCGCCGTGCGATGCGTGCCGTCGGCATCGAACGCGAGCAGCTCGGGACGCAGGCTGCGCTGCGCGCGCCCGTCGCGGTGCTCGCTCGTGGTCACGAACACGCGGCGCGGGCTCGACCACCAGAACCGTTCGACGAATGCGTTCGCGCCTTCGTCGATGACCGCGTGCAGCGCGAGCGTCCCGGCGTCGCGCACCAGCAGCACCGTGCGGTCGGCGCGCTTTTCCGGCACGGCGACGAACGCACCGTCCGGCGACAGCGCCACGGACGCGAGCGCCGGCTCGCGCGCGTAGTCGCGAACGGAGTTGCCATCGGAGCTGCCCGCGAGCAACGCGAGCGAGAGGAACAGCGCAGGGAGCATGGCGAGGCGCGACACGAGACGACGCGATTACGCCACAACTCCTGACAGATCAGCGAGCAGAGCAGCAGCGAGCCCGGATAGCCGGGCTCGCCGTGTTAGCACGAAGTGAAACGGCTCAGTTCGAGCCGCCGGCGACGGCGCTTGCGCCCTTCGCGCCCGCGCCGATGTAGCGGTCGAAGAACGCCAGCATCCGCGTGTACAGCTCGCGGTTGTTCTCTTCCTTGAAGTAACCGTGGCCCTCGTAGTCCTTTTCCATCCATTCGACGGTCTTGCCCGCCTTCTCGAGCGCGTCGCGCATCGTGCGCGAGTGCTTGGGATGGGCGCGCACGTCGTCGTTGCCGACGATGAGGAACATCGGCGCCTTGATCTCGGCCGCGTGCCGCGACGGCGAGCTCGCGACGAGGACGTCGGTGCCGCCGCCCATCGCCTCGGACAGGAAAGTCTTGCCGCTGTCGCGATCGGGGATGTCGCCGTAGGTGAACATCATCGGCAGGTCGTACACGCCGACGTAGCCGACGGCGCACTGGTAGAGGTCGGGTTCGCGCACCGCCGCCTGCGCCGCGGCGTAACCGCCGTAGCTCGCGCCGTAGATGCACACGCGGTCCTTGTCGGCGATGCCCTGCTTCACGACCCATGCGACGCCGTCGGTCATGTCGTCGATCATCTTGCCGCCCCACTCGCGATAGCCGGCGTGCTTGAACGAATTGCCGTAGTTGCCCGAGCCGCGGTAGTTCACCTGCAGCACCGCGTAGCCGCGGCTCGCGAACAGCTGCACTTCCCAGTTGTACGCCCAGCTGTCGAACGGGCCGATCGGGCCGCCGTGCGGGTTGAGGATCAGCGGCAGGTTCCTGCCGTCGGAGCCCGGCGGCAGCGTGAGGTAGCCGTGGATCACCATGCCGTCGCGCGCCGTGTATTCGATCGGCTTCATCTCCGCCATGCGCTCGGGCTCCACCCATTCGCGCGAGCTCAGCAGGTAGGTCGCCTTCTTCGTGTTGCGATCGAACAGGTAGTACTCGCCGGGATTGCGGTCGCTGGCGACGCGCACCACGACCTTCGACTGGTCGTGCGTCGCGCTCGTGAACGAAACCCAGCTGTCCGGGAAGCTGGCCGACAGCGCCTTGCGCAGCGCGAGCTCGGGCGACTTGGCCGCGAGCGTCTCGAGGCGCGGCTTGCCGTCCATGAACACGACGGCGTACGGCTCCTTGCCGTCGAACGAGAGCGCGACGCCCATCGGGTCGGTCGCGTCGTCGCGCGCGACCAGCTTGCGCTCGCGCGTCGCCACGTCCCAGGCGTAAAGCCCGTCCGGGCCCGAGGCTTCCGTCACCTGCAGGTAGACGGTGTTGCCGTCGCGCGAAAACGCGAGCGGCTGCATGCGCAACCCGCCCTTGTTCTCGTCGTTGATCAGCTCCCAGTCGCCGCCCTTCGCGGTGCGGTAGTAGACGCGCTGGCGCGTGTCCGTGCCTTCGCCCCACGCGAAGCGCGGTCGCTGCTCGTGGTCGACGAGGAACTCCGCGTTGAGCACGGGCGCGCGCGCGACGAGCGAGGTCTTGCCGGTGTCGACGTTCATGCGCGCGAGGCGCGGGTAGTCGCCCTCGTCGTTGCCCACGCCGTACAACTGCACGAGCGCGAACTTGTCGTCGTCCCACAGGTCGTCGACGAGGAAGCCGGCCTCGAGCTTGCCGTTCATGCCGATCGCACCTTCCTTGCGACCGCCGACCAGCAGCGCCTGGTTCTTGCCGTTCGCGTCCATGCCGTAGATCTCGCCGGTGGACTGCGGATTCGACTTCGATCCGTCGCTCTCGGCGACGCTGAAGATCAGCCGCTTCGGGTTCGCCCAGGCGAACGCGTTGACGAACGTCTTGCCGCGCAGCTTGAAGTTGCCGAGCATCTTCATGTCGGCGAGGTTCAGCACGATCAGCGCGCCGGTGTCTTCCGTCGCCATCACGGACGCCGCGAGGTATTCGCCGTTCGGCGAGATCTTCGCGTCGACGAACTGCGCGTGCTTGATGAACGAGTCGAGCGGAATTTCGCCGCCCTTCGCCGGTGTCGCAGCGGGCGACTCGACCGCGCCGGGCTTCGGAACGTCGACCGGCGCAGGAGCCGGAACCGCAGCATCTTCGCCGGCCGCGAATGCACCGCCGCAGGCCAGCAGGGCGCTGGCCAGGATCAATCGCTTCATGATGGTCCCCACTCTCTTGAACAGGCCCCATCCCGGAGCCTGCGTGCGCTTGGCACGGATTGCGCTCGCTCCCCCACGGAACGGGCGGGCGCATCTTAGCGGATGTGCACGAATGGCGATCTGCGGAGGGTGTTCGCCAGCATCCCTGCGGATCGCCCGTTCGGCATCCATGCCGAACCCGATTCGCGCCAGCTGCCGCCTGATGGCGGCAGCTCAGCCGGCGCGAATCGACCTCAGCCGCTATGGCCGCCGCCGCGCTGTTGCTGGCGAATGGCGGCGCCATCCCTGGCGCTGGTTCGCTGTGTAGGGCCGCACTCTCGGCCATCGTTTCGCGCAGCAGTCGCCAATAAGGCGACTGCTGGCTCGCGCGAAACTTCCCTGGCCTCGACCGCTACGGCCGCCGCTTTCAGCGGCGGCCGTAGCGATCCTCCAGCCGTTCGATGTCGTCTTCGCCGAAGTAGTCGCCGCACTGCACTTCGATCAGCGCGATGTCTTCGTCGGTGGGGTTCTCGAGGCGGTGCACGGTCTCGATCGGGATGTAGGTGCTCTGGTTGCGCTCGAGCAGGAACTCGCGATCGCCGACGCGCACCTTCGCGGTGCCGTGCACGACGGTCCAGTGTTCGGTGCGACGATGATGCAACTGCAGCGACAGCACCTGGCCGGGCTTCACGACGAGGCGCTTCACCTTGCAGTCCGGTGCGTCCTCGAGCACCGTGAAGCTGCCCCACGGCCGGATCACGGTCTGGTGGTGCTCGACGGACGGGTGGTTGCGCTCGCGCAGCGCGTCGACCACGCGCTTCACGTCCTGCGCGCGGTCGCGATGCGCGACGAGCACCACGTCCGGCGTCTCGACGATGGTGAGGTCGCTCACGCCGAGCGCGGCGACGGTGCGGCCTTCGGTGCGCACGAAGTTGTCCCGCGCGTCGATCAGCACGGCGTCGCCTTCGACGCGATTGCCCGCCGCGTCGCCGTCCGACTGCTGCGCGATCGCATGCCAGGAGCCGATGTCGCTCCAGTCGAAGCGCGCGGGAACCACGGCGCGGTTGTCGGCGCGCTCCATGATCGCGTAGTCGATCGAGATCGACGGCAACGCGGCGAACTCGTCCTTCGGATAGTCGACGACGTCGTCGTGGCGGCTCGCGCCCGCGTGCACGCGCAGCGCGGCGGCGAGCACGTCGGGGCACGTGCGCCCTGCGGCCGCGAGCAGCGCGTCCGCGCGGAAGCAGAACATGCCGGCGTTCCAGTAGTAGTCGCCGCTGTCGACGTACGCCTGCGCCGTCGGCGCATCGGGCTTCTCGACGAAGCGATCGACGACGAAAGCTTCGCCGCCGATCGCAGCACCCGCGCGGATGTACCCGTAGCCGGTTTCCGGATGCGTGGGCACGACGCCGAACACGACGAGCATGCCCTCGTCCGCGAGCCGGCGCGCGCTCGCGACGGCGGTCGCGAAAGCGGCCTGGTCGCGCACGAGGTGGTCGGCCGGCAACACGAGCAGCGTCGCGTCGGGATCGACGTCGCGCGCGGCGAGCGCCGCGAGCACGACCGCAGGCGCCGTGTTGCGCGCCGAGGGCTCCAGCAGGTAGCGCAACCGCGCGCGCGCGGACGGCGCCGTGCGCGCGTATTCGTCGCGCGTCACGAAGTAGTAGTCGCGGCTCGTCACGGTGAGCACGGGCGCATCCGGCGCCGCAACCGACAGCGCGCGCGCGAGCGTCTTCTCGAGCAGCGTCTCGCCGTCGGCGAGGCGCATGAACGGCTTCGGGTGCGCGCGGCGCGACACCGGCCACAGGCGCGTGCCGGCGCCGCCGGAGAGGATCACGGGGATCAGGGTCGAAGGCATGGCGCCAGCTTACCGGGAACCGGTGCGCGCCCAGTCGCGTTCCTGCTCCGCGAGCTCGCCGAGCACGAGGTCGAGCGCTTCCCGCCACGGCGGCAGGCGCACGCCGAACACATTCGCGACCCGCGAGCTGTCCAGCACGGACCATGCCGGTCGCGTGGCGCGCGTCGGGAACGCCGTGCTCGGGATCGCCCGCACCGTCGGCTGTTTCGGCAACAGGCTCGCGTGCACCGCGCCCGCGAAAATCGCGGTGGCGAATTCGTGCCAGCTCGCTTCGCCCGCGCACGACAGGTGGTACGTGCCCCAGCGCGGCTCGCTGGCCGCATCGGCGCGCAGCATGCAGGCGAGCGCGCCGGCCGCGATGGCGCACGAGCTCGTGGGAGAGCCGCGCTGGTCCGACACCACCGACAGCTCGTCGCGATCGCGCGCGAGCTTCAGCATCGTGCGCAGGAAGTTGCGGCCGCGCGCGCCGTACACCCAGGCGGTGCGCAGCAGCAGGTGCTGGCAGCCCGACGCCGCGAGCGCCTGCTCGCCGGCCAGCTTGCTGCGGCCGTAGGCGTTGCGCGGCGCCGTCGCGTCGTCCTCGCGCCACGGGCGCGCGCCCTCGCCCGAGAACACGTAGTCGGTGGAGAAATGCAGCACGCGGGCGCCGATCGCCCGCGCGGCATTGCCGATCTCTCCGAGCACGTCGCCGTTCACGCGCTGCGCGAGCGCGGGCTCGTCCTCGGCGCGGTCGACCGCCGTGTACGCCGCGGCGTTCACGATCCAGCGCGGGCGGACTTCGGCGATGAGCGCCGCAACCGCGCCCGGCACCGCCAGGTCGAGCGCGCGACACGGCACCACGCCGGGCAGCACGCCGATGCGCGTCGTGGCGATGGTTTCGTCGATGGCGGGCAGCAGGCGATGCAGCTCGAAGCCGACCTGCCCATCCGCACCGAGCAGCAGAGTGCTCACGGCGTGTACACCGGCAGGCGCTCGACGGGCACGTCGGCGAGGAACGGCGCCTTCGCGTCCTTGTCGGACAGCGTGACGTCGCGCATCGGCCAGTCGATCGCGAGCTGCGCGTCGTCCCAGCGCAGCGATGCGTCGGCCGCCTTGTCGTAGTACGCGGTACAGAGGTAGCTGAACGTCGCGACTTCGGACAGCACCACGAACCCGTGCGCGAAGCCTTCCGGGATCCAGAAGTGCTTCTTGTTCTCCGCGCTCAGCACGCACGCCTGCCACTGCGCGTACGTCGGCGAGCCGCGGCGGATGTCGACGGCCACGTCGTACACCTCGCCTTCCAGCACGGATACCAGCTTGCCCTGCGGATTCGGCCACTGGTAATGCAGGCCGCGCAGCACGCCGCGCACCGAGCGCGACACGTTCGCCTGCACGACGTCGAACGCGATCCCCGCTTCGAGGAACCGCTGCTTGTTCCATTCCTCGAAGAAGAAGCCGCGCGCATCGCCGAACACGGCCGGCTCGATGATCGCGCAGCCGGGCAGCCGCGAGCGATGCACCTTCACTGCGCCGTCTCCGCGTTCGCCACGCGCTCGAGGTACGCGCCGTAACCGGACTTCGCGAGCGGTTTGGCGAGTGCGAGCAGCTGCTCGCGATCGATCCAGCGCTGTGCGAACGCGATCTCCTCGGGGCAGCTCACGCGCAGGCCGGTGCGCTGCTCCATCGTCTCGATGAAGTTCGACGCCTGCATCAGCGATTCGTGCGTGCCCGTGTCGAGCCACGCGTAGCCGCGGCCGAGCTTCTCGACGCGCAGTGCGCCCGCTTCGAGGTACACGCGATTGAGGTCGGTGATCTCGAGCTCGCCGCGCGCGGACGGTTTCAGCGCCGCGGCGTAGTCGCACACCTTCTCGTCGTAGAAATAGAGGCCCGTGACCGCATAGTTCGACTTCGGCTTCGCGGGCTTCTCCTCGAGGCCCACGACGCGACCGTCGGCGTCGAACGCCGCGACGCCGTAGCGCTCCGGATCCTTCACCCAGTAGCCGAACACCGTCGCGCCCGACTTCTGCGCGGCCGCGCCCTGCAGCACTTCGGTGAGCCCGTGCCCGTGGAAGATGTTGTCGCCGAGGATCAGGCACGACGGCTTGCCGGCTACGAACTCGCGGCCGATCGTGAACGCCTGCGCGAGGCCCTTCGGCTCCGGCTGCACGGCGTACGTGATCGAGATGCCCCACTGCGAGCCGTCGCCGAGCAGCCGCTGGAACAGCGCCTGCTCGTGCGGCGTGTTGATCACGAGGATCTCGCGGATGCCCGCCAGCATGAGCGTGCTCAACGGGTAGTAGATCATCGGCTTGTCGTACACGGGCAGCAGCTGCTTGCTCACCGCGATCGTCAGCGGGTGCAGCCGCGTGCCGGCGCCGCCGGCGAGGATGATGCCTTTCGTGGTCACGGGGTGGCTCGCTCCGCCGGCCGGTGGCGCCCGGCCCGGGGCCGCACCTTACTCGAAACCGTTCGAGAATAGGCGTGCGGAGACGCGGATGACCTGGGCGGCCGCGGGCTGGCCGGGGACGCGCAGCTCGGTTCCGAGGAGCCAGTCGTCGCCGTCGGCGACGAGCGCACTCGGCCAGGATTCGCAGGCCGCGGGCGTGCGATCGTGCACCCAGGTCCAGGCGAGATTGCCGTCGGGCGCGAAAACCGCGAGCGCCGCCGTGCCGCACGAGTCCGGCCCCGGCACGAAGCCGAAGATGCCCAGGCGGCCATCAGGCGTCGTCGCGAAGCGTTCGGGCTGCAGGGGCAACACGAAACTGCCCGGCGCGCCGATCAGGTCGCCTGCGGCCGAATAGTGCCGGGCACGCACGGTCGTCGGGTTCCAGCGGTAGTCGATCACCCACGCTCCGCCCGTTGCATCGGGCTGGATCGAACGCAGCGTGCCCGGCGGCGTCACGCCGAGCTCGACGTCCCACAGCGTCGAGCCGGCGCAGCTCGCGCGACCGACGTGCACGATGTTGGAGAGGTACGGATACGAGCCGTAGACGAAGCTCGAGCCCGGCGCGATCGCCAGCGTGTTCGCGCCGGGCACGGCCAGCGCGTTGACGGGGCCCGGCACCCCGGACACATCGAAGGAACCGCAATAAACGCGCACCCCGGTCGAATCCGAAGTCCAGCCCACGATGTCCGCGCCGCCCGTCGCACCCGCGGCGATCGCCGTCGGAGCCGCAGGTACCGGCGGCGACAGCGGCGACTCGAAGCGCAACTGTCCGCCCGTCGAAATCGCGCCGAACGTCCAGCTGCCGTCGGTCCGAAACGCGCCGTAGGCGATGTCGCCGCCTCCCAGCTGCGTTGCGATGCCGCTGTAGCCGTCGTCGACCACATGCTCCCATTCGAGCGCCGGCGACGCGGCGATACGGCTGATCCGCGACTTCGGCGCAACGAACCAGTCGTCGGACGACAACTGCACGACACCGCCGTCGGCGGTCGGCATCGCCCAGGCGACGTTGTTCGTCGTGATCGGGAAATCGTGGCGTAGCGTCGCTGCGCCGGACGCGTCGAAGGCGTCGAGCCGGATCGCGTACGACGGCGCGTCGATGCTGCCCATCGCGGGCGGCGGGTTCGGCTTCGGCGACGCCGTGACCACGGCGAAGCGGCCGCCGGCACCCGGGAAGATCGCGTTCACCCTGGTCTGCTGCGCGAGCGCGCCTTCCGTGCGCATCCAGCGAACCGCACCATCCTCGCCGAGCCGCGCGGCGAGGATTTCGTCGCCGTATCCGTAGGTCTCCGCGCCGGAGAATCCGGTGGCGCCGATCGCAATATCGCCGTCGGCGAGCCACTCGAGCGCGCCCGGGATCGTCTTCGTGGGCAGCGCCGGAAGCACGTCGGTCACCACGTCGCCGTTCGCCTTGAGCACGATGAATCGCGGCCTCGCGTCGCTGTTCGGACGGGGACTGATCGCGATCGCGAGCCGGCCGTCGGCGCGCAGTGCGGAAGCGACCGGCACGTAGGAAGACTGCTCGTCGAACGTGCGCGTCCAGCGGGTCGAGAAATCGGGCGCGAGCGCGAGCACGGAAACCGACGTCGCGAGGTTGTACTCGCCGCGGGTCGACTGGATGACGATCGGCCCGGCGCCCGCGGCATGCAACGCCTCGATGTAACCGAGCGCCGGTGGCACCGTCACGCGACGCGTCGCGCCGACGCCCGGATCGACCTGTACGACTTCCTCGTGGAATCCCGTGCCGGCGACGTACACGCGTGCCGCCGCGAACAATGCGCCCGTCGCATCGCTCGCGAGATGTTCGATTTCGGTGTTGCCGCCGAGGTCGACCAGCACCTCGGGCAGCGACGTGCCGTCTGCGGCGTACGAAATCACCGCGATCCGAGGCGTGTCGCGCGTGGTCGTCGCGACGTGCACGGCGCCGTTCGCGCCGCGTGCGAGCTTCAACCACGACCCGCCGGTGGCGGCGGAATCGCGCGACCACGCGCGCGTGCCGTCGGCGAGGAATTTCTCCGTGCGGACCCGATAGGTATTGAGCGCCTGGATCTGCCGCACCGTCACGACCGCGTCGTCGGCCACGGACAACGCCACGCAACCCGCCTCCTGTTGCACCAGTTCGAGCGCGCCCGTTGTCGCGCGCATGAGCCTGCAACTCGGGGGCGAGCCGGACTGCTGGCCGCCGACCACCCAGGCGGACCCATCCGATTGCGGCAGAACCTGCGAGGCGGAATCGCCGTAAGGGTCCGCGGCCATCTGCCGCCGCGCGAGCAGCGTGCTGCTGCCGTCGGGGGCGAACGCGTTGACGTACGCACCGCTGCACCAGCCGGCGATCCAGATGCGTCCGTCGCTGCCGACGGCGAGCGGTTGCGACCCGGGTGAACAGGGCCCGTCACGAACCGTCCGGATGACGACCTCGGTGTCGGCCTGCGCGATGCCCGCGCACGCGAATGCGACGCCGCACGCGGCGATCGCGAGGGTGAACCGGGGCGTGTTCCTGCTCACGGCCGCGAGTCTACCCCCGGCCGGCGCGACAGTCCCGGGAGGACGTTTCCTACGCCGTGGCGCCCAGCCGCTCGAGCCGGTACGAGCCGTCCATCACGCGCCCGACCCACGCCGCGTTGTCGAGGTACCAATCGACCGTCTTCGCGAGGCCGGACTCGAACGATTCGGTCTGGCGCCAGCCGAGCTCCTGCTTGATCTTGCTCGCGTCGATCGCGTAACGGCGATCGTGGCCGGGGCGGTCCTTCACGTAGGTGATGAGGCCATCGCGGCGCGCGCCGTTCGCCAGGGGCTTTCGCTCGTCGACCAGCTTGAGGATCTGCTTCACCACCTGGATGTTCTCGCGCTCGGCGTCGCCACCGACGTTGTACACCTCGCCTGCGCGGCCGATCTCCAGCACGCGCTGGATCGCGCGGCAGTGGTCGCGAACGTACAGCCAGTCGCGCACGTTGCGGCCATCGCCGTACACCGGCAGCGGCTCGCCGCGCAGCGCCTTCATGATCATCAGCGGCACCAGCTTCTCGGGGAACTGGAACGGGCCGTAGTTGTTCGAGCAGTTCGTGGTGAGCGTCGGCATGCCGTAGGTGTGGTGGAACGCACGCACGAGGTGGTCCGACGCGGCCTTCGACGCCGAATACGGCGAATTCGGCGCATATGGCGTCGTTTCGGTGAACCTGCCGACCGGGCCGAGCGAGCCGTACACCTCGTCGGTCGACACGTGCAGGAAGCGGAAGCCGTCCTGGCGGTCGAGCGGCGCCGCACGCCAGTACTCGAGCGCGGCCTCGAGCAGCGCGAGCGTGCCGACGACGTTCGTCTGCACGAACGCAGCCGGGCCGTCGATCGAGCGGTCGACGTGGCTCTCGGCCGCGAAGTTCACGATCGCGTCCGGCTTGTGCTCGGCGAGCAGGCGCGAAACGAGCGCGCGGTCGCCGATGTCGCCGTGCACGAACAGGTGGTCGCGGTCGCCGTCGAGGCTGCGCAACGTGTCGCGGTTGCCGGCGTAGGTCAGCGCGTCCAGGTTCACGATGCGGTACGCGCCCTGCGCGCGCAGGTCGAGCACGAAGTTGCCGCCGATGAAACCGGCACCGCCGGTGACCAGGAGGGTTTTCATGGAGCGCGCGCCGCGAATCGGGCGCGTATCTTAGCGGCGCGACCGGGTCGCGGCCACGAGGACCGTCGCCGGCGCCCCGCCGTCAGCCGGGCGCGGAGAAATCGAGGCGGTACCCGACGCCGTAGACGGATTCGATCGGGTCGGGCCCGGCTTCCGCGAGCTTGCGGCGCAGGTTCTTGATGTGGCTGTCGATGGTGCGCTCGCCGACGACGCGGTGGTCGCTGTACGCGGACGCCGCAAGGTTGGCGCGCGAGAACACGCGGCCGGGTTGCGCGGCGAGCGCGCGCAGCAGCCGGTATTCGACGGGCGTCAGCACGAGCGCGCGGCCGTACACGCGCGCCTCGAAGCGCGCGTCGTCGAACTGCGCCGGACCGGGCTGCGCCGCCGCCACGGGCGCGGCGCGACGCAGCACGGCCTTCACGCGTGCGACGACTTCGCGCGGGCTGAACGGCTTGCAGATGTAGTCGTCGGCGCCGAGCTCGAGGCCGAGCAGGCGATCGATCTCGTCGACGCGCGCAGTGACCATCAGCACGGGCACGCGCGATTGTGCGCGCAACGCACGCAGGATCGACACGCCGTCGGCACCCGGCAGCATGACGTCGAGCAGCACGGCGTCGGGCCGCTGTTGCAGGATCGTCTCGACGGCGCGCGCGCCCGTCGCGAGCAGCGTGACGCCCCAGCCTTCCGCGCGCAGGTACTTGCGCAGCACCTCGGCGATCTTCGGCTCGTCCTCGACGATGAGCACGTGCGCGGTCATGCTGCTTCCCCGATCGCCGCGGGCAAGCGCACGACCACGCGCAGGCCGCCGAGCGGCGAGTCTTCCACCACGATCCTGCCGCCGTGCGCGGACACGATCGCCTCGACGATCGACAGGCCGAGGCCGGCGCCGCCGGCCGCGCGGCTGCGCGACGCATCGACGCGGTACAGCCGCTCGAACAGCCGGGCACGCGCTGCCGGCGGCACGCCGGGCGCGGAATCGTCGATCGTCAGCACCACGTCGCCGCCCTCGCCGTGCGCGGACACCGCGACGCGGCCGGGCGCATCGGTGTAGCGACGCGAATTCTCGAGCAGGTTCGCGAGCAGTTGCGACAGGCGGCGGTGGTCGCCGCGGATCGCGGGCGTGGCGGGCGCGATGTGCACCTCGAGCGCGAGCCCGGCCTGGGCAAGGACGCGCCGCTGCGCATCGGCCGCGGATTCCACGAGCTCGGCCGCGTCGAGCGGCTCGAACGAATACTCGATCGCGCCGGCGTCGGCCAGCGACAGCTGGTAGAGGTCTTCGACGAGCGACTCGAGGCGCGCGCACTCCGCGTCCAGCGAATCGAATGCGGCGGCATCCGGCACCTGCATGCCGTCGCGCAACGCATGTACCTCGGCGCGCAACACGCTCAACGGCGTGCGCAATTCGTGCGCGATGTCTGCGCCCCAGCGTCGCCGGGCGTCGCGGTGCCCGGCGAGCGTCGCCGCCAGGCCGTTGAAGTCCTGCGCGAGCGCGGCGAATTCGTCATGGCCGTCGGCCGGGACGCGCGCATCGAGCTCGCCACGCGCGAGCGCGCGCGATGCGTGCGCGAGCTGCTGCACCGGTCGCAGCAACCGGCGCGCCAGCAGCCAGGCGAGCAGCGACGCGAGCGCGACCACCACGAGCGCCGCGAGCACGGCGCTGCGCGCCTGCGCGCGCGCGAAGTCCTCCTCGAGCCCGCTGTCCGGGTGCGGCAGCCGCGCGAGCCGCAGCATGCCCACGCGCTCGCCGTCGACCTCGACCGGGATGCCGGGCGCGTCGGCGGGCACGGTGGGCCGCCCCACCACGCGCGCGTTGCGCGCGTCGAACAGCGCGAGGCGGCCGAGCACGTCGCCCGCGTCCGCGCCCATGCCCGGACGCGGAGGCGGGGCCGGCCCGAATCCCGGCGGCGGACCGGGTGGACCGTCGCGCGGGCCGCGCGGCGGTGGCCGACCATCGAACGGCGGCCGCAAGCGACCGTCCGCGTCGACGAGGTCGTGGAAACGGCGCGGTTCGCCGCGCAGCGCGCTCCAGTCGCCGCGCTCGGCATACGCATCGGCGAGGCGCGTGGCCGCGGGCGCGAGCCGCGCGAGCGTGCTCTCGTCGAGGTAGGCGAGGAAGCCGCGCTCGAACGCGAGCTGCTGCCACGCCGCGAAACCCGCGAGCGCGGCAACGCTGAGCAACGCCAACGCGAGGAACAGCCGGTGCCAGAGTCGAAAACGCAGCGCCATGGGCCTCCCGATGCGGCGATCATGCCAGCGCGACAGGCGCAGCGTACGACCGCGACGTGGGCGATCCCGCGCGGGAATCCGGGAGAAATTGCGGAGATCGCGTCCACCTGTCGCGCGGACGCCACGCGTGGGCGTCGGCGCGACACGTGCAAGGCGTTGTTCCTCGCCAGGTCGTGCCGGTCCGCCGCGAGCACGCCAACGTGGCGCTAACACCGCGCTCGACGTGCCTGCGCAATCCTGCAGGCAACGGATGCGCGGCGTGCAACTCCGCGCGCCGTTCCGCGTCGAAGCACCCGGTCCCGGCGCGAGCGCGCATGCCTTCCAACTTCCGCCAACCCGGCTTCGACGTGCGCGGCCCGGCGCTCGCGCGCCTCGGCGAAGGCTCCCGCTTCGGCGGCTATCGCATCGTGCGCAAGCTGGGCTGCGGCGGCACGGCCACGGTCTATCTCGCGCACGAAGCTGCGCTCGATCGGCACGTCGCGCTCAAGCTGCTGCACGGCGATGCCGACCTGGCGGATCGCCGCGCGCGCTTCGCGCACGAGGCGCGGATCGCCGCGCGGCTCGAGCACCCGGCCATCCTTCCCGTCTATCGCAGCGGCGTGCTCATGGGCACGCCATGGATGGCGATGCGCTACGCCGACGGCGGCGACCTGCGCACGCGCCTGCACCGCGGCGCGAGCGTGCTCCCCGCGCTGGCGCAGGTGGCGGACGCGCTCGGGCACGCGCATGCGAACGGCGTCGTGCATCGCGACCTCAAGCCAGGCAACGTGCTGCTCGATGCGCGCGGCTCGGCTTACCTCGCCGACTTCGGCATCGCGAAGCTGCTGCACGGTCCGTGCGACGGCGACGACGGGCCGAGCGGCACACCCGCGTACATGGCGCCGGAGCAGGCGCTCGAGCTGGCGGTCACGCCACGTACGGACGTCTATGCGCTCGGCGTCGTCTGCTTCGAGTGGCTCACGGGCGACGTGCCGTTCCATGCACCCTCGCCCGCCGCGCTGCTGCTGCGCCACGTCGAGGCGCCGCTGCCGGAAGCGCCGCTGGCCGCGCTGCCGCCGCGCGTCGCGAAAGTGCTGCGCCGTGCGCTCGACAAGCGGCCCGCGCGTCGCCACGCGACGCCGGCCGAGCTCGTGGCCGCGCTCGCGGAAGCGCTCGAGGGGCGCGTG
>CALKUS010000147.1 GCA_937996755.1 uncultured Pseudomonadota bacterium | reverse complement strand
CCAGTTGCTCTCGATTGAGCACAACTGGCGTCTGCGGGTACGCTCGTTCTGTCCGGAAGACGATTTCCCGATCATCGATTCGATGAACGATATCTGGTCCTCGGCCAACTGGTACGAGCGGGAAGCCTTCGATCTCTATGGCATTGTGTTTAATGGTCATCCGGATCTTCGCCGCATCCTTACTGACTATGGCTTCGTTGGCCATCCATTCCGCAAGGACTTCCCAATTTCCGGCAACGTCGAAATGCGTTACGACCCGGAACAGAAACGCGTCGTCTACCAACCTGTGACGATCGAACCTCGCGAAGTGGTGCCGCGCGTAATCCGCGAAGAAAACTACGCGGGACGCAAATAGCATGAACGAGATCAAAAATTACACAATGAATTTTGGGCCGCAGCATCCTGCGGCACACGGCGTGTTGCGACTGGTGTTGGAGCTGGATGGCGAAGTGGTTCAGCGTGCCGATCCGCACATCGGTCTGTTGCATCGCGCGACCGAAAAGCTCGCTGAAACACGTACGTTTATTCAGAGCGTGCCCTACATGGATCGCCTCGACTATGTGTCGATGATGGTCAATGAGCACGCCTACGTGATGGCGATCGAGAAGCTGCTGGGCGTGCAGGTACCCGTGCGCGCGCAGTACATCCGCACGATGTTCGACGAGATCACCCGCATCCTGAACCACCTGATGTGGCTGGGCGCGCATGGCCTCGACATCGGCGCGATGAGCGTGTTCCTGTTCTGCTTCCGCGAGCGCGAAGACCTGATGGACTGCTACGAGGCGGTGTCGGGCGCGCGCATGCACGCCACGTACTACCGCCCCGGCGGCGTGTACCGCGACCTGCCGGACCGCATGCCGCAGTACCGCGAGCATCCGTGGCGCAAGGGCGGCGAGCTGAAGCGCCTGAACGCGTGGCGCGAAGGCTCGATGCTCGATTTCCTCGATGCGTTCTGCGCCGACTTCCCCCGCCGCGTCGACGAATACGAGACGCTGCTCACCGAGAACCGCATCTGGAAGCAGCGCACGGTCGGCATCGGCGTCGTCTCGCCGGAGCAGGCGATGGCGTGGGGCATGTCCGGCCCCATGCTGCGCGGCTCCGGCATCGCGTGGGACCTGCGCAAGAAGCAGCCGTACGCGTGCTACGACCAGGTCGACTTCGACATCCCGCTCGGCAGCAACGGCGACTGCTACGACCGCTACCTCGTGCGCGTCGAGGAAATGCGCCAGTCGAACCAGATCATCAAGCAGTGCGTGAAGTGGCTGCGCGAGAATCCCGGCCCGGTGATGCTGCGCAACTTCAAGGTCGCTCCGCCGTCCCGCGCCGAGATGAAGGACGACATGGAAGCGCTGATCCACCACTTCAAGCTGTTCACCGAAGGCTTCGCCGTACCGGCGGGCGAGACGTACGCGGCCGTCGAGGCGCCGAAAGGCGAGTTCGGCGTGTACCTCGTGTCCGACGGCGCGAACAAGCCGTTCCGCGTGAAGGTGAAGGCGCCGGGCTTTTCCCATCTTTCCGCGCTCGACGACATCGTGCGCGGCCACATGTTGCCGGACGTCGTCGCCGTGATCGGCACGCTCGATTTGGTGTTCGGCGAGATCGATCGATGAAGGCGCGCAACCATTTCAACGAGGTGAAGGACGTCGACCCGATGGTCGCGCTGGACGACCACGTCCGCGGCGAGATCGACCACTGGGTCGCGAAGTTCCCGCCCGACCGCAAGCGCTCCGCGCTGATCCAGGGCCTGTTCGCCGCGCAGCACGCGAACGGCGGCTGGCTCGACGACGTGCGCATCACGGCAGTGGCGCGCTACCTCGGCCAGCCCGCGATCTACGCGTACGAAGTCGCGACGTTCTACTCGATGTTCCAGCTCGAGCCCGTGGGCCGCAACGAAGTGGCGGTCTGCACGAACATCTCGTGCTGGCTCAACGGCGCGCTCGACATCGTGAAGCACTGCGAGCGCAAGCTCGGGATCCGGAACGGGCAGAGCACCGCCGACGGCCGCGTGTTCCTCAAGGAAGAAGAGGAATGCCTCGCGGCGTGCTGCGGCGCGCCGATGATGGTCGTCAACGGGCACTACCACGAGAACCTGACGCCGGCGAAGGTCGACGAGATCCTCGACGGTTTGAAATAGGCGGTCCCATTTTTTGTGTAGGAGCCCGCTCGCGGGCGACCGATCGCCCGCAAGCGGGCTCCTACGAAGAGCGAATGCACGAATGGCGTACGGTCCGATTCCCCAGGAGCACAACGTGTGCTTCACCACGCTCCACTTCGAGGAGCCGTGGTCGTACGAGAATTACCTGAAGGCCGCGGGCTACCAGGCCTGGCGGAAGATCCTCGCCGAGAAGATCCCGCGCGAGCAGGTGATCGAGATGGTGAAGGCGTCGTCGCTGCGTGGTCGCGGCGGCGCGGGCTTCCCGACCGGTCTCAAGTGGTCGTTCATGCCGCGCAACGCGCCGGGCCAGAAGTACATCCTCTGCAATTCGGATGAATCGGAACCCGGTACCTGCAAGGACCGCGACATCCTGCGCTTCAACCCGCACGCCGTCGTCGAAGGCCTGGCCATCGCCTGCTACGCAACGAACTCGACGGTCGCGTACAACTACCTGCGCGGCGAGTTCCACCACGAGCCGTTCGAGCGCGTCGAGCAGGCCGTCAAGGAAGCGTACGCGAACGGCTGGCTCGGCAAGGACATCCAGGGCTCCGGTGTCGACGTCGACATCCACAACGCGCTCGGCGCGGGCGCCTACATCTGCGGCGAAGAAACGGCGCTGATGGAATCGCTGGAGGGCAAGAAGGGCCAGCCGCGCTTCAAGCCGCCGTTCCCCGCGAATTTCGGCCTGTACGGCAAGCCGACCACGATCAACAACACCGAAACCTACGCCTCGGTGCCCGCGATCATCCGCAATGGCCCGGAGTGGTTCCTGGCGCTGGGCAAGCCGAACAACGGCGGCCCGAAGGTGTTCTCGGTTTCCGGCCATGTGCGCAAGCCGGGCAATTACGAGATCCGCCTCGGCACGCCGTTCAAGGACCTGCTCGAGATGGCCGGCGGCATGCGCGAAGGCCGCACGCTGAAGGCCGTCATCCCCGGCGGCTCGTCGATGCCGGTGCTGCCGGCCGCGACGATGCTCGGCTGCACGATGGATTACGACTCGCTGCAGAAGGCCGGCTCGGGCCTCGGCTCGGGCGCCGTCATCGTGATGGACGACTCCACCTGCATGGTGCGCGCGTGCCAGCGCATCGCGCGCTTCTACTACGCGGAATCGTGCGGCCAGTGCACGCCGTGCCGTGAAGGCACCGGCTGGATGTATCGCGTGCTCACGCGCATCGTCGACGGCCAGGCCGAGGCGAAGGACCTCGAGATGCTGAAGGCCGCCGCGGGCCAGATCGAAGGCCACACGATCTGCGCTTTCGGCGAAGCGGCCGCGTGGCCCGTGCAGGGCATGCTCCGTCACTTCTGGCACGAGTTCGAGTACTTCATCGCCAACAAGCGCGGACTCGTCGACGCGCAGCTCGGAGCCGCCGCATGAAGCCGCGGACGATCTCCTTCCTGCCGTCATCCCGGCGCAAGCCGGGATCCAGCGCCTTCGCGCGCGTCGGCAGTCACTGGATCCCGGCGTTCGCCGGGATGACGACCG
>CALKUS010000146.1 GCA_937996755.1 uncultured Pseudomonadota bacterium | reverse complement strand
CAGATCCGCCGCGCCACGCGGCCGATCACCGTGTACTCGGGGTCCATGCCGTTGCTGAAGAAGAACGACAGGTTGGGCGCGAAGTCGTCCACGTCCATGCCGCGCGCGAGGTAGGCCTCGACGTAGGTGAAGCCGTTCGCCAGCGTGAAGGCGAGCTGGCTGATCGGGTTCGCGCCCGCCTCGGCGATGTGGTAGCCGCTGATCGACACGGAATAGAAGTTCCGCACCTTGCGGTCGACGAAGCTCTGCTGGATGTCGCCCATCATGCGCAGGGCGAATTCGGTGCTGAAGATGCAGGTGTTCTGCGCCTGGTCTTCCTTGAGAATGTCGGCCTGCACGGTGCCGCGCACCGTGGCCAGGGTTTCCGCCTTGATGCGGGCGTAGGTTTCCGCATCGACCAGCTGCTCGCCGGTCATGCCGAGAAATGCCAGCCCGAGACCATTGTTTCCCGCGGGCATTTCACCGTGATAGCACGGGCGCGGCCTGTCCTTGAAAAACGCATCGATCGTCTGCTGCGCATGCGACCAGCGGATCGGGTCGGCCTTGAGGTATTTCTCCACCTGCTGATCGATGGCCGTGTTCATGAACATGGCAAGAATGATCGGTGCCGGCCCATTGATGGTCATGGATACGGACGTGGTCGGCGCGCACAGGTCGAAGCCCGAGTACAGCTTCTTCATGTCGTCCAGGGTCGGGATATTGACCCCGGAGTTTCCGATCTTGCCGTAGATGTCCGGACGCGGTGCCGGATCCTCGCCGTACAGGGTGACCGAGTCGAAGGCGGTGGACAGGCGCGCAGCCGGCAAGCCCTGGCTCAGGTAGTGGAATCGGCGGTTGGTGCGTTCCGGCGTGCCCTCGCCGGCGAACATGCGGATCGGGTCCTCGCCACTGCGTCGGTACGGATACACGCCACCGGTGTAGGGATAGGCCCCGGGCAGGTTTTCCTTGCCGAGAAAGTTGAGCTGCTCGCCCCAGCTGCGATAAGTCGGCGCGGCGATCTTGGGTACGCGCTGGTGCGACAGCGATTCGCGGTAGTTCTCGACGCGGATGGTCTTGTCGCGGACCTTGTATTCGTTGACGGGGTCGGTGACGGATTTGAAGCGGTCGGGCCATTCGCGGAGGAGCTTCAGCGAATCGCTGGAGAGGGAGCTGATGGCGTCGTTGTAACGCTGGCGCAGGGTGAGAAGGCTGCGGTCTGTTGATGCGCCTGTCGGGGCTTCCGCCCCTCCCACAGTTCCTGCCGCGGCCTCATCGCGAGTGTGCGAGCGACCGGGGCGGACCCATTCGCCGTCGCGGCCGGAGGTGACTTCCGAAGCGTGCGATGGGGATTCGCCGGGATCGCGTGCACTGCCGCCGACGCTGCCGCGGCCGCGGGAGGTCGTCTCGAATTGCGAGGTTGCGGTCGGGGCTTTCGCCCCTCCCACAGTTCCTTGCGAAGCCTTGTCGCTGGCGAGCAGGTCGACGTTCGCGTAGAGATCGAGCGGTTTCGGGAGCCTGGGGTCTTCGAGCTCGGCGAGCACCTGGTAGTAGCTTTGTGCGCGGCTGGCGATCTCGGCCTGGGTTTCGGCGGCCTTGTTGATGCTGCGGCCCTGCTCGGCGATTTCGGCGAGGTAGCGCACGCGGTTGCCGGGGATCAGGACCGTGGCGCGCGGTTCCTTGAGGCTCGTGTCGAGGTGCGGGTTCCAGTCGATACGCATCGACCTGGAATCGCCCACAGGATGGGCTCCTACGACAGCCGCTCCGGTACCGAGCTTCAGCTTTTCCCGGAGCAGGCGGTTGAGGTTCACGAACATCCAGGTAATACCCGGATCGTTGAACTGGCTCGCGATGGTCGGGTAGACCGGCACTTCGTCGTCCTTCAGCTTGAACGCCGTGCGGTTGCGCTTCCACTGCTTGCGTACGTCGCGCAGCGCGTCTTCGGCGCCGCGCTTGTCGAACTTGTTCAGCACGATCAGCTCGGCGAAGTCGATCATGTCGATCTTCTCGAGCTGGCTCGGCGCGCCGTAGTCGCTGGTCATCACGTAGGCCGGGAAGTCGACGAGGTCGACGATCTCGGAATCGCTCTGGCCGATGCCGGCGGTTTCGACCATCACGAGGTCGTAGCCCTGCCCCTTCAGGTACGCGACGACGTCCTTCAGCGCGGTGTTCGTGGCCACGTGCTGGCGGCGCGTGGCCATGGAGCGCATGAACACGCGCTTGGAGCGCAGCGAGTTCATGCGGATGCGGTCGCCGAGCAGCGCGCCGCCGGTGCGGCGTCGCGTGGGGTCGACGGAGACGACCGCGATGCGCATCTCGGGGAAGCTGGCGAGGAATCGGTTCAGCAGCTCGTCGGTGACGGAACTCTTGCCCGCGCCGCCGGTGCCGGTGAGGCCGATGACGGGCGTCTTGCCGCCGGCGAGCTGCCACTGCTTGCGCAGCGTCTGCATCTCGGCGTCGGGGATCTCGCCGTTCTCGATGCGCGAGAGGGCGTGGGCGATCGCGATTTCGTCGGACAAGTCGGAATCGCCCACAGGGTGGGCTCCTACGACAGCCGCCTTGTCGGCGTCGTTGCGGCGTACGCGAGCCTCGCTCGTGCGACGGACCACGTCTTCGATCATCGCCACCAACCCGAGGTGCATGCCGTCGTTGGGATGGTAGATGCGCTCGACGCCGTAGGCCTGCAGCTCCTGGATTTCTTCCGGCGTGATCGTGCCGCCGCCGCCGCCGAACACGCGGATGTGGCCGGCGTTGCGCTCCTTCAGCATGTCGACCATGTACTTGAAGTACTCGACATGGCCGCCCTGGTAGCTCGAGAGCGCGATGGCGTCGGCGTCTTCCTGCAGCGCGGCGCGCACCACGTCTTCCACCGAGCGGTTGTGCCCGAGGTGGATCACCTCGGCGCCCTGCGCCTGGATCAGGCGCCGCATGATGTTGATCGCGGCGTCGTGGCCGTCGAACAGCGAGGCGGCGGTGACGAAGCGCAGCGGGCGCGCATC
>CALKUS010000145.1 GCA_937996755.1 uncultured Pseudomonadota bacterium | reverse complement strand
ACGCCAGACGTCTGGCAACGGCGCTGCAACCAGGGTCGAGACGGTGATCTTTACGAGCGAGCTCCAGGTTTGAGTAAGGCGCGAGTCCGTGGCCCGCGCCGGTTCCAGCTGCGGGGCTGGTCGACGCGACATCCTAGTGACTTCGACGGGCATACCGACACTCGCCTCGTGGTCTCCCGCAGGCTTGGGGGTTGTTCCGATTCGCGCCTCGACGGACCTGCGGCGATCGCGGTAGTTTTCGCCCATGGTTCGGGTCCTTTTCATGCTCGGTTGTTTCGCGGCCGCGCCCACGCTCTGACAGTTAGCGACCGCCCGTTTCGGGATTGACCCAAGTCAATCGCCGACACCCTTCGCGGGTCTAGCCTTTCCCCGACGTTTCGCGCATTCGCCGCCCTACGTTCGCCGCGCATGCGGCAGGAGCAAAGGCCGTGACGCACATTCGATCGGTGGCGCATCTGTTCTTCGCGCTGTTCGCATTCGCACCCGTCGCGCTGCACGCGCAGTCGGCGACGCCCGATCCGCGCGGCCCGGCCGCGCCACGAGAAGCGGCACCGCGACAACGCGGCGTCGACGGGCCAACCTCGCCTTCGCCCGACGCACCCGCGGCGGTGGTCTCCGCCGGCTATCGCAGCATCCACTTCGCGGTCGACTACCCGACCGGCCTTGCATTCCCGTTCCAGGTCGCCGCCGACGGCGACAACCTCTTCGTCTCCGATGCCACCGGCAACACGGTGCGGATGCTGCAGGTCGTCGCGGGCGGCATCGCCCTCGTGCGGAGCTTCGGCGCGAGCGGCACTGGCGCGGGCCAGTTCAACGGGCCCGAGCAGGTAGCGATCGTCGGCAACGACGTCTTCGTGGCCGACTTCGGCAACAACCGCGTGCAGCGCTTCGACCGAAGCACCGGCACGTACGTGAGCCAATTCGGCGCACCCGGTTCGGGGGCGGGGCAGTTCGCGAACCCGTCGGGCCTGATCTACAACCGCGCGAACGGCCTGCTGTACATCTCGGAAATCGGCAACGACCGCATCCAGGCATTCACCACCACGGGAAGCTATGTCGGCGGTTTCGCCACGCCGGGCGCGGGCAACGGCCAGCTCAACTCGACGCCTCGCCAGCGGACACGAGCTTCACCTTCATTCCACCACCGCCCGGCGTGCAGTTCGTCGACGGGTTCGAGAACGTCGTCGCCGGCAGCGCCGACCTTCCGCTCGCTGGAAACTGGGGCAGCGCTCCTGAGTAGGCCGCATCGAGGGATAGAAGGGGTCGAAGTGCCTTGATCGGCTTTTTCCTTGTCATTCCTCGAGGAGCACGACGATGAGATTCCAGCTCGAGCGTTTGTGCCTGGCGGTCGCACTGGGCGCATCGCCGGTCGTTCCTGCCACCGCGCTTGCGGCCGACTGGCAGGCGTTGCCGACCGAAGCGCCCGCACCGGCCAGAAAACAGAAAACGGGACGGAGGTATTAACCAGCCTTGATTGCCTCCGTCCCCTTTTAGGGGCGGCGAGGAGAGGTCATGGCGCGAGCATGCACCCGCCGGATGCCGCCGCGTGTAGGAGAACGTCGCGTCAGCGCGTCGGAGAATTACTGAATTGTGGTTGTCCTAGTCTGACGGGTCCGCGCCGAGGACCGGGCGCCGCGACGATACTGACGCGGATACCGTCAGCTGACGGGTCAGCTGACGTCCCGTCGACCGAAGTCGAGCGGCCCGAGCAGCGCAACGACCAGCCCACCGGCCACGCCGACGAGCACGACGAGCTCCAGATGCTGCCCTTTGCCCGCCATCACGTGCAAAGGCATCGACCACGGGTACCAGTAACCGAAGCGCTCGGACTGGCCGATGAGGAAGCCGCAGACGGTCGCGCTCATGCCGATCGCGACCGCCACCGTGAAACTGCGCCAGCGAAGGGCGATCCATGTGTGCAGCGACACGATCAGCAGCGAAGCGGCGAACGCGGCAGCGCTCGTGCGTACGAGCATCCACAGCGGCGGCGGACCGCCGATGCCGAAGTCGGGTTTCAGCAGATCCAGCACCCATCCGCCGATCGGGACCAGCACGCAGAGCACCACGAACGCCACGAGCAGCAGCACGACAAGCGCGACCCACTTCGCGACGTAGTGCACGTGTCGCGGCAACGGGAGCGCGAGCAGGTGCTTCCACTGGTTCTCGCTGTGCTCGAGCGCCGCGAGCAACGCGGACTGCAACGTAACGAACAGCGGCAGCATCAGGAAGCACCAGATTCCGAGCACGCCGTGCGCGAACATGAGCCACGCCGCCTCAGGCGTCGGCTGCATGGCCGGTCCGCGCGAGAAGGTCATCTGCAGCACCAACAGGACGACGACGGTTGCGGGAGCGATCAGGCACATCCACAACGCCAGCGTGCGCCGCAGCTTCAGCAGTTCGGCGGACAGCGCGCGAACGAGCGGCGTCATGCGGCCTCCCGCGCCGGACGCGCGGCCGTGAGCTCGAAGAACAGCGACTCCAGCGATGCATGTTCGCGGGCCAGGTGCGATACCGGAATGCCATTTGCTACGAGCAGCGCGTTGACCTGTGCCTCGTCGCGGGTCGACAGCGTCACGTACAGCGTGTCGCCGTCCTGCACGAACGTCTCGCCATTCGCGGTGAGGAGCGCGCTGGCGCGCGCGGCGTCGCCGCACCGGATCGCGAGGCGAGCGTTCACGCGCGCGCGCAGCTCGCCGGCCGTGCCCTCGAAGCGCAGCGAGCCCGCCTGCAGCACGCCTACATGCGTGGCGAGCTGCTCCATTTCCGCGAGCAGGTGGCTCGAGACGAAGACGGTCACTCCGTCGCTCGCGAGCTCGCGCAACAGCGCGCGCATCTCGACGATCCCGGCGGGATCGAGTCCGTTGCTCGGCTCGTCGAGCACCAGCAGGCGGGGTTCGCCGAGCAGCGCAAGTGCGATGGCCAGCCGCTGCCGCATGCCGAGCGAGTACTCGCGCACGCGTCGGTGCGCGGAATCTTCCAGTCCGACGCGCCGCAGCACGGCGTCGATGCGCTGTCGCGGCACGTCGAGGAGCCGTCGAGTCACCTCCACGTTCTCGCGGCCGGTGAGGTGCGCATACAACGACGGCATCTCGACCAGCGCGCCGACCAGCGCGAGTGCGTCGCGGTGACCGCGATCGAGGCGGCGCCCGAACAGCTCGATCGTGCCCGCATCCGGCCGCAGGAGGTCGAGCAACAGTCGGATGGTGGTCGTCTTCCCGGCACCATTCGGCCCCAGGAACCCGTAGATCGAGCCCGCCGGCACCGTCAGGTCGAGGTCGCCGACACCGAAGCTGCCGCGGAAACGGCGCGTCAGGCCGCGTGTGCTGATTGCAGGCGTCATCGGCATTGTCCGAACGAGGGGGGCCAGCGTGCGCCGGCGATCCCGCCGTCGACCCGTGCCAGACGTTACGGTCGCAACGGCGCCCGCGGAATGCCACAGGTGCCGGATCGTGTTCCTCCCCGATGCATGCCAGCGGTGTCGGAGTAGCCTCCCGCCCCGGAAAGTGGCTCCAGAAAACGGGACGGAGGTAATTAACCGGCCCCAATTACCTCCGTCCACTTTTCGGGAGGTCGACGAGCTCGCCGCGCGGAGAGGTCATGCGGCGAGCTTGCGCCTGGCGACGGGCTCCGCGTGTACGAAAGCGCAGCGCGGTGGCGTAGGAGAACGACTGAATTGTGGTTGTCCCAATCCGCCGGCCAATCCGCCGGTGATCTGCCGCCCAACCTGCCTCCAGCTCGCGGTGAATGGGTGCCGCGCGCTCGACTCGGCGCTTGATGCCGGTGTGTTCCGCATCGACTTCCGTGTCGAATCCGCCCGCAACGTCGCCCTCCCTTGAGCTGGATCAAGAATCGGCGCGTCCAGGCTCACGTGGCGTCGACGCTCCTGCCCTAGCATTCCAGGGCACGGGGAAACGTGGCATCGGCGTCGATGGAGGTCGTGCGATGGTCCTGTTTCGCGGGCTCGCTCTCGCGGCAATGCTGCTCACCGTGCCGGCCGCGCACGCGCAGTTCCTGTTCGGTCGGCTGCAGCCGCCCGCAGCCACGGAAGCGAACGGGCCGTCACTCGTGCCCTCGGTGTCGGCGAGCGGCAAGGTATTCGTGTTCGAAAGCACGGCCACGAACTGGATCGCGGCCAGCCCCACCGGCAGCAAGATCATCTCGGTCGACTTCGCCGCAGGCAACGTGGTGAATCTTTCGACGACGTCCGCGGGCGTCGCGTTCAACGGCAACTCGTTCGGGCCCAGCGCGTCGCGCACGGGTCGCTACACCGCGTTCGAGACGCAGGCCGACAACCTCGGCGTGGGCGTCGGGACGACCGGCTTCCAGATCGTGCGCAAGGACCGGCAGACCGGCGCGCTCGTGCTCGCGAGCGCGAATGCCGGCGGCGCGCCCGCGTCCGGATCCGCATCCGGCCAGGCACGCAACGCCTCGATTTCGGGCGACGGCCGCTACGTGGTGTTCCGCTCCGACGCCGGCAACCTCGTCGGCGGCGACGTCCTCGGCGAGGACGACGCGTTCGTGAAGGACCTGCAGACCGGTGCGATCGAAGCGGCGACGCTGAACGCCGCCGGCCAGTTCACCGGCGTCGGCATCGGCTCGCTCAGCGGCCAGTCGATCAGCGACGACGGACGCTACGTCGTGTACTCGACCAGCGCGGGCAACGTCGTGTCCGGCGTGGGATCCGGAACGCCGCAGGTGTACGTGCGCGACCTCGTCGCCGACACCACGGCGCTCGCCAGTCGCACGCCCGCCGGCGTGCCGGCGAGCAGCCAGTCGGACCTGCCCGCCATCTCGCCGAACGGACGCTTCGTGAGCTTCCGGTCGTTCGCGACGAACCTTGCGGGCGGTCCGTTCGCGAGCCGCGTTTACGTGCACGATCGCATCACGCTCGCGATTTCGAGCGTGCCGCTGCCCGTGCTGAACGCCGTCACGGCGACCGGCTGCCGCGAAAGCGACGTGGCGGACAACGGCGTCGTGGTGATGACGTGTTTCTTCGGCGCCGGCATCGCAGACCAGGCCTACCTGCACATCCCGGGCGCAGCGGGCACGCCGTTCCTCATCAGCAGCGACGCGAACGACGTCCCCGGCAACCAGCCGTCGGGCTCGCGCGTGGCGATCAACGCGAACGGCCTGTCGATGGTGTTCGATTCGCGCGCCACGAACCTCGTCGGCAACGACACGAACGCCGCGTCGGATGTGTTCATCCTCGCGGATGCGAGCGTGATCGATGGATTGCTTGCCGACGGGTTCGAGTAGCGCCCGCTCGGAACGCCACGCGTAACCCGGTGTGCTGAACTGGTGGCGGGAACCTGCGCGCCCTCTCGCTCAGGCGGGCCGGAGCCGAGTCGTGATCGAGGTGCCGCCACCCTTGAGCCAGCGTTGGCCCATGCGCTGGGCCTTCTCGACGAGCGCTCGAACCGCACCAACGGCGCGCCAGTAGCGGCTCTCGATGCCCAGCACCTGGTGACGCCATTGGTGGGCATCGACATCGAGCCGAGCCAGCGCGGGCGGCGCATCGTGCGAGATTGCTCCGCGCTTGTCGTCACGCGTGATTCGACCCGTCCAGTCGACCAGCAGGATGTAATCGCGTTCCGACAAGCGCATTTGCGGCGGAACCAGTGAAGTTGCGAGCGGCGGCAATGCGGCAGTATGCAGGTCGCCGCCTTCAACGCGTCTCTTGATCGCGGTGTAGTCGGAGGTCGCGAGATCGGGCGCAATGCCGGCGCGAATCGGGTTGAGGTCGACGTAGCTCATGCACGCAACCACCGCAGCGTCGTCGAGCAGGGCCTGGCACTTGAACCGACCTTCCCAGAAGCGACCCGTGCAGACGTCCTCGTGGTTCGCACGGCGCGCAATGGGCTCGTTGAGGCAGCGCATGAACCAGGACAGGCTGGCGAGCCGTGCGCGGCATTCAGCCACCCGCTCCGGATTGCCCAGCATCGCCCCGGCGCGATTGCGCGTGGCTTCCTCGTCGATCTCGCCCGTCAAGCCGCGCACGGGGAACAGCCGAACCCATCGCTCCGCGACCTCGTCCGGCGACCAGGCCAGCGCCGCGCCAGGGTCGACGTAGATCACCACATGCACGTGGTTGCTCATCACGGCGTAGGCGTAGACGCCGACCGCGAAGATCGTCGCGAGCTCGAGCAGGCGATCCTCGACCCACGCCTTGCGATGCTCGAACGACCGCCCTGATACGGCATCCGCGCCGCACAGGAACGCGCGCCGCACGCATCGCGAGATGCAGTGATAGAACCCGGCTTCGACGGGATCGACGATCTGGCCGCGAGGGGAGGTCATGAGGCGAGCTTGCGCTCGCCTGCCGCTACTGCGTGTACGAAAACGCCGTGTCGCGGCGTCAGATAATTGCTGAATTGTGGTTGTCCTAGTCTGCGGTCTCCTAGTCTGCGGTCAGCATAGGCGGTTCGACCACCGATGACGCGATCGGCGGCAGCGTCGTACTGCTCGGTGGCCCGCTGGACAACCGGTGCTTGATGGCGGTGTGGTCCGATGCAGGAAGGTCGGGCGCGATGCCGGCGCGTACCGGGTTCAGGTCCACGTAGCTCATGCAGGCCAGCACGGCGGCGTCATCGAGCAGCGCCTGGCATTTGTAGCGACCTTCCCAGAAGCGACCCGTGCACATGTCCTCGCGGTTGGCGCGTCGCGCAATCGACTCGTTGAGGAAGCGCATGAACCACGAGAGGCTCGCGAGGCGCGCGCGGCACTCCGCCAGGCGCTCGGGATTAAGCATGGCCCCGGCGCGGTTGCGCG
>CALKUS010000144.1 GCA_937996755.1 uncultured Pseudomonadota bacterium | reverse complement strand
ACACAGGCGAAGACACTCTTTCCCTACACGACGCTCTTCCGATCTGCCTGTTCGAGATGGAAGGCGTCGAGCTCGAGTTCCGTCCCGAGGCACTGCACGCCGTCGCGAAGAAGGCGCTGCAGCGTCGCACCGGCGCGCGCGGCCTGCGTACGATCCTCGAGCAGGTTCTGCTCGAAACGATGTACGAGCTCCCGTCGCTCGAGCACGTCAGCAAGGTCGTCGTCGACGAGGCCGTCATCAACGGTTCAGCCGAGCCGTACCTCATCTACCGCGGCACATCGCAGTCGCGCGCCGCGTCCGAGTGACGCCTGCACCGGGGCGGCGATAGCCGAGCTCCGGCGGCGTACGCGCCGCCGGGCTTGCATTCCCGTTCCAAACCCTCACTTGACGGCGATATGGCACCGGCGCAGTCTGGCTCGACGCGCCGTGGCGATCCTTTCCCGATTCCAGGAATCCAACCATGACGAGCAACCAGACTCCCGCCAACGCCGCGCTGCCGGTGCTGCCGCTGCGCGACGTGGTGGTCTACCCGAACATGGTGATCCCGCTGTTCGTCGGCCGCGAGAAATCGATCCGCGCGCTCGATGCCGCGATGGATTCCGACAAGCAGATCCTGCTGGTCGCGCAGCGCAGCCCGGACATCGACGACCCCGAAGGCAAGGACCTGTACGAGATCGGTACGGTCTCCACGGTGCTGCAGCTGCTGAAGCTCCCCGACGGCACGATCAAGGTGCTCGTCGAGGGCGTCTCGCGCGCGCGCGCCGAGCGCTTCGGGGAGCGCGACGGCTTCCTCACGGCGCATGCGCGCCCGATGGACGCCAGCACCGCGCGCGAGTCGCGCGAGGTGGAAGCCGCGTCCAAGTCCCTGATGTCGGTCTTCGAGCAGTACGTGAAGCTCAACCGCAAGGTGCCGCCCGAGCTGCTCACCACGCTCGCCGGCATCGACGACCCTTCGCGCCTGGCCGATACCGTGGCCGCGCACCTCGGCATCCGCCTGCAGGACAAGCAGCGCGTGCTCGAGACGACGGACGTGGGCGACCGCCTGGAATTGCTGATCGGCTTCGTCGACGGTGAGATCGACGTGCAGCAGCTCGAGAAGCGCATCCGCGGCCGCGTGAAGTCGCAGATGGAGAAGAGCCAGCGCGAGTACTACCTCAACGAGCAGATGAAGGCCATCCAGAAGGAGCTCGGCGAGCTCGACGATGCGCCGAACGAGCTCGAGGATCTCGCGCGGAAGATCGCCGAAGCCGGCATGCCGACGGAAGTCGAGGCGAAGGCGAAGACCGAACTCAACAAGCTCAAGCAGATGTCGCCGATGTCGGCCGAGGCGACGGTCGTGCGCAACTACATCGACTGGCTGATCCAGGTGCCGTGGTCGAAGCGCACGCGCGTCCGCAAGGACCTGCGCGAGGCGCAGAAGGTGCTCGACCAGGACCACTTCGGCCTCGAGAAAGTGAAGGAGCGCATCCTCGAGTACCTCGCCGTGCAGCAGCGCGTGAAGCAGATGAAGGGTCCGATCCTCTGCCTCGTCGGCCCGCCCGGCGTGGGCAAGACGTCGCTCGGCCAGTCGATCGCGAAGGCGACGCACCGCAAGTTCGTGCGCATGTCGCTCGGTGGCGTGCGCGACGAGGCCGAGATCCGCGGCCATCGCCGTACCTACATCGGCTCGATGCCGGGCAGGCTCATCCAGAACCTCGCGCGCGTCGGTTCGCGCAACGCGCTGTTCATGCTGGACGAGATCGACAAGATGTCGATGGACTTCCGCGGCGACCCGTCGTCCGCGTTGCTCGAAGTGCTAGATCCCGAGCAGAACCACACGTTCAACGACCACTACCTCGAGGTTGACGTCGACCTGTCGGAGGTGATGTTCATCGCGACGGCGAACTCGCTGAACATTCCCGCACCGCTGCTCGACCGCATGGAGGTCATCCGCATCCCCGGTTACACCGAGGAAGAGAAGATCAACATCGCCGAGCGCTACCTGCTGCCGAAGCAGCTGAAGGCGAACGGCCTGAAGGAAGAGGAGCTCGCGGTCACGACGGAAGCCGTGCGCGACGTCATCCGCTACTACACGCGCGAGTCCGGCGTACGCAACCTCGAGCGCGAAGTCGCGAAGATCTGCCGCAAGGTGGTGAAGGAGCTCGCGCTCGGCGAACAGAAGAAGAAGGGCCCGGGTAAGCCGCCGAAGCGCAAGAAGGTCGTGGTGGGCGAGGAACGCGTCGAGCACTACCTCGGCGTGCGCCGCTACACCTACGGTCGCGCCGAGGTGCAGAACGAGATCGGCGTCGTCACCGGGCTCGCGTGGACCCAGGTCGGTGGCGACCTGCTGAGCATCGAGGCGACGGTGGTGCCCGGCAAGGGCAAGCTGCTGCACACCGGCCAGCTCGGCGACGTGATGCAGGAGTCGATCCAGGCGGCGCTGTCGGTGGTGCGCGAACGCGCGGACCGGCTCGGCGTGGATCCGGAGTTCCACCACAAGTTCGACATCCACATCCACGTGCCGGAAGGCGCCACGCCGAAGGACGGGCCGAGCGCTGGCATCGCGATGTGCACGGCGCTCGTCTCCGCGCTCGCGAAGGTGCCGGTGCGCGCGGACGTCGCGATGACCGGCGAGATCACGCTGCGTGGCCGCGTGCTGCCGATCGGCGGCCTCAAGGAAAAGTTGCTCGCGGCGCACCGCGGCGGCCTGAAGACCGTGATCATTCCCGACGAGAACCAGAAGGACCTCGTCGAGATCCCGAAGAACATCACGGAGTCGCTCGAGATCCGCCCCGTGAAGTGGATCGACGAGGTGCTCGACCTGGCGCTCGCGCGCCCGCTCGTGCCGACCGAGCGCAACGAGCCGCCCGCCGCCGAGCCCGTCAAGAAGGGCGAGCGCACGGAGGAAAACACGGGCGATCCGTCGCCCGCGCGACCGCACTGAGCATCGCTGGCGCGCGCGCGATTGATGCGCAAATCCGCGGCGTTTTCGCACTTTCGTGCCGAGCGCCGCGGTGCGTTTCGCGAAGATTGCGTGGCCTGTGGGGCGCTGGTATAAAGGCGCCTCTGCCGCGGTCGCGTCGCTTCACACACGCTGATTTCGTTGCGGTCCCCCTGATGCGATTCTCACCACGCGTGACAGCGTGCGAGGCAATCGCGTCGGCACTGCAGTCGCGGCATCCTCGAGGAGCGTCTCCATGAACAAGGCTGAATTCACCGGTGCGGTCGCTGATGCCGCTGGCCTCACGAAGGTCGATGCAGCGAATGCGATCGAGGCGATGATCAAGGTGGTGAAGAAGGCGCTGAAGTCGGGCGACAGCGTCGCGATCGTCGGCTTCGGAACGTTCACGGTGCGCAAGCGCGCTGCGCGCTCCGGCCGCAACCCGCGCACGGGCGCGACGATCAAGATCAAGGCGTCGAAGGTTCCGGCGTTCAAGGCTGGCAAGGCGCTCAAGGACGCTGTAAACTGATTTGCTCAGTCGGGGTGCTTAGCTCAGCGGTAGAGCGTCGCCCTTACAAGGCGAGGGTCGGGGGTTCGAAACCCTCAGCACCCACCAGCGCAGGCAATGCCGGGTGACAACGGCGCCTCGCGGGAAGCCAGGGTTCAAAAGCGCGGAGTGGTAGTTCAGTCGGTTAGAATACCGGCCTGTCACGCCGGGGGTCGCGGGTTCGAGTCCCGTCCACTCCGCCAGTAATGCCAGGGGCGCCGCGATCCGGCGCCCTTGTTGTTTCTGCGCTTCCTGTTGTGCGCTGCGCGCGCTGGTTCGGCGCCGCGGTTCATTCGGCACCCTGCAACGGACTTCATCCACATGCTGCAGACCCTTCGAGAAAAGACTTCCGGCTGGATCGCGTTCGCCATCATGGCAGCCGTCACGATCCCGTTCGCGTTCTTCGGAATCAACGACTATTTCCAGGGCGGCAGCGAGCTCTGGGTCGCGAAGGTCGGCGATCGCGAGATCACGCAGCAGGAATTCCGCCAGCGCTTCGAGGAATATCGTTCGCAGGTGCGTCGCCAGATGGGCGAGAACTACGATCCGGCGCTCGTCGAGCAGCCGATCGTGCGCCGGCAGATGCTCGACCAGCTGATCAACGAGGCGCTGCTCGCGGAAGTCGCCGAGCAGGTCGGCACCCAGCCGTCCGATGCGCTGCTCGCCGAGGAGATCGCCAAGATCCAGGCGTTCCAGACCGACGGCAAGTTCGATCCCGCCGTCTACCAGGCGATCCTGCGCCAGCAGGGCATGTCGCCGCGCTCGTTCGAGGACCGCATGCGTCGCGACATCACGACGCGCGAGCTGCCGCTGCAGGTCGGCGCGAGCGCGCTCGTCAGCGACGCGGACGTCGATCGCTACCTCGCGCTGCGCGACCAGCTGCGCACGTTCCGCCACGTCACGGCGCAGCCGGTGCCCGCAGCGACGACGGAGCCCGCGGCCGACGCGGTGCAGAAGTACTACGACGCGCACAAGGACGAGTTCATGGTGCCCGAGCAGGTGACGCTCGAGTACGTGGAGCTCGAAGCCGCGAAGCTGCCCGTCGCTGCCGAAGCGGACGAAGCGACGCTGCGCGCGAGCTACGACACGCAGAAGAACCGCTTCGTCGTCGGCGAGCAGCGGCTCGCGTCGCACATCCTCGTGAAGGTCGCGCCGGACGCCGACGCCGCTGCGCAGAAGGCCGCGCTCGACAAGGCCACGAAGCTCGCGGCCGATGCGAAGGGCGGAAAGGACTTCGCGGCGCTCGCGAAGGAAAACTCCGACGACGTGGGTTCGAAGGCCGGCGGTGGCGACCTGGGCTGGCTCGAGAAGGGCGTGACGCAGCCCGCCTTCGAGGAAGCGCTCTTCGCGCTCGAGGCCGGCAAGGTGTCCGATCCGGTCCGTACGGACGACGGCTACCACGTGATCTGGCTGCGCGAGGTCAAGGCCGAGCAGGCGAAGCCGTTCGAGGAAGTGAAGGCCGAGCTCGCTAAGGAAGCGCTCGAGTCCGAGCGCGAGCGCGTGTTCAACGACGAGCAGGCGAAGTTGATCGACGCGATCTACCAGGACCCGGGTGCGCTGGACGCGACCGCGAAGTCGCTCGGCCTCGAGATCAAGCGCACGCCGGCGTTCGGTCGCGAAGGCGGCCCCGGCATCGCGGCGAACCCGTCGGTCGTGAAGGCTGCCTTCTCCGACGCCGTGCTCGTCGAGGGCAACGTGAGCGATCCGGTGGAGATCGCGCCGGGCCACGTCGTGGTGGTGCGCGTGGAAGACCACCAGCGGCCGAAGCCGCGCTCGCTCGAGGAAGTGCGCGCCGACGTCGTGCAGCGCATCAACGCGGAAGCCGCCACGGCGGCCGCACACGAGCGCGCGCTGTCCTTCGAGAAGCGCCTGCTTGCGGGTGAAGCACTCGACAAGCTCGCGGGCGAGCTCGGCGCGACCGTCGCGGAAGCCAGGGACGTGGGTCGTTCCTCGGTCGAGCTGAACCAGGAACTGTTGCTGGCGGTGTTCAAACTCGCGCGTCCGACGGCCGACGCGCCGCGTCGCGCGATGGTCGAGTTGCCGGGCGGTGGTTTCGCGCTCGTGGAGCTGACCGGCGTCGTCGACGGCGACGCGAAGAAGGTCGACGCGGCCGCGCGCGACGGCGTGCGCGAGCAGCTGGCGCGTGCGGTTGCCGTCACCGAGCGCGATTCGTTCCTCGAGGCGCTGCGCCGCTCGACGAAGATCCGCATCGCCGAAGAACGCATGTGAAGCAGCGCCGCTCTGCGGTCGCATCCGCGACCGCAGGCGCTGCTTCGCTGAGGACGGGAAGTCCGATCGGGCGCCCGTACGAAGCGCAGTAGCGCCAGGGACGGCGCGGCGACGGCTGATCTGGCGGCCAGATGTACAACCAGGCAAAGGGCCGGCATTGCCGGCCCTTCGCTTTTCAGGATTTCGTCAGCGCGATCACGGTGGTCGCCGGGCAAGAGTCACGCCGCTTGCCCGGTGGGCGCAGCATGCTCTTTCCGCACTGATTTCCCGAACGGGGAATCAGTGCGAGCCATCCAGGCCCGTCATGCCGAGCACGCTGTATCCGGCGTCGACGTAGGTGATTTCGCCGGTGACGCCTGCCGCGAGGTCGGAGCAGAGGAACGCGGCGACGTTGCCGACGTCCTCGATCGTGACGCTGCGGCGCAGCGGCGCGTTTTCCTCGACGTGGTCGAGCATCTTGCGGAAGTTCGCGATGCCGGCGGCGGCCAGCGTCTTGATCGGGCCGGCCGAGATGCCGTTCACGCGCGTGCCCTCGGGGCCGAGGTTCAACGCGAGGTAGCGCACGCACGCCTCGAGGCTCGCCTTCGCGAGGCCCATGACGTTGTAGTTCGCGAGCGCGCGCACGGCGCCGAGGTACGAGAGCGTCAGCACGGAGCCGTTGCGTCCCTTCATCAGCGGGCGCGCGGCCTTCGCGAGCGCCGCGAGGCTGTAGCTCGAGATGTCGTGCGCGATGCGGAAGTTCTCGCGCGTGAGGTTGTCGAGGAACGCGCCCTGCAGCGACTCGCGCGGCGCGAAGCCGACCGAGTGCACGAGGATGTCGAAACCGTCCCAGCGTTTGCCGAGCTCGGTGAACAGCGTGTCGATCTCGGCGTCGACGCCGACGTCGCACGGCAGCACGATGTCGGAGCCGAACTCCTTCGCCGCTTCGTCGACGCGCTCGCGCAGGCGCTCGGTCTGGTAGGTCAGCGCGAGCTCGGCGCCTTCGCGATGCATGGCTTCGGCGATGCCCCAGGCGATGGAGCGGTGGCTGGCGATGCCAACGACGAGGGCGCGCTTGCCCTTGAGGAATCCCATGCTGGTGTCTCCGGCGAAGCGCGCGGCATGCCGCGCGGGCCGCGTAGTGTAAGCGCCCGCAACGGCAGGCGGAACCGTCAGTCGGGCGCGGCTACCCGGAGCAGCTGCCCGGGCCGCAGCACGTGCCGCGTGGGCAGCGAGTTCCACTTGAGCAACGACGCGACCGTCACGCCGAACCGCTTCGCGATCGTCCACAACGAATCGCCGGAACGCACGGCGTAGCGTCCGCTGCCGTCGGTCGCGACGCGCGCGGCCACGCGCATCGTGGCGTCGTGCATCGCGACGCGCACGGGAGGCGCCACGTCCGGCGTGCTGCCGTTCGCGCCGGCGAGCACCGCCGCCTCGAGCCCGCTGTCGCGCGCGAGCGCGCCCCAGTCGCGCCCCCCGGCCGGAACGACGCGCCACCTGGTGCGCTTGTCGCCGGGAACGGCGGCGATGCGCGCGGCCGTCTCGTCGACGACGCCTGCCGGCAGCAGCACCATCGCGCCCGCAGGCAGGCGCGCGTCGCGCGCGGCGGGATTCAGCGCGGCGAGCACGTCGAATTGCGTGCCCGATGCAGCGGCGACGAGCGCGAGGTCGGTAGCGGCGTCGAGCTTCAGCGCGGCGAGCGGCACGACTGCGCCGGCCGGTGGCAGCTCCACGTGCCAGCGCGCGGGATCGCGCACCAGGCATGAGAGCGCGCTGAGCTTCGCGAAGTGCTCGTGCGTGATGGGGCTCAGCGCGAGCTGGTCGTGCGGCACCGCCTTGCCGCCGCGCTGCGCGCGGGTGAGCGCGCCGCGCACGCGATACTCGCCGGCGTTGAACGCCATGTTCACCAGCGGCCAGTCTTCCTCGAACTGCCGGCCGAGGTATTCGAGGTATTCGAGCGCGGCGCGCGTCGCGGCGGCGACGTCGCGGCGCCCGTCGTACTCGGGGCCGACGGCCAGGCCGAAATGGCGTGCCGTCGCCGGCATGAACTGCCAGATGCCGGCCGGGCGGTTGCCCTTCGTCGCGAACGAGACGTAGCTGCTCTCCACCATCGGCAACAACACGAATTCGCCGGGCAGGCCGCGGCGCGCGATCTCGGACTGGACATAGGACAGGAACGGCAACGCGCGCTCGAACATCGCCGTGAATCGCGGCGGGCTCGCGGAGTAGACGCGGATCCAGCGCCGCACGGCGGCGGAGTCGTCGCATTCGACGAAGCGCATGGACGCGCCGAGCGCAGCCCATGCGTCGGGCTGCGCCGCGGGTTCGGGTACGGCTGCGGGCGGCGTCGGTGGTGGCGTCGGGGCGACGGCGGGCGGCGCAGGCTGGTCGGCCACGACGGGCGCCGGCTGCGTCGATGGCGCCGACGGATCGCGCCTCGCGCCCGTCGCGCAGCCGGCGAGCGCGACGCAGGCGGCGAGGACGATCGCGCGCCCGCGCGTCACGCGAACGCGTCCTTGCGCGCGCGCAGCGCGGCGAATGCGGCGATGCGCGTGGCGCGGTCCATGGCGTCGCCCATGCCGAGCGCCGCGCGGATCGCGGGCGCATCACTGCGCAGGAACGGGTTCGTCGCGCGTTCCTGCGCGATCGTCGACGGCAACGTGGGCGCGCCGCCCGCACGCCGCTCGGCGGCGTCGCGGGCGCGCTGCGCGAGCGCTTCGTTGTCGCGGTCGACGGTGAGCGCGAAGCGGCAGTTCGCGACGGTGTATTCGTGGCCGCAGCAGACGCGCGTCGCGCCGGGAAGCGCCGCCAGGCGCGCGAGCGAGTCGAACATCTGCTCCGGCGTCCCTTCGAACAGGCGCCCGCAGCCGACGCTGAACAGCGTGTCGCCGCAGAACAGCAGGTCGTCACCGTGCAGGGCGACGTGCGTGCGCGTGTGGCCCGGCACCTCGAGCACGGTCAGTCGCACGCCCGGCGACGCCAGCGCCACGACGGCGCCGTCGCGCAGGATCTCGTGCGGCACGGCGATGCGGGCGTCGTCAGGGCCGTGCACGACGCAACGGTGGCGGGCGGCGAGCGTGGCCGCGCCGGCGACGTGGTCGCCGTGGTGGTGGGTCAACAGGATCGCGTGCAGCGCGAGCCCATGCGCCGCGAGCACGCGTTCCACGGGCTCGGCCTCGCCGGGGTCGACGACCACGGCGTCGCGTCCATCGTGCAGGATCCAGATGTAGTTGTCGGTCAGCGCGGCGACCGGCAGCAGCTCGGGCACGAGTCGGTTCCTGGCGGCCTGGTTGCGGGCCGGCAGACCCGGCTTATGCGGCGGCGGGCTTTGTATCACAATTCCCCGGAACCGGACCCCGACCCCTACATGGACTCGCGCTCGCACACGGATTTCTGGTCGGAGGACGCTGGCGGGCGCCTGCTCGCGGCCGAGCGCGACTGGCTCGCGGCCGCGCCGGCGGCCACGCTGGGTGCGACCGTCTGGATTTCGCCGACCCGGCTCGCGGGCGACGCCAGCGCGATCGCGTTCTCGCTCGACGCGCGCGGCCGGCTCGCGGGCGCGGCGCTCGCCGAGCGCGACCTGCTGCCGTTCGCGGACGGCAGCGTGCGCCGGCTCGTGTTGCAGCACGCGCTCGAGCAGCCGCGCATCCCGAGCGCATTCCTCGGCGAATGCGTACGCGTGCTCGCGAACGGCGGCGAGCTGCTCGTGGTCGGCGCGAATCCATCCAGCCCGTGGATGCAATGGGCACGGCTGCGCGCCGGCGGTGCACGTGCCGGCGTCCGGGCGCGGCTGCCGAACCGGGTGCGCGCGCTGCTGCGCGCCCACGGGCTGTCCGAGTTCGGGATCGAATCGCGCGGACCGTGCTGGCCAGGTGCCGCACCGGACGACGCGAGCCACTGGTCGACGGCGCAGCGCTTCGGCGCGACCTACGTGCTGCGCGCGCGCAAGGTGACGGCGATCGTGATTCCGCTGCGCCCGCAGGTGACGCCGATCGGCGCGACGGCGGCCGGCGTCGTGCTCGTGCCGCGCGCGCGCCCCTCGTTGCGGGCGTGCGCATGACGTCGGCGGAGAAGCTGGTGGACGTGTTCACGGACGGCGCCTGCTCGGGCAATCCCGGTGTGGGTGGCTGGGCGGCGCTGCTGCGCTACGGCGACACCGAGCGCATGCTGCACGGTGCCGAGGCGCACACGACGAACAACCGCATGGAGCTGCTCGCGGCGATCCGTGCGCTCGAGGCGCTCAAGCGACCGAGCCGCGTGCGGCTGGCGACGGATTCGCAATACGTGCAGCGCGGCATCGGCGAATGGCTGCCGAAGTGGCGCGCGAACGGCTGGCTCACGAGCGACCGCAAGCCGGTCGCGAACAAGGACCTCTGGGAGCTGCTGGCCGCGCAGACGGCGCGGCACCAGGTGGAGTGGCAATGGGTGCGCGGCCACGCCGGCCACCCCGAGAACGATCGAGTCGACCGCCAGGCGCGTGCCGCGGTCGAGGACTTCAAGCAGCAGGCAACGGGAGCGGCGCGATGAGGCAGGTGGTGCTCGACACGGAAACCACCGGCCTCAGTGCCGAGAAGGGCCACCGCGTCATCGAGATCGGCTGCATCGAGCTGGTCGAACGGCGCCCCACGGGTGCCCGATTCCACCGTTACCTCAATCCCGAGCGCGAGATCGACCAGGGCGCGCTCGAGGTGCACGGCATCACCGAGGAATTCCTGCGCGACAAGCCGCGCTTCGCCGAGGTCGCGGCCGAGCTGCTGGCCTTCATCGACGGTGCCGAGCTCGTGATCCACAACGCCGCGTTCGACGTGGCGTTCCTCGATGCCGAGCTGGAGCGCCTCGGCGGCGGCGACCGCGTCGCGACCCGCGCGCGCGTGATCGACACGCTGCTGCTCGCGCGCGATCGCTACCCGGGGCAGAAGAACAGCCTCGACGCCCTGTGCAAGCGCCTGGGCGTGGACAACAGCCACCGCGAGCTCCACGGCGCGCTGCTGGACGCTGCGCTGCTGGCCGAGGTCTACCTCGCGATGACGGCCGGCCAGGCGGCGCTCGCCCTCGCGCTGGACGCAGACGAAGCGCCGGGTGCGCTGGCGCGCCGCGCGCGTGCCGTGCCGGCCGCACGGCTGCGCGTCCTGCGTGCCGACGCGAAGGAGGTGGCGCTGCACCAGTTGCGCCTCATCGCGATCGGCAAGGCGTCGCGGCGCGACGCACTCTGGACCATGTTCGCCGAGGAATCGGTGCCCGCTTCGTGAATCGCGTTGCGTAACGGCTTGGCGTGCGCGTCGCAAATGGCATAATGCGCGGGTTGGCCAGCAATGCCCGCGCGCCGTTCGGCCGCACGGGATCGAACCTTTGGGAGGGGTGGCGATGAAATTGCGCTGGTTGGGGATTGCATTGCTGTCAATGCCCGCATTCGTCGCCGCGGAGTCGGCGGTGAGCGCGGTCGACGCGCACAAGCACCTGGGCGTCGCGACCTGCGCCAGCAGCGTGTGCCATGGCGCGGCGCAGCCGTTCAAGGAATCGCACGTGATGCAGAACGAATTCGCCTACTGGCAGGAATTCGATCCGCACGCGAACAAGGCGTTCCAGGCGCTGAGCAACGAGCGTGGCCGCTCGATCGCGAGGAAACTGGGCATCGGCGACGCGACGCAGGCGAAGGTCTGCCTCGACTGCCACGCCGAGAACGTGCCGGCCGCGCAGCGCGGCGAGCGCTTCCAGATCAGCGACGGCATCGGTTGCGAGGCCTGCCACGGCGGCGCCGAGCAGTGGATCTCGTCGCATGCCGACAAGAACAACTCGCACGCCGACAACCTTGCGAAGGGCCTGTACCCGACCGAGGACCCGGTGAAGCGCGCGGAGCTGTGCCTGTCCTGCCACATGGGCACGCCGGACCGCATGATCACCCACCGCATCATGGGTGCCGGCCATCCGCGCCTGTCGTTCGAGCTCGATACGTTCACCTGGCTCAACCCGCACTACCAGATCGACGCCGACTACATCCAGCGCAAGGGCGACTGGAACGGCGTGCGCGACTGGGGCGTGGGGCAGGGCGTCGCCGCCGCCAACCTGCTCGACACGCTCGTCGACGAGCGCGCCGGCTGGCAGGGCATCTTCCCGGAGCTCGTGCTGTTCGACTGCCACGCGTGCCACAAGCCGATGGGCGCGAACAAGTGGGCGCCGCGCCAGGGCACGGGCCTGGGGCCGGGCGTCGTGCGCCTGAACGACGCCAACCTCGTCATGTTCCGCCACGTGCTGTCGGTCGCCGATCCGGGCGCTTCGCAGCGCGTGTTCGAGCAGACCAAGGCGCTGCACCAGGCGACGCTGCGCAGCCGCGGCGACACGCTCGCGGCAGCCCGCTCGCTGTCGTCCTCGATCCGCGCCGAGCTGCCGAAGGTCGCGGGCTTCGACTACGACGTGAGCGCGCTCAAGCCGATCCTCACGAGCATGATCAACGACGCCGACCGCGGCGAGTTCCGCGACTTCTCGGCCGCCGAGCAGGGCGCGATGGCCGTCCAGTCGGTGGTGGTCGCGTTCCAGAACGCGAAGCAGCTCGACGAGCAGGCGTCGAAGTCGCTGCAGGCGCGCGTCGACGCGCTCTACAACACGGTCGACAACGAGGACAGCTTCTCCTCCAGCCGCTTCGTCGCCGCGCTGAAGGACGTGAGGGCCGCCGCACCTTGAGTACCGGTCGCTCGGGCCGCGAGCCGAGTCGCCGAGTGCAAACCGCCACCCCCTCGCAAGAGGGGGTGGTCGTTTGGGCCTCCCGGAATCCGACGTCAGGTGCGCTGCGGCGCGCGTTCCGGTAAGTTTTTCGCAGCAGCCGCGCGCCACGCGGCGCCGGCCCCGCGCGGTGCCGCGCCTGATCCATGACAGGACGACGACGGTCGTCCCGCCCGAGGTTCCGTGACCCAGCCGCCCGTCGATGTCCCCGGCTATCGCATCCTGCGCCCGCTCGGCGTGGGCGGCATGGCGTCGGTCTACCTCGCGATCCAGGAATCGCTCGATCGCGAGGTCGCGCTGAAGGTGATGTCGCCGGCGCTTGCGGCGAACGAGGAGTTCACCGACCGATTCCTCAAGGAAGGCCGGATCACCGCGAAGCTCTCGCACGAGAACCTCGTGAGGGTGTTCGACATCGGCCAGTCCGGGTCGATCTACTACCTCGCCGCGGAGTACATCCCCGGCGGCACGCTGCGCGACCGCATGGCGGCCGGGCTGACGATCGCCGAGACGCTCGACATCGTGCGCGACATCGCGCAAGGCCTCGACTACGCGCACGAGAAGGGCTTCGTGCACCGCGACGTGAAGCCGGGCAACGTGCTGTTCAAGGCGAACGGCACGGCCGTGCTGGCCGACTTCGGCATCGCGAAGTCGATGGACTCGAAGACGATGGCGACGCAGATCGGCAACTCGATCGGCACGCCGCACTACATGAGCCCGGAGCAGGCGCGTGCCGAGAAGGTCGACGGCCGTTCCGACCTCTATGCGCTCGGCGCCGTGCTGTTCGAGATGCTCACGGGCACACCGCCGTACGACGCGTCCGACCCGTTCACGATCGCGCTGATGCACGTGACGCATCCGCTGCCAGTGCTCAAGGGCGAGGTCGCGTGGCTGCAGCCGCTGATCGAGCGGCTGATGGCGAAGAACGCCGACGACCGCTGCGCCACCGGCGAGGACTTCATCCTCGAGTGCGAGAAGCTGCTCGCGACGGCGCCGCAGGCTGCTGCATTGCGCGAAGGTGGCCAGTCGCCGCGCAAGCGTACCGTCACCAAGCTCACGAACACCGGCCGCCAGAAGCAGGCGCAGGCACGCGCGGCCGCGAACGTCGCGAAGCAGGCCGGCGGCAAGGCGCCCGCCGGCGAACGTCCGAAGTGGCTCTGGCCGGCGGTGGGCGCCGGCGTGCTCGCGATCGGCGGCATCGTCGCGTGGCTCGCGCTGCGTGGCGGCGACGCGCCGGCGACGCCGCCGACCGTCGTTGCCTCGCCGACGCCGGGCGCTGCAGCGACCCCGATCGCGACGCCGGAAGCGTCGCCGACGCCGTATGTGGCGAACACGCCGATGGCGCCGACCGTGGTCGACCTCAACGTCGACGGGATGGCGCAGGCGGACGTCGCGGCGCTGCTCGAGCGCGCGCGCGAATACGTGCGCGTGGGCGTCGTCGAGAACGGCCGCCGCCTTGCTTCGCCGGAAGGCGATTGCGCCGTGGACCTCTACAAGCGCGTGCTCACCGTGGAGCCGGAAAACCCCGACGCGCTCGCGGGCCTGAACCAGATCGCCGCGTTCTTCGAGAGCAAGGCGAAGGCCGCGTACGACCGCGGCTTCTACACGGGCGCGATGGTGCTCGCGGAACAGGGCCTGCGCGCCGAGGAGAACAGCGCCTCGCTGCAGAAGCTCAGGGACGAGTCGAAGCAGGCGGCGGGGATGTGATCAACCGCGCGTTGCGCGGTTGATCACATCCTGAGCGAAGCGAAGGATCCTGCTTTCGCTCTGCGAGCGCAGCGAGAACTACTGATCGCTCCGATTGCGGCGACCTGAGATCCCTCGACCTTCGGTCTCGGGATGACTTTTCGCGCTACGCGCGAAAAGTCACTTCCTGCGCAACAGGATGACCGTCACGTTGTCCGACCCGCCGCCATCCAGCGCGGCCAGGATCAGGTGGTCCACGCATTCCTGCGCGGACAGCTCCTCGCGCGAGAGGATGCCGGCGATCGCCGTGTCGTCCACTTCCTCGGTCAGGCCGTCGCTGCAGAGCAGGATCTGGCTGCCCGACGACAGCTGGCCCGCGACGGTCTCGACGCGCAGGCTCTGCGGGTCGGTGACGCCGAGCGCCTGCGTGACGACGTTGCGGTGCGGGTGCGTACGCGCCTGCTCCGGGCTGATCGCGCCCTGTTCGATGAGCTCGCGCACGTACGAGTGGTCCTGCGAAACCTGCTTCAGGCCACTGCCGTTGTAGAGGTATACGCGGCTGTCGCCGACCCACGCCACTTCGAACTGGTCCTGCACGACGCGGATCGCCGCGATCGTGGTGCCCATCGGCAGCGCCTGCGTTCGCTTGTTCGAATGCTTGATGATCTCCTCGTCGGCGACCTGGATCGCGCGCGCGAGGTTCTCGCCGCGCTGGATCTGCGATACCAGCGTGTCGCGCGCCAGCGCGCTCGCCACCTCGCCGTTCTCGTGGCCGCCCATGCCGTCCGCGACGAGCCACAGGCCCATGTCGGCGTCGGCGTAGTACGTGTCCTCGTTGTGCTCGCGGCGAAGGCCGACGTGCGTGCTGTGCCCGAATTCGATCATTGCATCGCGCCCTCCCGCGCACGCATGTCCGTGATCTTACGCATATCCGACGTTCCTGCGGACTTGTTGTTCAGAATTCGATGCGCAGGCCGACCGCCAGGCTGTCCTGGCTGTAGTCGCGCTGGCCCGCGCGGTGCTCGTAATAGATGAACCCGGAACGCCCATTCGCGAACACCGCCGAAAGTCCCAGTCCGAGGTTGAAGTAGTCCTGGTCGATCTGCTCGCCCGGGATCACGATTTCGGTCTGCGTCGGGTCGTTCACGAAGCGCGAAACGAGGTTCTCCACGTCGTCCTCGAACTCGTGCAGCCATTCCACCTGCACGCTGGGCATCAGGATGCCCCAGGACTGGCTCGAGGTGTAGGTGGCCTTGCCGCCGACCACGCCTTCCAGCGACTTGAGCTCGCGCCCGTCCACCGAAACCGCGAGGCCGCCGCCCGGGCCGGTCGGGTTCGAGAGGCGCTCGGTGTAGCCGTCGAAATCGAGGCGCGTGTACGTCGCGCGGGCGTACGGGCCGAACGACCAGGCGCCGCGATTGAAGTCGCGGCCGACCGACACGGCGAATGCGAGCTGGTCGCTGCCGGGCGACGCCTTGGCCGTCTGGTCGACGCTCGTCGCGCCGCCGGCGAGGCCGGCGATCGCGTAGCGGATGCGGCGCACGACGTCGTAATCGTTCCGGCCCCAGGTGAGCACGCCGTCCACGTACCAGGCTTCGTGGTACCACGAGCCGTAGCCGGAGAGATTCCAGCCGGTGGTGTCGAGGCCGCCCTGGTCGTCGTCGATCTGCGTGTCGTTGTTGTTGTAGCCGAGCGCCGCGCCGAGCACGAAGTCGTCGTTGACGCGATAGTCGATGCCGGCGGTCAGGCCGTACGTGTCGAAGTCGAAGCCGGGCTGCGAGCCGGATGCGTCCTGGTTGCCGCGCCCGATCGTGCCGGTGGCGAAGAAGCCCCAGCGGCTGAAGGCCGCCCCGGCTTCGCCGCCGCCGCTTGAGTCGTCCTGCGCCATCAGCAGGTTGCTCGGCAGGAACGACAGCGGCATCGTGCCGTTGCCGCCGGCGAGCGCGAGCCCGCCGATGTCGACGCCGCGCGAGCCGCTGCGCAGCGCCGCGAGGCGCGCCTTGAGGTTGTCGAACTGCGCCGCCGTGGTCGTCAGCGCCGCGGTGCCCTGTGCGGAAGCCTCGTCCGCGACCATCTGGTCGAGCGCTTCCTGCACGCTGCCCGGGTTGCTGCCCGACGCCACGACGAGCTCGGAGCAGCGCTGCAGCAGGTCGGATTCGCCGGCGTCCAGGCCGCCGGCCTGCGACTGCTGGAACAGGGCAGGGCACGCGGTGTCGATCGCGTTGCCCACGCTCTGTTGCGCTTCGTCGAGCTCGGGCACGTTCTGCACGCCGCCGTTCAGCGTGAAGCGCACGGCGATCGCCGGCGACGAATTCTCGATCGCGGCGGACACTTCCTGCGCGCCCGGCAACTGCACGCGTGCAATGGTCGACGCCTGGCCGTTCGCGTCGGTCGTGCTGATGGCCGGCGTCACGACGACCGTGCCTGCCGCCACGGGCGTCCACGCGATGCGCACGTTCGCGAGCGGCGTGCCCTGCGCGCCCACGGCACGCACGACGAGCGGCGCGGAGTCGGTAAATGTGGGCAGCGCCTGGTTGTTGCCCGAGACGATCTGCAGCGTCGCGCCCGTGCCGCCGGTGCCGGCAGTCGCGGTCGCGTTGAACGTCGCGCTGCCGACGCCCGGGACCGTTGCCTGCACCGCGTTCGAGCCGGGCTGCGGGCCGAGCGTGAGCTCGTTCGACGCACGGCCGGAGGAATCGGTGAGCGTGGTCGCGGCCGCGAGCGAGCCGCCGCCCGCGGTCACGCTCCAGTTCACGGGCACGCCGCCGAGCGCCTTGCCCGCGACCGGTTGCGCGAGCTGCACCACGAGCGGCTGCGGCAGGCGCGTTCCGGCCGGCGCGGTCTGGTTGTTGCCGTTCGTCGACGCGAGCTGCGGCACGAACGACGTCGCGGTCGCCGTCGCCACGGACTGGCCGTTGAACGCGGATGCCTGCACGCGCACGGTGCCGGGCGTCGCACCGAAGCGCAGGCGCGTCACCGCACGTCCCTGCGCGTCCGTCGCGACCGACGTCGGCGTGAGCGCGCCACTGCCGGCGGCGACCGCGAACGTGACCGTTTCGCCGACCACCGGTCCGCCGTTCTGGTCCTGCAGCACGAAAGCGAACGGCTCGTCCGGCGCGCCGTTCGTCGGGCCGCTCTGGCCGTCGCCCGAGACGAGCGTGAGGCCGCCGACCTGACTGTTGACGGTGAACACGACGTTCTCGCCTCCGGGCGCGCGCGCGTCGACGAGGCCGGTACCGGGCTGCGCGGAGAACGTGAACGGCAGTCGCGCCGTGCCCGTGCCGTCCGTCCTGGCCACGTTGTCCGAGAACACCGCGGCGGCGCCGAACGTGCGCGTGAAGGTGATGGCCTCGTCGGGTACCGGCTGGCCGTTCTCGAGCAGCTGCACGGTGAGCTCGCCGGACGCGCCGGGACGTCCCGTGCGCGACGTGCCGCCCACGGCGACGAGCGTCCGGTCGAGCGTCGCGCGCAGGTTCAGCTCGATGCTCGGATAGAAGGGCGAGCCGACCGTCACGAGGATCGGCCCGGCCTGCGGGCCGAGGATGAGATCGGCGCGCGCGATGTCGGCAGCATCCGTCGTCGCGGTGACCGTGCGCCGGCCGCTGGTGAACGCGGCCGAGCCGTCGGTGACGGTGAACGTCAGGTCGACCGGGCACTCGGCCGAGCCGCCGGGCCGGCGGCGCGGTCCGCCGGCCGCGCACGGATCGTTGGCACGCACCGCGAGCTGCACGAGGTCGCCCGCGCTGCCGACCGCCCCATCGCCCGCGACCGGCACGAGCTCCAGCACCGGCGGCGGCGGATTGATGAATGCGAGGAACTGCGCCGGGCCCGCGCCCTGGGTGCGGCAGGAATCGCTCTGCACTTCCACGACGACGGTCTGCGCGGCGTCGCTGCCGAGCGTGATGTCCTCGCGCGTGAACGCGTCCCACGTGGCGCTGCCCTGGTCCTGGAAGCTCGCGACCTGCGAAACGCTCTGCAGGCCGCTTGCGGAGAACACCGCATCGCCCTGCGTGATGACCCAAGTGAAGCGCTCGGGTGCGGGCTGCGCGACCTGGTTGTAGGTCTGCTTCGCGTCCAGCGTCAGGCGCTGGCCGGGGTTGCCCGACTGGAAGTTGCCGGCGACGATGAAGACCGGGCATTGCGCGGCGGACTGCGCCGTCGCGAGCTGCGGCAGCCAGGCCGCGGCGAGCAGCAACACGACACCCGCGAGCCGCCATGCGCGTCGCGAGCCGCCCGTCGCGGCGCGGGCCGCGATCGTCGTCGCTCGAAGGAGTGCCATGGCTTCCCGTCCCCGCCCCTTGGCTATACTGCGCAGGGTACTACAGCGGTCGGTGCGCTTGAAAGCGCGGAAATCCGCGTAGTTCCAGAGCCTTGCGCAGACTTTCGGAGGGGAAAACGATGCTCGTGTCGGCTCGTTCCGGTTCATCGCGCCGTGCGTTCGGCCGGCGATTCCTGCTCGCGGCGCTCGCCGCAGGCACGGTGTTGCTGGCGTCGGTTCCCGCGGAAGCGCCGCTCGCCGCGGCATCGGTGCGCAATCCCGAGGACCTGCTGATCGTCGACTGCCTGCTGCCCGGGCAGGTACGCAAGCTGGGCCGTGTCTCGCAGTTCATGACCGCGCGCCGGCCGATCCGCACCACGCAGGCCGATTGCGAGATCCGCGGCGGCGAGTTCGTGGCGTACGACCGCGCGAATTACCAGACGGCGCTGCAGGTCTGGATGGGCCAGGCCGAAGGCGGCGACGCCGAGGCGCAGAACTACGTTGGCGAGATCTACGCGAAGGGCCTCGGCACGCAGCCGGACTACGCGAAGGCGTTCGAGTGGTTCGCGAAGTCCGCCGCGACCGGCAACAAGCGCGCGAAGATCAACCTGGGCTATCTCTACGAGAACGGCCTCGGCACGAACAAGGACCTGGCGAAGGCGCTGAACCTTTATCGCGAGGCGTCCGGCGCGACCGACGAGCTGCTGTTCGCGTCGACCGTGACGGCGCAGGCGGAAGCGGCGCAGGCGCAGATCGCCTCGCTGCAGCAGACCGTCGCGCAGAAGGAGCAGGAAGCCGCGGCGCTGCGCGCCCAGAACGAAAAGCTGCAGGGCGAGCTCGCGAACCGCAAGCGCGCGCTGCAGCAGTCGAGCCAGGACCTCGAGCGGGCGCGGATGAAGCTCATCGAACAGCAGACCGCGATGGCGAAGCCGCAGGACGCCGAGCAGCTGCGCGCGTCGCAGGCGAAGCTCGAGGCGCAGCAGAAGCAGCTGGCCGCGGAGCGCGCGCAGCTCGAGACCGATCGCGCGACCTACCAGGCGAAGCTCGACGCCGATCGCGCGAAGCTCAGCGAGCTCAAGTCGCGCGAGACGCAGCTCGCGTCCGCGCCCGACGCCGCGTCGAAGCAGGAGCTCGAGAAGGTGCGCGCGGCCGCTTCCGAGATGGCGCTGGCGCTGGACGGCGCGCTCGGCCAGCTCGAAGCGCTGCAGCAGCAGGTCGCGGCGAACGATTCGCGCCTCGCGGCGGAGCAGGCGCGGTTCGACGCCGAGCGCAAGTCGATGCAGGCGCAGATCGCGGGCTCGCAGCAGGATCGCGAGCTGCTGCTGCTCCTCGAGCAGCAGTTGGCGGAAAAGCAGCGTGAAGTCGGCAAGCAGCGCGAGCAGCTGACGTCGCTCGAGCGCCAGATGACGAGCGCGACGCCCGGGCCCGACTCGATCGCGTCGCTGTCCGGCGCGCCCGGTCCGCTGGTCGAGATCATCGAGCCGGCACTCACCGTCACGCGCGGCAAGCCCGCCGCGATGGTGCGCGGCCAGGCGCAGACGTCCGACGTCGTCGGCAAGGTCGTCGCGAAGGGCGGGCTCTCCACCGTGATGGTCAACGGCCAGCCGGTCACGGTCGGCGCGAACGGCCTGTTCAAGGTCGCCGTGCCGGTGACGGCGGAAGGCAGTGCCGTGCAGGTCGCGGCCGTCGACAACGCAGGCACGCGCACGTCGCTCGACTTCGTGCTGCTGCCGGCGCCGACCGCCGGCAAGGGCGCGGCGCAGGCGGCGGCCCCGAGCATGGCGGCGCGTCCGGTGCCGCGCGGCGTCGAGCTCGGCCGCTACCACGCGATCGTGATCGGCAACGACCAGTACGCCGCGTACCCGAAGCTTTCCAGCGCGGTCAGCGACGCCGACAAGGTGTCCGCGGTGCTGCAGCGCAAGTACGGCTTCACGGTGCGCACGGTGCGCAACGGCACGCGCCTGGACATCCTGACGGCGCTGAACGAGATGCGCGAGACGCTGAAGCCCGAGGACAACCTGCTCGTGTACTTCGCCGGCCACGGCGAGCTCGATGGCGCCTCGCAGCAGGGCTACTGGATCCCGGTCGACGGGCGCCAGGGCGACGCCTCGTCGTGGATCTCGAACCGCGCGATCAGCGACATCCTGAACACGATGTCGGCGAAGCACGTGCTCGTGGTCGCGGACTCCTGCTACTCGGGTGCGATGACGCGCGCGTCGGTGCCCGCGTTCAACGCGGCGATCGGCGACGACAAGTACGGCGAGTGGGTGAAGACGATGTCGGGCAGCCGCTCGCGCACCGCGCTCACCTCGGGCGGCCTCGCGCCGGTGCCCGATTCCAGCGCCGGCGGCAACTCGCTGTTCGCGCGTGCGCTCGTCAGTGCGCTCGAGGACAACGGCCAGTTGATGGAAGGCCAGAAGCTGTTCCGCGAAGTCACGGCCAGCCTCGCGGCTGCCGCGACCGAGAGCTCGCTGCTGCAGTTCCCGGAATACGCGCCGATCCAGTTCGCCGGCCACGAGGCGGGCGAGTTCTTCTTCAAGCCGAAGGCGTGAAGAGCAGGAGCTAGGGACTAGGGTCTAGGGGCTAGGGCGAGTACACCCGAGCTCACCGCAGCCCCAACAAAAAAGGCCGCGCAATGCGCGGCCTTTTTCTTTTTCGGCTACCTCGAAACCGGACTGTGCGCCCTAGCCCCTAGCCCCTAGCCCCTAGACCCTAGTCCCTAGCCCCAGCTTCACCGCGGCGCGTTGCCGTAGTCCTGGTACGACTTCTCCTCGACGAGCGTGGAGCCGAGCCGCTCGTTGATGCGGCGCTTGATGCGCGCGCGCTCATCGTTCTCGAAGTACACGGCGCGCGCGAGCTTCACGAACTCGGCGTCGAAGCGCTGCTGCATCTCCTGGATGCGGATGTCGTCCTCGATCACCCAGAGGCGCTCGTTCACGGCGCGCAGCTCGGCCTTCAGGTCGGCGATGTCGGTGGCCGACGCCGGCGACTTCTGCCAGGACTGCTCGAGCATCCCGAGCTCGGTGCGCACGTTCTCGAGCTTCGCCTTGTCGGAAATGCGCGCCGACTTGATCTCGAGGATCGTGATCTTGTCGATCAGCTCGCCGAAGGAAACAGGGACCGCGATCAGGGACATGGAGGCCTCAGACGAAAATGCCCCCGAAGGGGCATTGCGTGGCGGAGAGGGTGGGATTCGAACCCACGTTACGGCGAAACCGTAAACCGGATTTCGAATCCGGCGCATTCGACCACTCTGCCACCTCTCCGTGGCTACAACGTTCACGCAACAACCGTCCCTGGTGCACCACCCGGTCGGCATCCCTGCCTCCCCCGATCTCAGCAACCGCCGCAGTAGCGGCGGCTGAGCGCTGAGATCGACCACTCTGCCACCTCTCCGGGTCGCAAAACGGGGATTTACGTCCACCCTGGGGTGGGCGAGGGCGCGGGTCGAAGGCGCGCCGAAGGGGCGCGCATCATAAGGGTTCGGCTGGCCGGCGACAACCCGGCCGCTCAGCGCGCGGACACCACCGCCCGGTCCAGCGCGTCGACGACGGAATCCACGTCCACCAGGTCCATCACGCCGGGAAACTCCAGTTTCGTGCCCCAGGGCAGCGCGTCGGCCGGCCTGCCGCGGAATTTCCGGGCGGCCGCGTCGTAGCGGTCCACGGCGAACGCGAGGTTGGAGTACGCACCGCTGCGCCGCGGATTGCTCGCGGCGTGGAGCCCCACGACGCGCGTGCCGACTGCGTTCGCGATGTGCAGTGGTCCGGCGTCGGGTGTCAGCACGACGCTTGCGCGGCGGCACAGCGCCATGAATTGCTTCAGCGTGTCCTTGCCGACGAGGTCGACCGGTTTCGCCTGCATCCTCGCCGCGATCGCGTCCGCGAGCGCGCGCTCTTCCGGCGAGCGCCCGCCGCACAGCGCCACGCGCATGCGGTGCGCGCGCGCCGCGTGGTCCGCGACGGCCGCGTACCGTTCCGGCAGCCAGTTGCGCAGCGCGTGGCTCGACGCGGGGCTCACGATCAGCGTGCGCTGCTCGCCCGGCAGCGCCTTGCGCGCGAACGCGTGCGCTTCATCGGGGATCGGGATGTCCCAGCGCACTTCGTCCTGCACGAGACCGAGCGGCTCGCAGAAGCTGCCGATCGCGTCGAGCACGTGCTGGCCGGTGCGGGCCGGGATGCGCTCGCGCACGAACAACCCGTGGCCGTCCTTCGCGCGCGCGCGGTCGAAGCCGATGCGTCGCCGTGCCGGCACGAGCGCGGAGACCAGGTTCGCGCGCAGCGCCACCTGGCAATGCAAGAGCGCGTCGAAACGTCGGCCACGGAATTTCTCGCGCAGCTGCCCGGCCGTCGCGCCGAGCGAGCGCTTGTCGACCACGACGAACTCGACGCCGGGCAGGTCGCCGACGAGTTTCGCCTCGACCTTGCCGACGATCCACGTGATCGCGGCCTGCGGCATCTTGCGCTGCAGCGTCCGCACGAGGGGCACCACGTGCGTGACGTCGCCCAGCGCGGAAAGGCGCAGGATGCAGAGGCTGCGGATCGGCTCGGCGTTCACGGGGCGGCTGGTAGACTCTTGCGATAGCGGCGCAGTCCACGTGCCGCTCGCCGCCACTATGCATCGAGTCCCGCAATCTGCTCAATCGCTGCGCACCCCCGTGGCCGAGCGGCAAGCCGCGAACCTGCTGTACGACGCGAATCGATTCGCGTCGGCGCCGGTCGCCGGTGAGCTGTTCGATCGCACGGGCTGGCTCGCGCGCACAGGCTCGCGCGGCACGGCGGGCGGCCGCGGCGGCGCGCTGCACGTGCGCGGCGAGTTCGGCGACGCGGTGCTGCGCCACTACCGCCGCGGCGGCTTCGTCGCGCGCATGAGCGACGATCGCTATCTCTACACGGGCGCCTCGCGCACGCGGCCGTTCCGCGAGTTCCGCGTGCTCGCGCGCGCGCATGGCGAAGGCCTGCCGGTGCCGGCGCCGATCGCCGCGGGCTATCGTCGGCACGGGCTCGCCTACAGCGGCGACATCCTCGTCGCGTCCGTGCCCGATGCCCGCACGCTCGCGCAGCTGGTCGCGGCGGGCGAGCCGATCGACTGGGCCACCGTGGGCGCCGCGATCGCCGCGTGCCATCGCGCAGGCTATTGCCATGCCGACCTGAACGCGCACAACGTGCTGCTCGATGCGTCCGGACGCGCCTGGCTGATCGACTTCGACCGCGCGCGCGTGCGCGCGCCGCGGCACGGTTGGCAACAGGCCAACCTCGCGCGGCTGTCGCGTTCGTTGCGCAAGCTCGGCGCCGACTCGGCACCGTCGTTCGCCGCGCGCGACTGGCCCGCGCTCGCGGCCGCGCACGCGGCGGCGATCGGGAGCGCCGCATGAGCCTCGCGCTGCGTTTTCTCGGCGTCGGCAACGCGCAGGCCGTGGAGCTCGGCTCGGCGAGCGCCGTGCTGGAGCGCGACGGCAAGCCGCTGCTCGCGATCGACTGCGGTCCGGAGGCGCTGAGCGCGTACCTCGCTCGTTACGGCGCACCACCCACCGCCGTGTTCATCACGCACACCCACCTCGACCACGTCGGCGGGCTCGAGCGGCTGTTCTACCGCACGTACTTCGACGATCGGCTGCGCGGTGCCACGCGCCTCTACGTGCCCGCGCCGCTCGTGCCGCTGCTGCAGGAGCGCATCGCGGGCTATCCCGAAGTGCTCGCCGAGGGCGGCGCGAATTTCTGGGACACGTTCCGGCTCGTTCCCGTCGCGTCGCGCTTCTGGCACGACGGGCTGCGCTTCGACGTGTTCGCCGTGCGCCACCACGCCGCCAACACGGCGTTCGGCCTCGCGTTGCGCGGCAGCTTCGTCTACACCGGCGACACGCGGCCCATCCCGGAGGTGCTCGAGCATTACGGCACGGGCGCCGAACTGATCGCGCACGACTGCGGACTGGTCGGCAATCCGTCGCACACCGGCCTCGACGACCTGGCGCGCGAGTATTCCGACGCGACGCGCAAGCGCCTGCTGCTCTACCACTTCGGCTCGGCGAACGATGCGCGCGCGCTCGCCGCGGCCGGCTATGCCGTGGCCGAAGCCGGCCGCGCGTTCGCGGTCGCCGACGCGGACACGGCGGCGCGCCTGCCATGAACCGCGCGATCGCACTCCGCGTGGTGGACGGCGGCGCCCTCCTCGATACGCGCGCGCGGCCGTTGCACGACCTGCGGCTGTCGCTGATCGATCGCTGCAATTTCCGCTGCCCTTACTGCATGCCGGAACGCGACGGCGAGCCGCTGCGCTTCCTCGCGGCGCCGGCGCGGCTGACCGCGGTGGAAGTCGAGCGCGTTGCGCGCACCTTCGTCGGCCTCGGCGTGCGCAAGCTGCGCCTGACCGGCGGCGAGCCGCTGCTGCGCAAGGACCTGGTCGATGTCGTCGCCAGGCTCGCGGCCGTGGACGGCGTCGAGGACCTCGCGCTGACCACGAACGGCGTGCTGCTCGCGGCGCAGGCGCGGGCGCTGCGCGACGCCGGGCTGCGCCGGCTCACGGTGAGCCTGGATGCGCTGGACCCGGGCGTCTTCCGCGAGATGAGCGGCGGGCGCGGCGACGTCGCCGACGTGCTCGCGGGCATCGCCGCGGCCGAGCGCGCCGGATTCGACCGGTTGAAGATCAACTGCGTCGTGCAGCGCGGCGTGAACGACGCCGGCGTCGAGGCGCTGGTCGCGCGATTCCGCGGCACGCCGCATGTCGTGCGCTTCATCGAATACATGGACGTCGGCACGTGCAACGGCTGGCGCCGCGACAACGTGGTGCCGAGCGCGGAGCTGCGCGAGCGTATCGGCGCGCGCTGGCCGCTCGTGCCGCTGCCCGCCACGAACGCCGGCGAAGTGGCCGAGCGCTGGGCGTTCGCGGACGGTGCCGGCGAGGTGGGGTTCGTTTCCTCCGTCACGCAACCGTTCTGCGGCGACTGCAACCGCGCACGCGTTTCCGCCGATGGCGTCCTGTACACCTGCCTGTTCGCGGCTGCGGGCACCGACCTGCGCGGGCCGCTGCGTGCGGGTGCGTCGGACGAGGACATCGCCGCGCTCGTCGAGCGCACGTGGCGCGCGCGCGGCGATCGCTACAGCGAACTGCGCGCGGCCGCCGGCGATCCGGCGCGGCCACGCGTCGAGATGTTCCGGGTGGGAGGCTGAGATGGCAGCGGGCAAGCGCCTCACGCACGTGGATGCCGCGGGCCGTCCGCGCATGGTCGACGTCTCCGCGAAGGCGGTCACCGCGCGCAGCGCGATCGCGCGTTGCGAGGTCGTGTTCCCGCGCGACGTCGCCGACGCGCTGCGCCGCCAGGGGCTGCGAACGAAAAAGGGCGCGATCGTCGACACGGCGGTCATCGCCGGCGTCATGGCCGCGAAGCGCACCCACGAGCTCGTGCCGTTCTGCCATCCGCTGCCGCTCGAGGACTGCGCATTCGAGGTCGCGTTCCGCGACGCGCGCACGCTGCGCATCGAATGCACGGTGCGCGCGACGGCGCGCACGGGCGTCGAGATGGAGGCGCTCACCGGCGCCACGGTCGCGGCGCTCACCGTCTACGACATGTGCAAGGCCTTGTCGCATGCGATCGAGCTGCGCGCGGTGAAGCTCGTCGGCAAGCGCGGCGGCAAGCGCGACGTCGGGCGCGCGCCGTGATCCGGGTGCTGTATTTCGCCGCGCTGCGCGACGCGGCCGGCTGTGCCGAGGAATCGGTCGCCGCCGATGGCGGCAACCTGGGCGAGCTCTGGTCGCTGCTGTCGGGCCGGCACGGGTTCCCGCTCGCGCGCGAGCGCGTGCGCGTGGCGCGCAACGGCGAGTTCGCCGCGTGGGGCGATGCCGTGCATGCGGGCGACGAAGTCGCGTTCCTGCCGCCGGTGTCGGGCGGATGAGCGACTTCGCGATCGCCGTCGCCGCGATCGACGCCACGGCGTTGCGGCAGCGGCTCGAGGACGCGGGCGCGGGCGCCGTCGTGACGTTCGAGGGCACCGTGCGCAACCACAGCGCGGGGCGCCCCGTGCTCAGGCTCGCATACGAGGCGTTCTCGCCGCTCGCCGTGAAGGAAGGCGAGCGCATCCTCGCCGAGGCGCGCGAGCGCTTCGCGATCGCGCGCCTCGCCTGCACGCACCGCACGGGCGCGCTCGCGATCGGCGAAGTCGCCGTCTGGGTCGGCGTCGCCGCCGCGCACCGCGGAGCCGCGTTCGACGCCTGCCGCTACGTCATCGACGAGCTCAAGCGTCGCGTGCCGATCTGGAAGAAGGAGTTCTACGCGGACGGAGAGTCCGGGTGGATCGAGCACCCCTGAATTGCGCGTTCTGGCGCGCCGCTCGGCGGATGGTGTAAAGTCCGCGCCCTCGCTGCACGGCCTTTGCCTTGCAAATGCCTGTAACGAGCCGCAGTTCCAAGGAACTGCGCCGGCGTGGAGAGATGTCCGAGCGGTTGAAGGAGCACGCCTGGAAAGTGTGTATACGGCTTATACCCGTATCGAGGGTTCGAATCCCTCTCTCTCCGCCACTTCGGCTTTTTGCGTAGCGCTCGTGCTACGGGCGCTTCGAGCGAATCGTTTCGATGGTGACCCTCGTTGGTCCCTCACGACGATAGACGGCAAACCCCGCCAGGGCCGGAAGGCAGCAACGGTAGTCGTCGATTCGGGTGCTGAGGATCAGCCGGCGAGGGTCGCCGCTCTTTTCCAGGTGCAAGGCGGACAGTGGCGAGCAGCCATCCCTGGCGCGCACCTCCAGTCGGCATCCATGCCTCCTCCGCGTGCGCGCAGCCGCTGCCAATAAGGCAGCGGCTCTGCGCGCGCCCGCGACCGCCAGGGCCGGAAGGCAGCAACGGTAGTCGTCGATCCGGGTGCTGAGGATCAGCCGGCGAGGGTCGCCACCTTTCGTCGGGTCCGCGGCGGGGCGTGGCACAATGCCGGCTCGCAACCGAATTTCTCCCATGTCCTACCAGGTCCTCGCGAGAAAGTGGCGGCCGCGGCGTTTTGCCGAGCTGGTCGGCCAGGAGCACGTGGTGCGCGCGCTCACGCACGCGCTGGATTCCGGGCGCATCCATCACGCGTTCCTGTTCACCGGCACGCGGGGCGTCGGCAAGACCACGATCGCACGCATCTTCGCCAAGTCGCTGAACTGCGAGCGGGGCGTCGGCTCGAACCCGTGCGGCGAGTGCGCGTCGTGCCGCGACATCGATGCGGGGCGGTTCCTCGACCTGCTCGAGATCGACGCGGCGAGCAACACCGGCGTCGACGACGTGCGCGAGGTGATCGAGAACGCGCAGTACCGCCCGGCGCGCGGCAACTACAAGGTGTACCTCATCGACGAGGTGCACATGCTGTCGAAGAACGCGTTCAACGCGTTGCTGAAGACGCTCGAGGAGCCTCCCGAGCACGCGAAATTCCTGCTCGCGACCACCGATCCGCAGAAGCTGCCCGTGACGGTTCTGTCGCGCTGCCTGCAGTTCAACCTGAAGCGCCTCTCCGAGGAGCAGATCGCGGCGCAGGTCGAGAAGATCCTCGCCGCCGAGGCGATCGGGCACGACGCGCCTTCCGTGGCCGAGATCGCGCGCGCCGGCAACGGTTCGCTGCGCGACGCGCTGTCGCTGCTCGACCAGGCGATCGCGTTCGGCGGCGGCGCGCTGCGCGCCGACGACGTGCGTACGATGCTGGGCACGGTCGACCGCGGCCGGATCGCCGCACTGCTCGAGGCGGTCGTCGCCGGCGACGCCACGGCGCTGATGGCGCGCATCGACGACATCGCGACGTACGCGCCCGCGTTCGAGACGGTGCTCGACGAGCTCGCCGCGCTGCTGCACCGCGTTCAGCTCGCGCAGCTCGTGCCCGGCTCGAGCGCCGACGAGCCCGGCGTCGCGGCGAACGCCGCTGCGCTCCATCCCGAGCACGTCCAGCTGCTCTACCAGATCGCGATCACCGGCCGTCGCGACATCGGTCATGCACCGAGCCCACGCGCCGGATTCGAGATGAGCCTGCTGCGCATGCTCGCGTTTCGTCCCGCCGACGGCGGCGGCGCGCGCGCCGCGCCGGCCGACGCCCGGCCTGCGCAGGCGCCGGTCGCGAGCGCGAAACCGACGCCGCCAGCGCCGCGCCCGGCGCCTGCCGCGGCGCCGGTCGCAGCACCCGCCGTCGCTGCCGAATCCGCCGGCGCGGGGCCGACGCTCGATGCGGCGCGCTGGGGCGACGTCCTGGGCCAGCTCGACCTGAAGGGGCCGTTGCGCGAGCTCGCGCACAATGCCGTCCTGCTCGCGCACGCCGGCGACCGCCTGCGCCTCGGCCTCGCGCCGAGCCACGAGCACCTGCGGACGGACGGCCTGGTGCGACGCCTGACCGATGCGCTCGCACCCGTGCTCGGCACCAGCCTGAAAATCCAGTTCGAGGCCGCGGAAGCGGCGACCGGCAGCGTGGCCGAGCGCGAGCGCCGCGAGCGCGCCGAGCGCCAGGGCGCCGCCGAGAGCGCGGTGTCCGACGATCCTTTCGTGCGCGACGCGATGGCGCAGCTGGGCGCCCGTGTCGTGCCGAATTCCACCCGACCGAATGAACGCTGAATCGAGGACTACGCAGTGAAAGGCCCGCTCGGAAACATCATGCAGCAGGCGCAGCGCATGCAGGAAAACCTCAAGCGCGCGCAGGAAGAAATCGCCGCGATGGAAGCGACCGGCTCGGCTGGCGGCGGCATGGTGACGGTGCTCGTGAACGGCCGCCACGAAGTGAAGCGCGTGGCGATCGAGCCGTCGCTGATGGGTGGCGACCGCGAGATGCTCGAAGACCTCATCGTCGCCGCTTGCAACGACGCGAACAACAAGATCGCCGAAGCCTCGCAGCAGAAGATGGTGGAAGTCGGTGGCGGCATGCAGCTGCCGCCGGGCTTCAGGATGCCGTTCTGAGGAAGGCTGCGGGGCCATGTCCACGTCGCCGCTGCTCGCCGAGCTGATCGAAGCGTTGCGCTGCCTGCCCGGCGTCGGTGCGAAGAGCGCGCAGCGCATGGCGTTCCACCTGCTCGAGCGCGATCGCGAGCGCGCGCGCCGGCTCGCCGCGAAGCTCGACGAGGCGATGGAGCGCATCGGCCACTGCGCGCGCTGCCGCACGTTCAGCGAAACGCCGCTCTGCGCGACGTGCGCCGGCAGCACGCGCGACGCGCAACTGCTGTGCGTCGTCGAGACGCCCGTGGACCAGCTCGCGATCGAGCAGGCGACCGGCTATCGCGGTCTCTATTTCGTGTTGCTCGGCAGGCTCTCGCCGCTCGACGGCCTCGGACCGCAGGAGCTCGGCATGGACCTGCTGGACGCGCGCCTGCGCGAGGGCGAGGTGCGCGAGCTCATCGTCGCGACGAATCCGACCGTGGAAGGCGAGGCGACCGCGTACTACCTCGCGCAGCTCGCGAAGCAGCACGGCGTCGATGCCAGCCGCATCGCGCACGGCGTGCCGATCGGCGGCGAGCTCGAGTTCATCGACCGCGGCACGCTCGCGCACGCATTCGGGACGCGACAGACGATCTGATCGGAGGAACCACGATGGGCGACACCATCTTCGGCAAGATCCTGCGCAAGGAGATCCCGGCGCAGATCGTCTGGGAAGACGAGCACGTCGTCGGCTTCCGCGACGTGAATCCGCAGGCGCCGGTGCACGTGCTGTTCGTGCCGCGGCAGGCGGTCGCGACACTGAACGACCTGGGCGACGGCGACGCCGAGCTGGTCGGCCGCCTCGTGCTCGCCGCGCGCGCCTACGCGAAGCAGGAAGGCTTCGCGGAAACGGGCTACCGCGTGGTCATGAACTGCAACCACGACGGCGGGCAGAGCGTCTTCCACATCCACCTGCACCTGCTGGCAGGCCGACAGCTGTCTTGGCCACCGGGGTAGTTTCGTCCTGATTTCGCTGCGCGAAATCAGTCCGGAAGAGCGAGGCAGGTTGCGCTCGCCGAGTCAGAGGCGTGACTCTGACTCGGCGACTACCGATTCCGCGCGGACGATTTCCAGTCCAGAGACCGCCTACTTCTCTGGTGGGGCGTGCGGCTCGACCGACTTGCCGCCGCGACCGTGCCCGTGGCCATGTCCGTAGTGCCCGTGGCCGTAATAGCCCCAGCGCAGCGTCGGGCCGTACCAGTTGTAGTAGCCGTACGGCCACCACACCCAGTACGGATCCCAGTAGGGCTGGTCGAACGAGTAGCGCTCGGGCCACAGGTAGATGACTTCGGCCGCCACCCGCGGCAACGGATAGTCGTATTCGCCGATCTTGCGCAGCTCGGTGCCCGCGGCCGTGCCCGTGACGGTGACTTCGCGGCCCTGCGCGAACACGGCCGGGTCGTAGAAGCCCTGGCGGCAGGCGACGAAGCGGCCCTCGCTGTCGTCGCTGAACATCGGGCGCGCGTTGCCCGACAGCGCCTTGCCGAGCACCTGGATGCAGGTCTCCTCCGGCTTCGGCTGGACGTCGATGATCGTGCCGCCCCAGCGCACGCGCTGGCCGTCGGCGACCCGGGCGCGCGGCGATTCGGCATCGAATTCCCCCTGCAGCGGCTTCGGCGCGGTGGCGCAGCCGGCGAGCACGAGCAGGGCGGGCAGCAACGGCGTGTAACGCATGGCGAAGCTCCTCGGTCGATCCCTCAAGGACGCGCCCGGCGTCCGTACCGTCGCGACAGCGCACGCTCCAGCTCGCGCGCCTCGCGCTCGAATCCGGCCAGCTCGCCGTCGGCGGGGTCGTTGACGGCAGCGTAGCGAAGCGTCACGAAACGGCGGCTGACCGAATCCAGCGCCGGCGCGAATTCCGGCAATGCGGATGCGGCACGCACGGCGAAATCGCGCGGCCCTTCGCTGGGCTGCCGCGCGACGCCGAGCCGCGCCAGGCGGCCACAGAGGCGGCGCCATGCGGCCAGCGGCCCGTCGGCGCGCTGGCGCACGCGCCGCCGCGACAGACCCCAGCCGGCGAGCGCGATCGCGAGCGTCGCACCCACCGCCATCAGGCCGATGAGCTGCGCCGGCGTCGCGCGATCGATGCCGAATTGCTGCAGCAGGCGCTGCTGGCGGATCTGCCCGAATTCCACCACGGCCCGATTCCACCAGAAGCCGACGAGGTCCCAACGTTCGTGCAGCGAACGCAACCAGCCGGCGTCGGCGTCGTCCTCCATCGCGGAAAGCGCATCGTCCGCGATGTTCGCGGGCGAGATCTCGGCGGTCGGGTCGATGCGCACCCAGCCTTCGTTCTCGACCCAGATCTCGCTCCACGCGTGCGCGTCCGCGCGCCGGATCGTGAGGTAGTCGCCGGCCGCGTTGTACTGGCCGCCCTGGTAGCCGATGACCACGCGTGCCGGGACGCCGGCCGCGCGCATCAGGTAGGTGAACGCCGACGCGTAGTGCTCGCAATAGCCGGCGCGCGTCGAGAACAGGAAATCGTCGATCGAGTCGCGTGCGAGCAGCGGCGGCTCGAGCGTGTAGATGAAGCTGTTGTCGATCATCGCCAGACCGCGTCGCGCGATCGCCCGCGCGTCCAGGCCGGCATCGCGCCACGTCGCCGCGAGCGCCCGTGCGCGCGGGTTGCCGCCGCGCGGCAGCGAGAGTGCCATGTAGCGCTGCGTCGAGCCGAGCTCGCGCTGCATGACATAGCGGCTGGAAGAGACGCCGTGGTAGCCGAGCACGTCGCGCACCGGTTGCCTCCAGCGCACCTGGATGTCCCCGCCCATCGTCGCGCCGGCCGGTACCGAGAGCGGCGCATCCAGCATGAACAGCCAGCGCTGGTCGGTCGGTTCCAACATCACGTCGTATTGGTAGGTCTCACCGCGCGCCTCCACGCTCGGCTCGTCGCGGAAACCCTGGTACGCGCCGGAGCCCGCCCAGGTGCGGCCGTCGAACCACCACAGCACGAGCCCGCGCCAGTAGCGGTCCGCCTTGGCGGGCATCGCGCCCTGGAACGACACGCGCATCGCCGGCGTGTCGTCCAGCGCGAGGCTGCTGAGCGCGCCCGGCTCCATCGTGTCGCTGATGCCGGTGCGTCCGGTGAACGTGTCGCCCGGCGCGCCCCACAGCGGTGCCCCGAGGCGCGGGAAGAACAGGAAGCAGGCCGCCGCGAACGGTACCGACCACAGCGCGAGCCTCCCGGCGCCCGCCATCACGTCGCTGTCGAACGCGCGCCAGCGGCGGTCGGCCATGTCGCGCGACGCGAGCGATTGCAGTTGCACGAGCGTGGCGAGCGCGAGCACCACCACGATGCAGGCGAACGCGACCTGCATGGGCGACTGCTGGAACAGGAAGGAGCACATCGCGAGGAAGCACGAAACGGTCACGATCAGGCGTGCGTCGCGCCGCGTGTCGGTTTCGAGCAGCTTCAGGACGAGCAGCGCCGACAGCAACGCCGAGCCGGCTTCGCGCCCGAGCAGGTTGCCGAGCGAGAAATAGACCCCGGCGAGCAGCGCGGCGAGCAGCAGCAGGCGAAGGATCGCGCGCTCCGGGCGACTGCGCCGCCGCCGCAGCGAGACGCGGAGCGCGAGCGTGGCGGCGATCGCCGCGAGCAACGCCACCGGCATCCATGCCGCGTGCAGCGCGATCGCGCCGATGAGCACGATCGTCGTGGAGAGGAAGGCCGGCCAGCCGAGCGGGACGCGCTTGCTCACGGCAGCAGCGCCAGCTCGCGCAGGCAGCGTTCGACATGGTGCGCGTCGTAGCCGGGGCCGATGCGCTGGCCCGGGACCACCAGCGTGAACGGCGTCTGCAGGCGCGCTGCATCGAGCACCCAGCGGGTGAGGCGTGCGATGCGCTGCTCGTTGGGCAGGCTGCCGAGCCGCTCGAAGTCGAGCAGCAGCTCGTCCGCGACCGGGCTCGCGAATTCCTTCACCAGCAGGCGGTCATGGCGCGCGCTCGCCTTCCACGCGACGAGTCGGCGCGCATCGCCCGTGCGGAATTCGCGCAGGCCCTGCCAGTCGTCGCCGCCCGGCGTCGGTCGCGCGTGCCCGTCGCGCGCTTCGCCGCGCGGCAGCGGCGGCGCGCCCGGCTCGGGTGCCGGATACACGAGCAGCGACTGGTCGGGATTCAGCACGCTCCAGGCGCGGAACATGCCGAATGGATATTCGGTGGACAGCGTCAGCCGACCGACGGCCAGCCAGCCGCGGCGCAACGTCGGGAGAGCCAGCTCGATTTCGCCGCCGTCCGCGGGCAGGTCGAATTCGCGCTCGACGGGGCCGCCCGCGATGCGGCAGGTGGGGTGCGCGCGTCCGTCGCGCACGCCGAAGCGCAGCACGAGCGACGCCGGCTGGCCGGCGTGCACCGGCATGCCGCGCAGCGTGGTGAGCTCGAGGCGCGCGAGGTTCGCGACGGTGCGCGACAGGCTCATGAACACGGCGCCCGCGAGCAGGAACGTGAGCAGCATCGCGGAGTTGTTGTTGAAGTTCAGCGCGCCGAGCAACATGGTGACCAGCGTCACGCCGAAGAACACGCCGAAGCCCGTGGGCAGGATGTAGACGCGCCGGCCGTGCAGTGCGATCGGCAGCGCCTCGGGCATGCGATAGCGCGTGAGCGCGGGCAGGCGGCGCTCGGCGCGGCGCAGCAGCGCCTCCCAGCGCGGCCGCCACAGCGCCTGGAACGCGGCCATGCGCGGGGTCAGTCGACCGGGACGGCCGCGAGCAGCTGCGCCGCGAGCGATTCGCGCGTCGCGCTCGCGTCGGCTGCCGGCACCAGGCGGTGCGCGGCGACCGCGGCGAACACCGCCTGCACGTCCTCGGGCAGCACGAAATCGCGGCCCGCGAGCGAGGCCCACGCACGCGCCGCCTGCAGCAACGCGAGGCCCGCGCGCGGCGACAGCCCCACGCGTACCGCGGCGTGCGTGCGCGAAGCGGCCAGCAGCGACTGCACGTAGCCGACGAGCGCCGCGCTGACGCGCACGGCGGCGACGTTCTCGCGCAACGTCGACACGGCCGCGGCGTCGAGCTGCGGCGCCAGCGTGCCGAGCAGCTCGCGCCGGTTGCTGCTCGTGAGCATCTCGCGCTCCGCTTCCGCATCGGGATACCCGAGGCCGATGCGCAGCAGGAAACGATCGAGCTGCGAGTCGGGCAGCGGGAACGTGCCGGCGAGGTCCACCGGGTTCTGCGTCGCGATCACGAAGAACGGCCGCGGCAGCGGGTGGCTGACGCCGTCGGCCGTCACCTGTTCTTCGGCCATGGCTTCGAGCAGCGCGCTCTGGGTCTTCGGCGTGGCGCGGTTGATCTCGTCCGCCATCACGACCTGGGCGAACAGCGGGCCGGGATGGAACGTGAACGCGTTGCGCTCGCGCTCGAACAACGAGACGCCGATGATGTCGGACGGCAGCAGGTCGGACGTGAACTGCACGCGCTGGAACGTGAGGCCGAGCGTCGTCGCGAGCGCATGCGCGAGCGTGGTCTTGCCCATGCCAGGCAGGTCCTCGATCAGCAGGTGGCCGCCGGCGAGCAGGCAGGCGAATGCGAGGT
>CALKUS010000143.1 GCA_937996755.1 uncultured Pseudomonadota bacterium | reverse complement strand
AGTGGCCGGCTTCAGGCAGTACGGCTACGGCCTGTACGACGCACTCGACGCACTCGGCACGCGCGTGCTGCGCGCGCTCGCGTTGCACATCGACCTGCCCGAGAACTACTTCGACGACAAGACGAACTTCGGCAATTCCATCCTGCGCCCGATCCACTATCCGCCGATCACGCAGGAGAACATCCCGAACGTGCGCGCCGGCGCGCACGAGGACATCAACTTCATCACGCTGCTGGTCGGCGCGAGCGCCGCGGGCCTGGAAGTGCTCACGCGCGAAGGCAAGTGGCTGCCGATCACGACGCAGGGCGACACGATCGTCGTGAACATCGGCGACATGCTGCAGCGCCTCACGAACCACGTGTACCCGTCGACGACGCACCGCGTCGTGAATCCGCCGGGCGAGGCCGCGCGCAAGCCGCGCTACTCGGTGCCGTTCTTCCTGCACCCGAACCCGGACTTCCTGATCGAGTCGCTGCCGAGCTGCATCACGGCCGATAACGCGAACCGCTATCCGACGCCGATCACGTCGCACGAGTACCTGATGGAGCGGCTTCGCGAGATCAAATTGATCTAGCAGCAGGGGCTAGGGGCTAGGGTCTAGGGGCTAGGGCGAGTACACCCGAGGCCTTCGCTGCTCGCAGTACCACGCGCACGGCGCGATCCATTCGGTTTTCGCGCCCTAGCCCCTAGCCCCTAGTCCCTAGTCCCTGGCCCCTCGCTTCACTCGGCATTGCGAAACTTCTTCGACTGGCGCCGCATCATGTTCAGCGCGAGCCCGTCGGGCATGTGCTTCCCCAACCACTTGAAGAAGCGGTTGAAGCGGCCCGTGACGAGCACGATGGGGCCGCCGCGGTCGAGCGCGGCGAGGCTCAGGCGCACGACTTCGTCGGCGCCCATCCACATGTACGACGGCATCTTCGCGACGAGCTGGCGCGCGCCCGTCACGTCGTGGAATTCCGAGTAGGTGAAGCCGGGGCAGAGTGCCTGCACCTTCACGCCGTGGCGCTCGTTCTCGAGCGCGAGCGATTGCGAGAACTTGATCAGGAACGCCTTCGAGGCGGCGTACATCGTGTGCCCGGCCGAGCCCGGCATGTGGCCCGCGAGCGACGCGACGTTGATGATTGCGCCGCGCTTCTGGCGCTGCATCGCCGGCACGTAGAGGTAGGAGAGCTCGCACGGCAGGCTGACGAGCACCTGCAGGAAATCGCGGTGCACGCGCCACGGCTGGCTGGGCAGCGCGCCCGGCACGCCGTAGCCCGCGTTGTTCACCAGCAGCTCGACGAACAGGCCTTCGGTCGCGGCGAACAGCTTCGGTCCCGCGTCCGTTTCCGCGAGGTCGAGCGCGACGATGCGCGTGGCGATCCGGTGCGCCGTTTCCAGCTCGCGTGCGAGCGCCTCCAGCCGGTCCGTGCGGCGTGCCGTGAGCACTAGCGACCAGCCCTGCGCCGCGAGCTGGCGCGCGAATTCCGCGCCGATTCCGGCCGACGCGCCGGTCACCAGGGCCCAGCGGCCCGCACTCATCGCCATGACGCCACTCCCGCGATCGCAGCGGCGATCCTAACCCGGCCCGCTTGGCGTCGCCGCGCGTGCGTCGTACCCTGCGCGCCCGTTCGAGCACCGGAGCCCACCGTGCGCACGCCACTCGTCGCAGGCAACTGGAAGATGCACGGCACGCGCGCCAGCGCGCGCGAGCTGGTCGCTGCGATCGCCGCGGCGCTCGCGCCGGGCGTGGAGGTGGCGGTGATGCCGCCCGCGATCCACGTCGCGGAGCTCGCGCGCGAATTCGCGGCGAGCGGCATCGCATTCGGTGGCCAGGACGCGAGCGAGCACGTGCAGGGCGCGTACACCGGCGACATCGCGGCCGCCATGCTGGCGGATGCAGGCTGCCGCTACGCGCTCGTGGGGCATTCCGAGCGCCGCACGATCCACGGCGAAAGCGACGCGCTCGTCGCGCGCAAGTTCGCGGCCGTGCAGGCGGCGGGCCTCGTGCCCGTGCTCTGCGTGGGCGAGTCGCTCGCCGAGCGCGACGCGGGCCAAACCGACGCGGTCGTGGGCCGGCAGCTGTCGGCCGTGCTCGACCACGCGGGCGTCGCCGCGTTCGCGCGCGCAGTGGTGGCGTACGAGCCGGTCTGGGCCATCGGCACCGGCCGCACGGCCACCGCGGCGCAGGCCCAGGCGGCCCACGCGGCCATCCGTGGCAAAGTCGCGGACCGTGATGCTATGATTTCCCGCTCGCTGCGCCTCCTCTACGGCGGCAGTGTGAAGCCGGGCAACGCGCTGGAGCTGTTTTCCCAGCCCGACGTCGACGGCGGTCTGATCGGCGGCGCCTCCCTGGTGGCTGCGGACTTCCTGGCCATCGTCGCAGCGGCGCGCTCGTCCGGCGCAGCCCCTAAGTGAAACCAATGACCACGCTGACCATCCTCAACGTCTTCTACGTCCTCATCGCGATCGCGATGATCGGCTTCATCCTCGTGCAGCGCGGCGCGGGTGCGCAGGCCGGCTCGGGCTTCGGCGCAGGCGCGTCGGCCACGGTCTTCGGCGCGCGCGGCGCAGGCAACTTCCTGTCCAAGACGACGAAGTGGCTCGCTGCCACCTTCTTCCTCTTCAGCCTCGGCATGGGCATGTACGTGACGCGCGGCGGCATGGCCGCCGGCGGCTCCGCGGACGAGCTCGGCGTGATGGGCGCGACGGCGCCGGCCGCCACTCCCGCCGCGTCGCCGACGCCTGCGGCTGCCGCGACCCCGGTCGGCACGGACGTCCCGGCACCGGCTCCCGCTGCCGCGGCGCCGGCCTCGGACGTCCCGGCCGCCCCCGCGGCTTCCGCGTCCCCGGCTCCGGCGGCCTCACCGCCCGATACGAAGCAGTAGAATCAGCGGTACAAAGCCCAGGTGGCGGAATTGGTAGACGCACTACCTTGAGGTGGTAGCGCCGAAAGGTGTGGGGGTTCGAGTCCCCCCTTGGGCACCAATCCAGTAGCGGGCTTCGAGCCCGCTACTTTTTTTCGGAGACCGGCCGGTTGCCTGACGGCCGCAGAGGTGAGGCAGCGGATGGACCTGTCGCAGTACCTCCCGATCGCGATCTTCCTCGGCATCGCCACGGCCATCGCGGTCGTCCTGCTCGGCCTGGGCACGCTGCTCGGCCCCCGCAAGCCCGACGCGGCCGACAAGACCACGGCGTACGAATGCGGCTTCGAGGCCTTCGAGGACGCGCGCATGAAGTTCGACGTGCGCTACTACCTCATGGCGATCCTGTTCATCGTCTTCGACCTGGAAATCGCGTTCCTTTTTCCGTGGGCCGTCGTGTTCACGAAGATCGGCATCGTCGCGATCGTCGAGATGGCGCTGTTCCTCGGCCTGCTCGTCGTGGGCTTCGTGTACGTCTGGAAGAAGGGCGCGCTGGAATGGGAATGAGGGACGTGTTCCACAACCCGGTTCCCGTCGCGAGCGTCGATGACATCCTGCGCCCCGACGCGGGCAACCCGTTGATCGAGCGCGGCTGGGCGACGACGTCCGTGGACGCGCTGATGAACTGGGCGCGCACGGGCTCGATGTGGCCGATGACGTTCGGCCTCGCCTGCTGCGCCGTGGAGATGATGCACGCCGGCGCCGCGCGCCTCGACCTGGACCGCTACGGCGTCGTGTTCCGCCCGAGCCCGCGCCAGTCCGACGTGATGATCGTGGCCGGCACGCTCGTCAACAAGATGGCGCCCGCCCTGCGCCGCGTGTACGACCAGATGCCCGACCCGAAGTGGGTCATTTCCATGGGCAGCTGCGCGAACGGCGGCGGCTATTACCACTATTCCTATTCCGTCGTGCGCGGCTGCGACCGCATCGTTCCGGTCGACGTCTACGTACCGGGCTGCCCGCCGACGGCCGAAGCGCTCGTCTACGGCATCCTGCAGCTGCAGAAGAAGATCCGTCGCACGCACACGATCGCGCGCTGAGGAATCGACCGTGATCGAACCCGTGTTCCGCCTGAGCGAACGCCTGAGCGCCCGATTCGGCGAGCGCGCGCTCGCCGTTCGCGAAGCGCTCGGCCAGGTGACGATGGAAGTCGCGCCCGAGCACCTGATCGACGTCGCGCGCTCGCTGCGCGACGACCGCGAGCTGCGCTTCGAAGTGCTCACCGACCTCTGCGCCGTCGACTACCTCGGCTACGGCGAGGACGAGTGGGAGACGCGGGACGTCACCGACGAAGGCTTCTCGCGTGGCGTCGACGCCATGGGCCCGGGCCGCTTCGACTGGGCGAACCGGCCGCGCGGCACGGTCGCGAAGCGATTCGCCGTGGTCGTGCACCTGCTCAGCATCGCGAACAACCAACGAGTCCGGATCAAGAGCTACTGTGCGGACGACTCGCTCCCACAAGTGCCTTCGTTGGTTGATATCTGGCCTGCCTCGAATTGGTTCGAGCGCGAGGCGTTCGACCTCTACGGCGTGCTGTTCGAAGGCCACCCCGACCTGCGTCGCCTGCTGACCGACTACGGCTTCGTCGGCCATCCGTTCCGCAAGGACTTCCCGCTCATCGGAAACGTCGAAGTGATCTACGACCCCGAGCAGCAGCGCGTGGTCTACAAGCCCGTGTCGATCGAGCCGCGCGTGCTCGTGCCGCGCACGATCCGCGACGATTCGCGCTACCTGCAAGGGCAGGCCGAGCAGGCCGAGCGCCAGGGAAAGTGACGCCGTGCAGGAGATCCGCAACTACACGATGAATTTCGGGCCGCAGCATCCGGCGGCCCACGGCGTGCTGCGCCTCGTGCTCGAGCTCGACGGCGAAGTCGTGCAACGTGCCGACCCGCACGTCGGCCTGCTGCATCGCGCGACCGAGAAGCTCGCCGAGTCGAAGCCGTTCAACCAGTCGATCG
>CALKUS010000142.1 GCA_937996755.1 uncultured Pseudomonadota bacterium | reverse complement strand
CGCGAGGCGCGAGCGCGGCAGCCGCATCAGCAACGACTGCGCGACGACGCGCACTTCCTTGCGCTTGTCGTCGAGCGTCGCTTCGAGCAGCGCCTCGTCGTCGTCGGAAAGCGCCACCGCGAGAGTGGCGAGCGCTTCCGCGCGCTGCGCGGGCGCGAGCTCCGGCAGTCGCCTCGACAACGCGGCACGCGCCGCGGCCGGATCGCGTTCGCGCCACGCGCGCAACGCGGCGAGCTGCGCGGCCTCGTCGCCCTCTTCCCAGCCGGACTCGACGCGCGCGTCGATCGTGCGCCACGCGTCGTTCAGCGAGGCGAGCCAGCGCGCCGTTTCGCCGCCCGCCTGCACGACGGCACCGCGCGCAGCGGCCGACACCGTGTCGAACAACCGCGGCAGCAACGCCGGCGGCACGCGCAGGTTGCTGCTGGCGACGCGTGCGAGCGATTCGAGCAACACTTCGCCTTCCTCGGCGTCGAGCATCTGCACCAGCAGCGCGTAGGCGCGCGTCGAAACAAGGGCGCGCGCTTCCGGCGGGCATGGCGCGATCGCCGCGAGCTCGGGCGCGTCGGCGCGCCGGGCAGCGCGCTCCACGACGGCGCAGATTGCGGCCTGGCGCAGCAGCTCGGCCGGCAACGTGTCCGGCGTCGCGGCCGCGAGCAGGTCGGGCGTGCCCGCGATCGGGGCATCGTCGACGACGGCTCCGCGTTCGGTACCCAGCATCGCGGCGGCGGCCAGCCGCGCGAGGCTCATGCGCGCCACCCGTGCAGGATCGTCGCATGCTCGCCGTTCCACTCCAGCGCGAACCGTGCGCGCTCGCCGCCGGTGACAGCGAGCCACAGCCACGCATCGCGTTCGCGCGGCGACAGCGGCAGCGCGTCGCCCGCGTCGTCGCGGATCCAGAACGCGCCGGTCGCGTCGCGCGCGAACCGGCCGGCGACTTCGAGCGGCCAGCCGTCCTGCCATGGGTCGGCCGCGAGCGCGTGTGCCTGGCCTTCGAGCGCGGACGCGATGGCGCGATCGGCGCAGGGTCGTTGCGGCGCTTCGCCGAGCCGCTCGTCGATGAATGCGCGCACGGGGAACGCCGACGGGAAGAAGCGCAGCGCCAACCGCTCGCAACGCCCGGGCACGCCCACCGGCGCGAGTGGCATGTGCGCGGGTGCGACGGCGACCACGTGCGCGTACCGGCCGCTGGCGGCGCCGGTGAACCAGGCGCGCTGCACGTTCAATGCGCCGGTGACGTCGCCGCGCGTGCCGAGGCACAGCCACTCGTCGTCGACGCGCTCTTCCGCGCCCTCTTTCTCCTGCGGCGTTCCGAGCACGCGCGCGAGGTCGAGCAACTCGTCGGGCGCGAGCGCTTCCTGCCGGGCGTGCGCCTCGAGCGCGAGCGCGACGAGGCCGAGCTCACGCAGCACGGCCACCGGCCAGTCCGCGCGCGTGGCGACGTGGCCGTGGCACCGCGCGATTCGGTTCGCGAGCCCTGGCAGTTGCGCATCCACGAGCCGCTTCGCGCGCGTGGCCCAGAACGACTCGTCTGACGTTGGCGCGTTCCCCAGGCCCGCGCGAACGAGGTCGGCGAGCCAGCGCCGCAGCTCCTCGATGCCCGCACCCATGCGCGCACCGCGATTCTCCGCACGCTTTTCCGCCTGCGCGGCGGCCTTCGCCTGCGCTTCCGGCGTCTGCTCCGCCGCGATGGCGCGCTCCTTTTTCTCGGCGCGCGCCTTGCGCTCGCCGAGCCACTCCGACACGAACGCGGGTTGCTCGCCCGCCGGCACCAGACCCTGCGCCGCGAGCAACATCAGGCCGAGCGAGTGCTTGCATGGAAACTTGCGACTCGGGCAGGTGCACGCCGTCGTGAGTGTCGCGAGCGCGACGCGCACCTGGTACGGGCTCTTGCCGCTGCCCTGGCACAGGCCCCAGAGCGCGTCTTCGTCGAGGCCGAACCCGGTCCACTGCCGCACGGACGCGAGCCCCTGCCCCGCCTTCGCGGACGCCGCGTCGGGCGCCATCGCAACGACGCCGGCGACGTCAGGCAGCGGCATCGATGTGCATCCCGCAATCCCCGGATTCCGTGGCCGCACATAGTGGCGGGCCGCGCCGGCGGCGACAATCGGGCACGGACCGGCACGCCTCGCGAGGCATTTTCGGCCACCATGTCGAAAACCGGCCAGCGGCTCCGACAACCGGGTGGAGGCACCCCATTCCGGGGGCCGTCACGAGAGGGAAAATGCCATGAAATTCATGCTGATGATGAACTGCCCGCGCAATGGCTACGAGCGCTTCGGCGCGATCCAGCCGGACATCCTCCAGGCGCACATGGCGTTCATGCACAAGTTCGGGGCGAAGCTGAGCGCGGCCGGCGAGCTCGTCGCGGCCGAAGGCCTGTCGGCGCCGACCGAGGCGAAGCTGGTGCGCATGGGCAAGAACGGCAAGCCGGCCACCGACGGCGTGTTCGCGGAGTCGAAGGAATACCTCGCGGGCTTCTGGATCATCGACGTGGACAGCGCGAAAACCGCGTACGAGCGCGCTGCCGAGGCGTCGACCGCACCGCTGCCGCCCGACATCGTGCTCGAGATCGAGGTGCGCGAGGTCATGACGATGTCGCAGCACGAGGGTTGCGGTTCGCTGTGACCGAACTCCAGCTCGCGCAACGCCTGCGCGAGCTGGCGCCGCAGGTGCTCGCCGCGCTCGTGCGCCGGCACCGCGATTTCGCGGCGTGCGAGGACGCGGTGCAGGAAGCCCTGATCGCGGCCGCAGAACAGTGGCCGCGCTACGGCTGGCCCGACGATCCGGGTGCGTGGCTCGCGAAAGTGGCGCGGCGGCGTTACGTGGACCACGTGCGTAGCGAAGTCGCGCGGCGCGAGCGCGACGCGGAAGTCGCGGACGCGACGCCCGACGTCGTGCTGCCCTCGCACGACGACGACCCGCGCATCGATCCGCACGACACGCTCGTGCTGCTGTTCATGTGCTGCCATCCGGCATTGAGCGATGCGTCGGCGATCGCGCTCACGCTGCGCGCGGTCGGCGGCCTCACCACGCGCGAGATCGCGAAAGCGTTCCTCGTGCCCGAAGCGACGATGGGCCAGCGCATCAGCCGCGCGAAGCAGGCGATCGTCGACTCCGGCGTGCCGTTCGAGCTGCCGGACGCAAGCGAGCGCGCCGCGCGGCTCGGCAACGTGCTGCACGTGCTCTACCTCGTGTTCAACGAGGGCTATACGGCGAGCGCCGGCGATGCGCTGCAGCGCACCGACCTCGCGGACGAGGCGATCCGGCTCGCGCGCGGGCTGCATGCGTTGCTGCCGGGCGACGCGGAGGTCGAGGGCCTGCTCGCGCTCATGCTGCTGGTCGACGCGCGGCGCGCCGCGCGCAGCGGGCCGGCCGGCGAGATCGTGCCGCTGGACGCGCAGGACCGTTCGCGCTGGGACCGCGCGCGCATCGCCGAAGGCGTCGCGCTCGTTTCCACCGCGCTGCGCCGCGGCGCGATCGGCGAATACCAGCTGCTCGCGGCGATCAACGCCGTGCACGACGAGGCCGCGACCGCCGCCGACACCGACTGGCCGCAGGTGCTCGCGCTGTACACCGTGCTCCTGCGCGTGAGCGACTCGCCCGTGGTCGTGCTGAACCACGCGATCGCCGTGGCCGAGGTGCACGGTCCGCGCGCCGGGCTCGCGCTGCTCGCGCCACTCGACGCCGATGAGCGCCTGCGCGAGCATCACCGCCTCGCTGCCGTGCGCGCGCACCTGCTCGAGCGCGCGGGCGACCTGGTCGAGGCGGAGGCCTTGTACCGCCTCGCGGCGACAAAGACATCGAGCAGCCCCGAGCGCGACTACCTGCTGGGACGTGCGGCGCGACTGCGCGGAGGAGGCCGATAGTGGCCATGAGGAAGATCGTCCCCGCCGCGAACCCCGACGCCTACGTCGCCGCGCTGCGCGGTTGGCGCCGCGAGCTCGTCGAGATGCTGCGCGACGCCACGCGCAAGGCCGCGAAGCTCGACGAGGTCATCAGGTGGGGCCACATCGTGTATTTCTCGAACGGCCCCGTGCTGCTGATCCGCGCCGAGGACGAGCGCGTCCTGTTCGGCTTCTGGCGCGGCAAGCGCCTGCTGCACATCGAGCCGCGCATGAAGGGCGGCGGCAAGTACGAGCTGCGCACGCTGGAGCTGCGCGAGGGCGACACGATACCGGCGGCGCGCGTGAAGCGGCTCGTGAGAGAGGCGGTCGCGCTGAATGCCGAGCTGGGTGATCCCACCCGCCTCGCCTGATCCATTTTCGCAAGCCGGATGTACCACTCCGCTTCGTAGCGACGCCACGCCTTCGCCTGCATCGAAGCCAGGAGCGAAGCGGGGTGAGGTCGGCGCGCCTCGTGGTTTCCGGTCTTGCCGGACCGCTTTCGCAGGGAAGATGTCGTGGGGGCGACTTCAGTCGCGAACGGCGAGCGCCTGGAGGAAACTCGAACCGCGGCAGATGGTCCTGTCGAAGCGGCTCTCGAATTTGGAAGAGTTGCAGAGCGCGGCTTCGGGGAAGCGATCTGCCGTGTGTCGCGGTTCCCGGAACACTCGCCGTTCGCGACTGAAGTCGCTCCCACGACATCCGCTTCGCAACGACGTAGTGGCCGGGCCTGGATGCTCGAGGCGCTCCGCCCGCACCCCGCTCCGCTCCTGGCGTTTTCGCGGCGAAAGCGTGGCGTCGCTTCGAAGCGGTGCGGTACAGCGCGCTCTGTCGGGAGGGTGCAGGGCGCAGCTAAGTCGCGTCGTGGAAGATGATGCCGAGCGTGCGGCGCGACCCGCTGCGCACGGTGCTGACGCCGTGGCGCATGCGCACGCGGTAGACGCCGCGACTGCCCCGCACGGGCCGCTCGTTGACGGCGAACACGACGGCATCGCCGCGCCGCAGCGGCACGACCGACACGCGCGACTGCATGCGCGGCCGCTGCTCGGTGAGCACGAATTCGCCGCCGTCGAAGTCCACGCCGGGCTCGGCCAGCAGGATCGCGACCTGCAGCGGGAACACGTGCTCGCCGTACAGGTCCTGGTGCAGGCAGTTGTAGTCGCCCGCGCCGTAGCGCAGCAGCAGCGGCGTCGGGCGCGACTGGCCGGCGTCGCGGCAACGCGCGAGGAACGCGTCGTGCGTGCCCGGGTATCGCACGCCGCTGCCGAGCGCTTCCGCCCAGCGGTTCGCGACCGTCGCGAGCGGCGGGTACAACGCCGCGCGCAACCGCGCGACCGGCTCGGGCAGCGGGTACGCGAAGTAGCCGTACTCGCCGCGGCCGAAGCCGTGGCGCGCCATCACGACGCGACTGCGGAAGCGCGCATCCTCGTCGTACATCGCCACCAGCTCGGCGCACCGCCGCGCATCGAGCAGTCGGGGCAGCACGGCATGTCCGTGCGCGTCGAGCCTTTCCAGCAGGTCCGGTACCGGCGTGTCCATGGTCCGCATGGTGCCAATCCGGCTGGTTCGCGGCACTCCGGTTCTTGCGCTAAGGATTTCGACAGCGCGCGCCGGCCGCGGGCGTATCATTCGTCCGTGAGCCTCGCACCCGCCATCCCGGCGCCGCGCACGCTGTCGCCGCTGCTCGACACGGCGTCGGTGCGCGTGCGCGATGCGCGATGCAACGGCGAGTGCCGGCACCGCAGCGCCGAGGAATGCGTCGCGCACACGGCGCTCGTGTTCCCCTACCGCGGCGTCTACGTGCGCCACCTCGGCCGCGACGATGCGGTCGCCGAGGCGCAGCAGGTGCTCTTCTTCAACGCCGGCGAGGGCTACCAGGTGAGCCACCCGGTGGCCGGCGGTGACGCCAGCCTCTCGATGACCGTGGCGGAGCCGCTGCTGCGCGAGCTCGCGCCGCGCTCGTACGTGCGCGACGGTGCCGCGCTGGCGTTCAGGCGGCAGCGGCTGCGCATCGACGCGCGGGCCCAGGCGCTCGTCGCGCTGCTGCGTCATTCGCTCGAGCTCGGAACCGTTGATGCGCTCGAAGCGGAAGTGCTCGCGCTCACGCTCGTGCGCCGCTCGCTCGGCGAGCGCACGACGCACGCCGCGGCGTCGACGACCGGGCGGCAGAAACTCGTCGACCGCGCGAAGCTCGCGCTGTCGGGCGATCTCTCGCGGCGCTGGACGCTCGCCGAGATCGCGGCGGAGGTCGGCGTGTCGCCCGTGTACCTCACGCAGGTGTTCCAGCAGGTGGAAGCGATGCCGCTGTATCGCTACCAGCTGCACCTGCGGCTCGCGCGCGCGCTGCATCGCCTCGCCGACTGCGACGACCTCACTGCGCTCGGCGTCGAGCTGGGCTTCTCCAGCCACAGCCACTTCACGGCTGCGTTCCGCAAGGCCTACGGCCGCACGCCGTCGCAGTTCCGCGCCGCCGCGCGCGCCGGTTGAGCGTCGCGAAAATTCGCGACAGCGCGCCGCGCGCGCGAAATGGTCCCATGCACCTGCCCGATCCGGGCGACAGGAGATGGACCATGAGCAAGCAGAAGACCTGCGCCGCGTGCGACTACGTGCTGGACGACAACGCGATCAGCGTAAAGATCGGCGGCAAGACCGTCGAGGTGTGCTGCGAGGAATGCGCGCGCACGCTCGAGGCGGCGCACGCATCGGCGAGCGGCAGCGTCGCGAAGGCCGCGGTGGCGGCGCGCTGATTCGCGCCGGCGGCGCGGCCGGGACCGCAAATTCCGGATATCGATCCCGGCCGCGCGCGCGCATCCTGCGCGCACTTCGTTCGCAGGAGCATGCCATGCCCTTCCGCATCCGCGGCCTCGCGGCGCAACCGTTCCAGCAACTGTTCGGGCTGTCCGACGCGGAGCTCGCCGCGCGCGGCGTGCAGCGCGTCGTGGTGGACGCACCCACCGGTTACCCCGACCGCGTCGAGCTGCGCGACCTGTCGCCGGGCGAGCACGCGCTGCTGCTGAACTACGTGCACCAGCCGGCCGACAACGCGTATCGCGCTTCGCACGCGATCTTCGTGCGTGAAGGCGCGACGCAGGCGTTCGACCGCGTCGACGACGTGCCCGCGGTGTTCCGCACGCGCATGCTCTCGCTGCGCGCCTACGACGCGAACGACCTCATGGTCGATGCCGACCTGGTCGACGGCACGCAGGTCGAGTACCTTATCGGGCGCATGCTCGCGCGTAACGACGTTGCGTACATCCATGCGCACTATGCCAAGCGCGGGTGTTACGCAGCCCGAATCGATCCGGCGTAGTACATCCTGCGACATGGACCGTGAGGCTGCGCCATCCCTGGCGCGGTTCTGCTTCGTAGGGCCGACTCATCGGACATCCTGTCCTCAGCCATTTCGCGCAGCAGTCGCCGATAGGGCGACTGCTGCGCGCGCGAAATGACCCGCTATGCAAAGCGCGGCTGTTGCGCCGCGCGCATCGATCGCGCCTGACGCGTCATTCGAAACCGCCCTGGAACAGCGCGTCGGGCGTCGACGCGGCATCGACGTCCATCGCGCCGATGTCGCATGCGCCCGCGGGGCGCAGGTAGTCGCGCTGGTCGCGCGCCAGGACGCACGACGCCGCCGCCACCGCGTTGCGCGCCGCGCTGGCGGCGCCGGGCGGAGCCACTTCGGTGGCGCCGCCGGCGAACTGCAGCGGCGCGAGCGACGGATTCGCGCCGTTCGCCAGGTCCGTGGCGACATAGCCGGTGCTCGTACCGCGCGTCTGCACGAGGTTGTAGCCGAGCGACGTGAATGCGCCCAGGACGTCGGAATTCGCCGGCGCCGCGTTGTTCGCGACGATCGTGTTGCGCAGGCTCAACGTGCCCGAGATCAGCGTGACGCCACCGGCGCCTGCCGCCGATCGGTTGGACGCGACGGTCGCGTGCAGCAGCGCGAGCGACGCGGTGCCGGCGCCGCTGTTCTGCACCCCGATGCCGCCGCTCGTGGCGGCGACGGCCGCGTTGTTCGCGATCGTCGTGCTCGTGATCGTGGCCGTGGCGCCGAAGACGAACACGCCACCACCGTCGGACGTCGCCGTGTTCCCCGCGATCACGCTGTTCACCACCTGCAGCGACGCCGGCGTGCCCAGGTTCGCGACGTAGACGCCGCCGGCGAACGTCGCCTTGTTGTTCAACACGCGGCTCGCGATGATCGCGAGCGGCGAGGACTGGCTCGCGATGCCGCCGCCGGTCGTGCTGGACGTGCCCGTCGACTGGTTGCCGGCGATGGTCGAATTGCGGATCGTCAGCGCCTGGCCGCTGACGTGGCGGATGCCGCCGCCGCTGCCGGCGGTCACGTTGCCGGTGATGCGGCTCGAGTCGATCGCCGACGCGGCGGTCGAGAAGTCCACGATGGCGCCGCCCTCGGCCACTGCGCCGTTGTCGGCGAACGTCGAGTCGACGATCGTGTAGCGGCTGCCCGGCGCTGCGGCCTGGAACAGTCCGCCGCCACGATCCGAGGCGTGGTTGCGCTCGACGATGCAGTCGACGAGCACGAGCTCGCCGGCGCTGAGGATGCCACCGCCATCGGCCGCGAACCCGCGGCGGATCACGAGGCCGTCGAGCAGCACGCGCGCGCCGGTCGGGATCGACAGCACGCGCACGGCGTCGTTGCCGTCCAGCGCGACGGACCCGCTGCCGTGGATCGAGAGCGGGACCGGCACGGTGAGCGTGCTCGCGAGCACGATCGAACCCGCGAGCGCGGGCGCGAACACGATCTCGTCGCCGGCCTGTGCGCCCGCGAGCGCATCGCGCAACGTGCCCGCCCCGGTATCGTCGAGCGACGTGACGGTGCGTGTGGCGGCAGGCGCGGGCGCAGCGGCGGCGCACAGTACGAGGACGAACGCGAGTCGGTGCAGCGGGCGAATCGACATGGACGGACGAGGCCAGGTCGCCGGCGGTGGCGGCATCCCCCATTCAACGTCGAACGCCGGCGCGCTCCCTCAGGCACGCGTCCGGCACCACCGCGCGCAGCAGGTCGGTTGCGCCGGCCCCTGTGCGGTCGAAGTAGATCGCGCGCCCGTCGTCCGACCACTTCGGCGAGGTCTTGCGGCCGGCGCCGCCCGCGACGAGGCACTCGTTCGTGCCGTCGAACGATGCGACGCGGATGTCGGCCTCCTCGCCGCGCTCGCGCGCGAACGCCACGTGGCGGCCGTCCGGCGACCAGCTCGGCCAACCGTCGAACGCGGGATCCTGCGTGAGCGCGCGGGGCTCGCTGCCGTCGCCACGCGACACCGTGATCTCCGCGTTCTCGCCCTCGGCGAAGCGCCAGTACAGCAGCCACCGGCCGTCGGGCGACCACGATCCGTAGCTCGCCGGGGCGCCGCGCAGCAGCGGCACTTCCGCGCCGCCGGGACGCAGGTCGGACTCGAACAGGCGCAGCTCCGCTTCGTCGCCGTGCGACACGAGCCGCGTGTAGACGAGCTTCGTGCCGTCGGCCGAGAAGAACGGGTGCATCTCGGAATCGCCGGTCGCGCCGACGTACTTCACGTGGCCCGTTGCGAGGTCGCGGATCGCGAGGTTGCCGTTCTCGCCCTCGAACACCTGGTACGCGATCGCGTCGCCCGCCGGCGACCACGCCGGCGTATCCGGTACCCCGTTCGTGTCGAGCACGTGCCGCGTGCCGTCGGGCGCGCGCCATTCCAGTTGCACCGTGTCGCCGCGGCGCGCGACATACGCGATCGCAGCGTCGTTGCGCACGGCGCTTTCCGACGCATCGGATTGCACGAGCTCGACGGCCGCGGCACCTGCGAGGGTCGGCAGGAGCAGGATCGCCGAGAGGAATCGATTGCTCATGGCCGCTTTCTACACCAGGTCGACGCGTCGAAGCGGTCGAAGCCGCGACAGCGCGCTGCGGCCGCGCGTGCGATCACGAGATAGCCGTCCGCCTCCGGATCGAGCGCGTAGTAGTTGCGGCTGTCCTCGCCGGCCGACCACCACTCGGCCGAGCCGCCGCTGCCGCGCGTCTCGGTGAACGTGAACACGCTCGCTTCCGCCGGGACGTGCCAGCCGACACCTGTAGCCAGCGACCAGAGGTTCCCGAACAACGGCGTGGCGACGCCAACCACGGTGCAGAAGATAGCCAGCGACCGAATCGCCTCTCGAAGGAGGTGGGAGCGGCCCATGGCCGCGATCCGAAAGGGTTTCGGACGACGCGATGCCACCTGCGAGGGTCTCGGAGTCGCGGCCATGGGCCGCTCCCAATCTCTTCGAGCCACCTGGCAGATTTCTGGCAGGCTAAGGGCCTCCAGGAGGCACTCGAAGCGGCCTCGAAGAAATCGGCACCCTCGCGTGTAGCACCGGATACACCCACCCGGAGCCTCGCCATGGAACGCTTCCAGAAGCCGCTGGTCGCACTGATCTTCGTGTTCGGCGCGATCGTGCTGGCCGCCATGTTCTCGGACATGTGGTACTCGCGCCGCGGCACCGAGCCGAACTCGCTCGACAACCCGCAGGTGCTGCGCGTCTACGCCGTGCCGACCGAGCGCGCGCAGGATATCCGCACCGCGCTCGCGGCGACGCTCGACAACGGCGGCGCGAAGACCGCACCGCTCGGCCGGGTCATGCTCAGCGGCACGAACCAGCTCGTCGTGCTCGCGCCGCTCTCGACGCAGGAGTCGATCCGACGCGCGATCCTCGAGCTGGCCGGCGAGGGACCGGCGGAACAGGCTGCCACGCAGGTCTCGCAGGCCGTGCGGCTGGACGTCTGGGTGGTCGACGTCGCCGCGGGCGAGCCGGGCGACGAGGCGGCGCTCGCACCGCTCGCCGAAGCGCTCGCGGCCGCGAAGCCGACGATCGGTGCGGGGCCGTTCCGGCTCGCCGACTCCCTCGTGGTGAGCACGATCCCGAACGGCGGCAATGCGCATGTGGAGAGCGGGCGCGGCACGCGCGTCGGCGCCAGCCTGCGCCCCGCCGCGGGGGGCCTGCTGGCCGAGATCGACATCACGGGCGACGAGCCGGGCCACATCAACACGACCACGAAGCTGCCGTTCGGCAAGTTCGTCGTGCTCGCGCAGGTCGCCGCGCCCGGCGACGGCGGCGCGCCGCGCCTGTACATCGTGCGCGCCGAGCCGGTGGCTGGTTGAGCACGAGTGAATGGCGATCGACGAGTCGCAGCTGCTCGCGTGCCATGCCCGACTCGAGAAGCCGCTGCACAACGTGCTGTACCGCTGGCTGTGGGACGCGCACGAGTGTCAGGACGTGATCCAGGAAACGTTCCTCGCGCTCTGGGACCGGCGCGCGCGCATCGTGGCGGCGACGCTCGATGCATTCGCGTGGACCACGGCGCTGAACCTTGCGAAGAACCGGCTGCGCTGGCGCACGCTGCGGCGCTACGTCGCGCTCGAGGACGCGCACGATGCGCCGGATCCTTCGCTCACGCCCGAGCAGCTCGCTTCGCAGTCGCGCGTGCGCGTCGCGCTCGAAGCGCTCGACGCGCGGCTGCGCGACGTCCTGCTGCTCGCGGAAATCGCCGGCCTGGCGACGAACGAGATCGCGGCCGTGCTCGCCATCGCGCCCGGCACCGTGGGCTCGCGCAAGCACGAAGCGACGCGGCGCCTGCGCGCGCTGCTGGGGGAAGCCGATGAGTGACGCACGGCGCTGGTTCCCGCCGCTCGACCCGCCGCCCGGCGGTCGAGCCCGCCTGGTTGCCGCGATCGCGGATACACGCGCCGGCGACCGCGACCTCACGCCGCGGCAGGCCGCGTTCGCCTGCATCGTGCTCGCGCTGACCGGCAGCGTGCCGGCGGTCGCGCGCGCCGTGCTGCGCCCCGACCCGATCGTAACGGCGATCGCGACGGCCGCCCCGCTCCCGGGCCGCGACGGCTCGCTGGCCATGCCGTCGGCCGAGCCCGGCGTGCAGGTCTACCTGGTGGTCGCCACCGACCCGACGCGCTGACTCCACCCCCGGACGGACCGTGCGCCTATGCCGATGGGCACATGCGCCGGCCATCGCACCGGTCGAGCATCCGGGCTGGACCCGCAATCCCTGCGCGCCCCCGTCCCGCGGGCGCACGTTTTCGTTTTCCGCCGGAGGAACCGACCCATGGATCGTCGAAATTTCCTGCGCGTGACCGGTATCGGCATGGGCACGTTGCTGCTGCCGATCGGTAGTCGCGCGATCGCTGCCGAGGAGCTCACGAGCGCCACGATGGACGTGGCCGCCAAGAAGCGCCTGGCCGACGTCGCGCTCAACGCCGCCAAGGAAGCGGGCGCCAGCTACTGCGACGCGCGCATCGGTCGCTACCTGCAGCAGTTCGTCGTCACGCGCGAGAACAAGGTGCAGAACGTCGTGAACACGGAGTCGGTGGGCATCGGCATCCGCGTGATCGCCGGCGGCGCCTGGGGCTTCGCCGCGACGCTCGATCTCACGGCGGACGCCATCGCGAAGGCCGCGAAGGACGCCGTCGCGATCGCGAAGGCGAACTCCAAGCTCAACACCGAGCCGGTGAAGCTGGCGCCCACGAAGGGCGTCGGCGAAGTCTCGTGGAAGACGCCCATCGTGAAGAATTCGATGGCCGTGCCGATCAAGGACAAGGTCGACCTGCTGCTCGGCGTGAACTCCGAGGCGATGAAGGCCGGCGCGAGTTTCGTCAACTCGATCCTGTTCCTCGTGAACGAGCAGAAGTATTTCGCCTCCAGCGAAGGCTCGTACATCGACCAGGACGTGCACCGCATCTGGTCGCCGTTCTTCGTGACGGCCGTGGACCAGAAGAGCGGCAAGTTCCGTACGCGCAACGGGCTCTCGGCACCGATGGGCATGGGCTTCGAGTACCTCGACGCGAAGGCGGAAGACCGCATGGAGCTGCCGGGCGGCGCCGTCGTTTACGGCCGCTCGTACGACATGAAGGCGGACGCGATCGCGGCCGCGCAGCAGGCGAAGGCGAAGCTGACGGCGCCGTCGGTGAAGCCGGGCAAGTACGACCTCGTGCTCGACCCGTCGCACCTGTGGCTCACGATCCACGAGTCGGTCGGCCATCCGCTCGAGCTCGACCGCGTGCTCGGCTACGAGGCGAACTACGCCGGCACGAGCTTCGCGACGCTCGACAAGTGGCAGTCGAAGACGTTCGAGTACGGCAGCAAGAACGTCACGCTGTTCGCCGACAAGGTGCAGCCGGGCACGCTCGGCGCCGTCGGCTACGACGACGAAGGCATCAAGACGAAGCGCTGGGACCTGGTGAAGGACGGCATACTCGTGAACTACCAGGCGATCCGCGACCAGGCGCACATCATCGGCGAGACCGAGTCGCAGGGCTGCTGCTACGCCGATTCGTGGGCGAACGTGCAGTTCCAGCGCATGGCGAACGTGTCGCTCGCGCCGGGCAAGGACAAGGTCACGCCGGCCGAGATGGTGAAGGGCGTCGAGAACGGCATCTACATCGTCGGCGACGGCTCCTTCTCGATCGACCAGCAGCGCTACAACGCGCAGTTCGGCGGCCAGCTGTTCTACGAAATCAAGAACGGCAAGGTGGGCCAGATGATCGAGGACGTCGCGTACCAGATGCGCACGCCGGAGTTCTGGAACGCCTGCGTCGCCGTCTGCGACGACCGCGACTACCGGTTCGGCGGTTCGTTCTTCGACGGCAAGGGACAGCCGCCGCAGATCTCGGCCGTTTCGCACGGCTCGAGCACGGCGCGCTTCAACGGCATCAACGTCATCAACACCGCGCGCAGCCTCGGCTGACCAGGGAGAGCGACCATGAGCATCATGACCGAACAGCAGGCGCGCGAGATCCTCGAGAAGGTCGTCAAGCTGTCGACGGCCGACGAATGCGTCGCCGGCCTCGGCGGCGGCACGACCGGCAACATCCGCTTCGCGCTGAACCAGGTGTCCACCTCCGGCGTCGTCGACAACGCGAACCTCGCCGTGACCGTGGCCTACGGCAAGAAGACCGGTACGGCAACGACGAACGCGTTCGACGACGCCGCGCTCGCGCGCGTCGTGAAGGCGGCGGAAGACCTCGCGAAGCTGGCGCCCGAGAACCCGGAGTTCATGCCGGCGATCGAGAAGCAGGAATACAAGGCAACGAACACGTTCGAGAAGAACACGGCCGCCGTCGACCCCGCGTTCCGCGCGCAGGTGGCAGCCGACTGCATCGAGCCGTGCCGGAAGGACAAGCTCGTCGCGGCCGGCTTCTTCACGAACGCGCACGGCTTCTCCGCGATCGCGAACTCGAACGGCAACTTCGGCTACCAGCAGACGACGCAGGCCGACTTCACCTGCACGGTGCGCACCGACGACGGCCGCGGCTCGGGCTGGGTGGCGCGCAACACCGGCGACGTCGCGCAGTTCGACGCGAAGACCGAGATCCAGACCGCGATCTCGAAGGCGAAGGGTTCGGTCGAGGCGAAGGCGCTGGAGCCCGGCAAGTACACCGTGATCCTCGAGCCGGCCGCGGCCGCGGGCCTCATCAACTTCATGATGTTCAGCTTCGATGCGCGCCAGGCCGACGAAGGCCGTTCGTTCCTCGCGAAGAAGGGCGGCGGCAATCGCCTCGGCGAGAAGGTCTACGACGAGCGCGTCGAGATGTGGGCCGATCCGTGGGACCCGCAGGCGACGGTGCTGCCGTGGGACGACGAGGGCCTGAAGCGCGAGAAGGTCAAGATCATCGACAAGGGCAAGGTCGCGTACCTGCAGTATTCGCGCTACTGGGCGAAGGAGAAGGGCAAGGTCGCGCAGGGCCAGCCGGGCAACATCATCATGGCCGGCGGCGACAAGGACACGATGGCGCTCGTGAAGGGCACGGAGCGCGGCATCCTCGTGACGCGCACCTGGTACATCCGCATGGTCGATCCGCAGACGGTACTGCTCACCGGCCTGACGCGCGACGGCACGTTCTACATCGAGGACGGCGAGATCAAGTACCCGATCAAGAACATGCGCTTCAACGAGTCGCCCGTGATCATGCTCAACAACGTCGAGGAGCTCGGCAAGCCGGTGCGCCTGTCCGACGACGAGTCGCCGTTCGTGATGGTCGTTCCGCCGATGAAGCTGCGCGACTTCACGTTCACGTCGCTGTCGGACGCGGTCTGACGAATCGCATGGAACGCAGCCGATGAACCGAGCTGCGTTCCTGCGCGCCATGGCGGCCGCCGTCGCGGCGGCCGCCGTGCCGCGAAGCGTTTTCGCGGCGAAGCCCGCGTACGATTTCCGCTTCACGCGCCTGATGTACGAATCGGGCGACTGGGACGTCGACCGGCGCATGCCGACGACGATCATCGACGCGCTGCTGCAGTACACCACCTTGCGCGTCGACCCCGTCGAGCACGTCCTGCCGCTCGCCGACGAGCGCATGCTCGAGGCGCCGTTCTGCTACCTGGCCGGCCACAAGCTGGTCGAGCTGAACCCCGACGAGCGCCGCAACTTCGAGGCCTACGTGCGGCGCGGCGGCTTCGTGCTCGTCGACGACTGCAACCACGACATCGACGGGCTGTTCGCGAAGTCGTTCGAAGCCGAGATGGCCGCGATGTTCGGCAACGACGCGTTGCAGAAGCTCGCGCCGAAGCACCCGCTGTACTCCAGCTTCTTCCGCTTCGACGGGCCACCGAACACCGGCTACGAGCTCAACGGCTGGGGCGACGACCTCGTGCACGATTACCTTCGGGGGATTGCGATCGACGGGCGGCTCGGCATCCTCTACAGCAACAAGGACTACGGCTGCGAGTGGGACTACGACTGGCGCAACAAGCGCTGGAACGCAGAGGACAACTCGAAGTTCGCCGTCAACATCGTCGTCTACTCACTGACCGCATGAACGCCGCCGCCGTTACCGAAGACGAAATCCAGCGCCGCCTGCAGCAGGTCGGCAGGTTGCGCGAAGCGATCGCGCGCGCGATCGTCGGCCAGCGCGACGCCGTCGAGCAGCTGCTGATCGGCCTGCTCGCGGGCGGACACTGCCTGCTCGAAGGCGTGCCCGGCCTGGGCAAGACGCTGCTGGTGCGCACGCTCGGGCAGGCACTCGAGCTCGAGTTCCGTCGCGTGCAGTTCACGCCCGACCTGATGCCGAGCGACATCATCGGCACCGAGATCCTCGAGGAGGACCACGGCACGGGCAAGCGCTACTTCAAGTTCCAGAAGGGCCCGGTGTTCACGCAGCTGCTGCTCGCCGACGAGCTCAACCGCACGCCGCCGAAGACGCAGGCCGCGCTGCTCGAGGCGATGCAGGAGCACACGGTCAGCTACGCGGGCACGACGCACGCGCTGCCCGAGCCGTTCTTCGTGCTCGCCACGCAGAACCCGATCGAGCAGGCCGGCACGTATCCGTTGCCGGAAGCGCAGCTCGACCGCTTCCTGTTGCAGGTGAAGATCGACTATCCGGGCGAGGCCGAGGAACGCGCGATCCTCGCGCAGACCACCGGCCGCTCGACGCCCGCCGTGCCGGCCGTGATGAACGCGGCCGACGTGCTGGCGCTGCGCGCGCTCGCGCGCGACGTGCACGTGTCCGACGACGTGCTGGCGTGGATCGCGCGCCTCGTGCGCGCGACGCGCCCCGGCCCCGATGCGGCCGCGGTCGCGAAACAGTACGTGCGCTGGGGCGCCGGTCCGCGCGCGGGCCAGGCGCTCGTGCTCGCCGGCAAGGCGCGCGCGTTGCTCGAAGGCCGCCTCGCCGTGACGCGCGAGGACGTGCGCGCGCTCGCCGCGCCGGTGCTGCGCCATCGCCTGCTGCTCTCGTACGTCGCGGAAGCCGAACAGCGCACGACCGACAGCGTGGTGGCCGAGCTGCTCGACGCGGTGCCCTTCACCGCGTAGAGCCCGCCGTGACCGGCCCGCTCGCCATCCCGGCCGAGGTCCGCGCGCGGCTGGCGCCATTGCGCCTGAGCCTGCGCCGCGCGAGCGCGGCCGGCGGTTTCGGGTTGCACGGGTCTCGCCATCGCGGCACCGGCCTCGAGTTCGCGCAGTACCGGCCGTACGAGCCCGGCGACGAACCGCGCCGCATCGACTGGAAGCTGTATGCGCGCTCCGACCGTTACGTCGTGCGCGAAGCGGAGCGCGACGCCGCGCTGACGCTGTGGGTGGTCGTCGATGCGACCGCGTCGATGGCGCAGGCCGACCTCGCGCGCGATGGCTATTCGAAGCTCGACGCCGCCGCGCTCGTCGCGGCGTGCGCGTTCGAGCTCGCCGCACGGCAAGGCGATCGCTTCGGATTGCTCGTGGTCGCCGATGGGAAGCTCGTGCCCTCGCCCGCCGGCGCGGGACCGCGCCATCGCGATCGCCTGCTCGGCACGCTCGCGGGCCTGCGTGCATCCGGTGCCTGGCCCGCTGAAGCGGGATTGCGCACGGTGTGGGATCTCGTCGCGCCGGACTCGCTGGTGATCTTCGTCGGCGACGGCTTCGACGACGCGCAGCTCGCGCTGGCCGAACGGCTCTCGGCGACGCGCCGCGAAGTACTCGACATCCAGGTGCTCGGCGCCGACGAGCGCGACTTCCCGTTCCGCGACGGGCGCCGTTTCGTCGACCCGGAATCGGGCGCCGCGCTGGAGCTCGATGCCAGCGTCGCGCGCGACGCGTTCCTCGCGCGCTTCGCGCAGGCACGCGCCGAGCGCTCGCGCCGGCTCGCGGCCGCGGGCGTGCGCAGCGTCACGGCGTGGCTGGACGAGCCGGTCGACGCGCCGCTGCGGCGCCTGTTCGCGCGCAACGGCGAGGCCGCATGAGCATCGCGCTGCTCGCGCCGCTCGGCCTCGCGCTGCTCGCGGCGCTGCCGATCCCGATCCTGCTGCACCTCGCGCGGCGCACGCGCGCGCCCGTCACGCCGTTCGCCGCGATGCGCTGGCTCGCGCCCGGCGCGCCGCCGCGCAG
>CALKUS010000141.1 GCA_937996755.1 uncultured Pseudomonadota bacterium | reverse complement strand
CCTGCGGCTCATCCGTTCGCCATCCATGGCTCACCCGATCCCGCGCAGCGGACGCTGAGGCGTCCGCTCAGCGCGCGGAATCGACCGCCTTCGCGGGAATGACGAAGCGATTAGAGACGCTGGATCCCGGCTTTCGCCGGGATGACGAACAAGTGGGCGATGCTCGCGCGAGTCAGACGTCGCCGCCCGACGCCCACCCCTCACCAGTACCCCGGTGATACACGCGATCGCTCGCCAGCACCTCGCCGGCGGGAATCGCCGGTGCGTCCTTCAACCTCGCGTAGATCGGCGTGAAGTCCGGCTCGGTCGCGCGGATCAGGTCCTGGAATCCGGAAATCACGAAGTAGGATTTCTGGAAGGTGTCGATGCGGTACTTCGTGCGCATCACGCGCTCGAGGTCGAAGCCGATGCGGTTCGGTGCGTCGCTCTCGAGGCAGTAGATCGACTCGCCCTTCGACGAGACGATGCCCGAGCCGTAGATGCGCAGGCCTTCCGGCGTCGCGATCAGGCCGAACTCCACCGTGTACCAGTACAGGCGCGTGAGGTTCATCAGCGCTTCCGGCCCGATGCCGGACGCCTTCACGCCGCCCCTGCCGTACGCCTGCATGTAGTCGGCGAACAGCGGGTTCATCAGCAGCGGCACGTGGCCGAACAGGTCGTGGAAGAGGTCTGGTTCCGCGATGTAGTCGACCTGGTCGGGCCGGCGGATCCACCAGGTGACGGGAAAGCGGCGGTTCGCGAGGTGGTCGAAGAACACGAGCTCCGGCAACAGGCCTTCGACGCCGACGAGCGTCCAGCCGGTGGCCTCGCGCAGCAGCGCGTTCAGCTCGGAGAACTTCGGGATCTGCGCCGCGCTCATGCGCAGCTGGCCGATCGCGGCCATGAATTCGGGCGCCGCCCGGCCGACCAGCAACTGTTGCTGCCGCTCGAACAGCGTCGCCCAGGTGCGGTGGTCGTCGGCCGTATACGTATCCCACGGCTGCTCGACGATGCCCGTCGTGTAGACCGGCACGTAGCCGCGATCGGTCTGCTGGTGCTCCACGCGACGGGGGGTTTCCATGACGGGCTCCGGGAACGCAGGCGGCCAGTTTAGCGACGAAGCGGCAACGGATCGTTATTTTCGTGACGTGGGCCGGCCGCTTCGCCGCTTGCGACCCACCGCCGGTCGGATACCGCGCGCGCCGACGCTGGGCTATGGTGCAGCCGCATGCATGAACACATCGAAACCACGGTCGTCACCGAAGCCTATAACCTCGCCGAAGGCATGGGCTACGCCGAGCTGGAGGCCGCCGTGGCGACGATCACGGCGATGGCCGCCACGCGACCGTCGGTCGAGGCGTTGCTGGTCGACGGCAGCAACGACGCGCGCGTCGCCGCGCTCGTCGCGCGCCATCCGGGCCTGCGCCACGTCGTCGTGCCGAACGGCGGTTACGACGCGCTCAAGAACGCCGCGGCGAACGCCGCGAACGGGCGCTTCGTCGTCTACCTCGACGGCGACTGCCGCCCGCTCGCGCCCGACTGGCTCGAGCGGCTGATCGCGCCGATCCGCGCCGGCGACGCGCAGGCTACGGCGGGCACGACCGTGTACGACGACTTCACCGCCACGGGCATCGCGTGCTCGATCATGGACTGGGGCTACCTCTGGGACGACCCCGGCGGCGCGGTCGGCTGCTACGCGTCGAACAACGTGGCGTTCGAGCGCGCGCTGCGCTGCGCGATGCCCGCACCCGAGGACGACCGGCTGCGCTGCAACTGCTTCCTGCACACGCAGCAGCTGGCACGGCGCGGCGTGAGCATCCGGCACGTGCCCGAGGCGATCGCCGTGCACCAGATGCCGGACCTCGCGAAGGAGCGCGACCGACGCGCGCGCGACCTCGTGAGCGCCTGCTGGAACGACCCGCTGCTGCGCGAGACCGCGTGGCTCGCCGAACCTGCTACCGCCGCGCTGCGCTTCATCGACGACATCCTGCAGGCCGACGCGCAGCGCTTCCACGGCGCGCCTGCGGCGCTCGGGCTCACGCCGGAAAATCGCGACGCCGTCATGGGCGAGATCATCCGCCTGCGCGAGATCGACCTCGTGGCCATCCGCGAAACCATCGCCGCGGGCGAGCGCAACGGCGAGAACGCGACCGCGGTCGCCGCGCACCGCGCGTGGCGCGCGGCACGGGCCGGCGTCGCGGGCGGTTAGCGGTTCGCGTCGCGGGCGGCCTGCCAGAGCGCGGGCCACGCTTGCGCGCCGCCGGCCACTTCGGCGAGCGCGCTGCGCGCGTGCTCGATGTCCTCGCCCGTGGGCCGCTCGCGATCGAGCTCGCGGTCGTTGCTCGCAATCACCTGCTGCACGTAGTCGCGCCATTCGCGCGGCGCGCCGGTGCGCCGCGCGAGCGACTCGCGCAGGCGACCGAGCAGCGAGCCGATCGTGACGTGGCGCCAGCGCAGCAGCGACTCGCCGACTTCGCGGTCGCTGCTGCCGGCGAGGTCGGCGCAGAGCGCGCCGATCGCGCCGAGGCGCAGCGCCGGATCGTCGCCGTGCAGCAACCCGGACACTTCGCCGACGTACCACGAGATCCAGCCGTTCAGGTCGCGGATCAGCGGCTCGCGGCTGCGCGCGACGCGATCGCGGCTCACCGGCGGCGCGTGGCCGATCGCGGCGGGCAGTACCGCCATCAACGGATGCGAGCGCATCGCGGCGAACAGCGCGAGGAACGCGGTGTCGTCGGCCTTGCCGCCGGTCGGCGCGAACGGCGCGAGCGTGCGGTCGTCGATCAGCAGCGGCGTGAACACACCACCCGTTGCGAGGCGCGGCGCGAGCACGCCGTGGAAGCACTCGTCGGCGTTCAGGCGCGCGAGCGAGAACGGCTCGCGCAGCAGGTCGTGCATGGACGCGTCGTCGAGCACGTTGAGGTAGACGCTGCTGTCCCACGCGAGCGCGCCCCAGATGCCGGTGACCGCGCACTGCACCTGGCCGCGCAGCGCGAGCAGGCCCGCTTCGGCCGGCGAGTGGCCGGCGAGCTTCGCCGCGTCGGGCGGCGCGGCGGCGTGCAGAGACGCGCCCGAGCGGCCGACGTATCGGCGCAGGTACGCATAGGGTTCCTCGGGCAGCACGGCGAGCGACGCGCCTGCGCTGCCGTCGAAGAAGCGCATCGACGAGCGCGTGTCGTCGCGCGCCTCGATGCGATTGCTCGCGCCGGGCGGCATGCGCATCGGGAACAGGAAATCGTCGTCGAGCATCGACAGCGCGCCGCCGGCGCCGAGCAGCACCGCCCAGTTCCAGGTGAGCGCGCCCGTCGTGACGCCGGCGCGCGGCCGCAGCAGCAGCGAGGTGGCGACGTCGCGGCCCGCCGCGTCCAGCGCCGCGGACAACGCGGCGAAGCGCTCGGCGCGTGCCGCCAGGTCGAAGTGCGAGATCGTGGAGCGCGACGTGCGCGCGAACGCGGCGATCGCCGCGCCGTTCGCGGCGACGCCTGCGGCGTCGCGGGTATCGTCGACGACGACGTAGCGCCGCGTGCAGCCGAAGCGCTCCTCGTCGGCGCGGAGCGACTGCAGCAGGCGGTCGAGCGACGCCGCGCGCGCGCACGTGCGGATGGCCACGAGCGGCTCGCCGACGTCGTCGCCCGCGGGTTCGTCGCCCGGCACGAAGCCGGCCGGGTCGCGCAGCAGCCCGCGTGCGAGCAATCCGTCGACGACGGGCGCTGCGTGCGGCACGGGTACGCCGGTGGCGGCGATCCGCGCGAGGTGCGCATCGCGCGACGCGAACGTCTCGCAGCATTGCAGCACGTGCAGCTCGAGCCGCGACAGGCGCGCGCCGATCGCGCCGTCCCACGAGCGCCAGAGGAATTCCTCGCCGGAAAGCGCGAGCGCGTTGCCGGGCATCGCCGCGAGCAGCGGCGCCGCGGCGACGGGCGGGGGCGTCGCGTTGAACGAATACGAGAATTCCACGGTGAAAAGCCGGGTTCGAGCGGAGCGGGAACGGAAGGTTAGCAAACGCGGGATACTGGACGCCCGCCCGCGAGGACCGCGCCATGTTCGCCACGTCGCTGCTGTCGTTCGCGCTCGCGCTGTCGCCCCCGCCCGCTATGGACATCGGCTGGCTCGAAGGCCACTGGTGCGGCGACGCCGACGGCGTGCCGAGCGAGGAGATCTGGACCGGCGGCGCACACGGAATGGCGGTCGGCCTGCACAAGGACCTCGCGCCCGACGGCAGCGCGAGCTTCGAGTTCATGCGCATCGAGGCGTACGGCGCGCGCGCGACGTTTTTCGGGCAGCCGAACGGCGACGCGGCGACGCCGTTCCGCTCGCAGCAGGTCGAGCCGAACGCGATCGTGTTCGCGAACGCGGCGAACGACTACCCGAAGCGCGTCGCGTATCGCCGCGTCGACGACGCCACGCTCGAGGCATGGATCGACGACGGCGACGGGCTGAAGAAGCAGGCGTGGCGCTGGACGAAATGCGCCGCGAGCCCGACGGATAGGTGAAAATCCCCAGCGCGACTGGGTAGTTCGCGCAGGGAGAAGCAACACCGACGGTGCACTTGTTGAGTCAGGCACGCGGCGAATTCGCGCCGCGCGCGCCAACGACGCAGACAGGGAGCACCGACATGAACCGGAACACGACCCAGGCGACGCACGACGGTCGCCCGCTTTTCGCGCTGCTGCTCGCGGCAGCGTGCATGTTGCTCGCGCCATTCGGCGACGCCCGCGCCGCGACCAGCGGCAGCGCGCAGGCGCACGGCGCCGAGGCGGGGCTCGTGCTCGCGCCTGTCGCCGGCGCACCGATCGCAGCCGAGCTCGGCGCGCAGCCGCCCGACGTCGCCGTCGCGGCGCCGCCGAACGGCGACGACGCGGGCACCACGCTCGGCGTCGCGCTGCCGCTCGGCGCGCTCGGCAACGTGCTCTCGGCGCAGACGCTCGATGCTTCCGGCCAGGTGCGCCTCGATCCGGGCAGCGCGACGGCCCACGGCCACGTCGAAGGCGCGAACGTCTCGATCGCGGGGCTGCTCGGCCTGCACGCGACGGCCGTCGACGCCGTCGCCAACGTCGCGTGTCAGGGCAGCACGACGCAGCGCACCGCGACGGCGCAGCTCGCGAACCCGACGCTCACGCTGCTCGGCCTGCCGGTCGCGATTCCCGCGGCGCCCGCGCCGAACACCACGATCGACGCACTCGGCATCTCGATCCGCCTCAACGAGCAGGTCGTCACGCCGACCGGCATCACGGTGAACGCGATCCGCATCGTCGTCGACGCCAACCTGCTCGCGGGTGCGCTGGACGGCGACATCGTGCTCGGCCACGCGGAAGCGAGCCTTGTCGCCTGCGGCAACCTGCCGGGCGACAGCGACGGCGACGGCGTGCGTGACGACACCGACAACTGCCGCTTCGCAGCGAACCCCACCCAGGCCGACTTCGACCATGACGGCCTGGGCGATGCGTGCGATCCCGACGACGACGACGACACGATCCTCGACGGCGGCGACAACTGCCGCTTCGTGGCGAACCTCGACCAGCTCGACCTCGACGTCGACGGCGCCGGCGACGTGTGCGACGACGACCGCGACGGCGACGGCTGGCAGAACACGCGCGACAACTGCGGCTGGCATGCGAACGCCGACCAGCGCGACACCGACCGCGACGGCCAGGGCGACGTGTGCGACAACGACGACGACGGCGACGGCGTCGGCGACGGTAGCGACAATTGCCGGCTGATCGTGAACCCCGCGCAGATCGACCTGAACGGCAACGGCATCGGCGACGCCTGCGAAGGCGACGGCGACGGCGACACCATTCCGGACGGCATCGACAACTGCCCGACGATCGCGAACACCTCGCAGGCGGATCGCGACGGCGACGGCATCGGCGATGCGTGCGACGGCGACGACGACTCCGACCGCGACGGCATCGGCGACGAGGACGACAACTGCCCGGCGGCCGCGAACGTCGACCAGCACGACACGGACGGCGACGGGATGGGCGACGCGTGCGACGACGATGACGACGGCGACACCGTGATCGACCCGGTCGACAACTGCCCCTTCGTCGCGAACACCGACCAGGCCGACACGAACGAGGACGGCATCGGCGATGCGTGCTCGGGCGACGACGACGGCGACGGCGTGGGCGACGGCAACGACAACTGCCCGTTCGCGCCGAACCCGGACCAGGCCGACAGCGACCACGACGGTATCGGCAACGCGTGCGAAGGCGACGACGACGGCGACGGCGTCGGCGACGGCACCGACAACTGCCCGGCGGTGGCGAACCCGTTCCAGCTCGACACCGACGGCGACGGCCTCGGCGACGCGTGCGACGGCGACGACGACGACGACGGCATCGGCGACGGCAGCGACAATTGCGCGCTCGTGCCCAATCCCACGCAGCTCGACTCGAACGGCAACGGCATCGGCAACGCGTGTGAGGACGCGCTGTGGGGTGACGGCTTCGGCTTCGAGTAGCAGCGAGGCACGCGCATGGCGCCGGCGCCCTGTCCGGCGCGGTGCACGGGCACGCGGGTGCACGACGGGACGACCGTCGTGCGCCCGCGGAGTTCCCCGGATTTCATCCGGAACTTCCCGCGACGTCGTGCGCTCCATGCCCTGCCGCCGCAAGCCGCATCGAAGGAGCACACATGCCGATCATCGCCCTGCCATTCCTCGCCGCAACGGTCGCCGCGCCCGCGGTCGCGCACGACACCTGCTTCTCGGGGCTCGTCGCGTTCGACGGCGGCGCGCCGACGCACTACGCGATCGCGCTGCCGCCCGCGCAGACCGCGCAGGTGAAGCTGCCGGGCGGTGCCCTGCTGCACCTGCAATCGCCCGACCCCGCGGTGCCGGGCTCCGTCGCGCTCAGCGAGCTGCGCGCCACCGACGGCCGCGTGCTGCACACCGCGCACAGCACCGGCACGGATGTGCGCGCGGCGTATCGCGTGCACAACGGCGTCGCGACGCGCCATTCCTGGGCGACCGAGGACGCATCGCAGTGCGCGCCGATCGCACGCGACGAGCCGGAAGTCGCGGAAGCGCCGGAGTAGGTAGGATTCGCGTATGAGGAGCGCGACGATCCGCCGGGCGACAGCCATCGACGTGCCCGCAATCGTCGCGCTGCTCGCCGACGACGTGCTGGGCGCCGGCCGCGAATCGCTCGCACCGGAAGCGCTCGTCGACTACCGCCGCGCGTTCCGCGAGATCGACGCGAGCGAATCCAACACGCTGCTGGTCGCGGAGCTCGAAGGCGTCGTGGTCGGCACGCTGCAGCTCACCATCATCCCCGGCATGAGCCGTCGCGGATCGCGCCGGGCCGAGATCGAGGCCGTGCGCGTGGCGTCCACGCTGCGCCGCCGCGGCATCGGCGAGGCGCTCGTGCGCGACGCCATCGACCGGGCGCGCGGACAGGCCTGCGTCAGCATCCAGCTCATCAGCCATGCGACGCGCACGGACGCGCACCGCTTCTACGCCAGGCTCGGCTTCGCGGCCTCGCACGTCGGCATGAAGCTGATGCTCTGAGCGGCGCGCTCAGCCCTTCACCGCGATCTGCCTTTCGCCTGCCCACTGGCGCAGATCGCGACCCTGTATCGCCGCGGCCATGAGGTCGGGAAACGCGTCGGGCGTGCAGCCGAATGCCGGTGCACCGAGCTCCCCGAACGCCGCGGCGTTGCGCGGGTCGAATGCCGGCGTGCCGCGATCGTCGAGCGCGAGCAGCACGACGAGCTTCACGCCGGACCGCACGAGCTCCCGTGCGTGGCCGAGCATCGTTTCGTTGCTGCCGCCTTCGATCAGGTCGGAGATCAGCACCATGATGGTGTCGCGCGGCCGCGTCACCTGCTGCTGGCAGTAGCGGATCGCCTGGGCGATGTCGGTTCCACCGCCGAGCTGCGTTCCGAACAGCAGATCGACGGGATCGGCGAGGTGCTCGCTGAGGTCCACGACCGACGTGTCGAACACGACCATGCGCGTCGACACCGAACGCATGGATGCCATCACGGCGCCCATGATGCTGGAGTAGACGACCGATCCGGCCATGGAGCCGGACTGGTCCACGCACAGGATGATGTCCTTCAGCGCCGTCGCACGACGCCCGAAGCCGATCCGGCGCTCGGGCACGATGGTGCGGTGCTCGGGCTGCCAGTGGCGCAGGTTCGCGCGGATCGTCCGGTGCCAGTCGATCTCCTGGTGGCGCGGATTGCGCTTGCGCGCGCTGCGGTTCAGCGCGCCCGTGATCGCCTGGCGCAACGGGCTCGCGAGCTGGCGCTCGAGCTGCTCGACGACGCGACGCACGACGATGCGCGCCGTCGCCTTCGTCTTCGACGGGATGAGGTTCTTCAGCGAGAGCAGCGTCGCGACGAGGTTCACGTCGGGCGCGAGCGACTCGAGCACTTCGGGTTCGAGCATCAGCCGCTTGAGCGCGAGCCGCTCGATCGCGTCCTGCTGCATCACCTGCACGACGCGCGAAGGGAAGAACTCGCGGATGTCGCCGAGCCAGCGAGCGACGTTCGGGCTCGAGCCGCCCAGGCCGCCCGTGCGTTCGGCGTCGTAAAGCGCCGACAAGGTGTCGTCGATGCGCGCGTCCTGCGCGCCGAGCGAGCAGCCCGTGCCGTCGGCCGCGCCACCGCCGAGCACGAGGCGCCAGCGGCGCAGGGTTTCCGCCGTGTCCGTCACGACTTCGCCTCCGGTTCGACACCGAGGTAGCGCAACAACCGCGGCAGCACGAGCGCGACGCGTGCCTCGTCGAGCGCGAGCGGCACCGCGGAGGCGGCCGGTGCGGCGACACCGCCGCGCACGCGTTCGCCGATCTGCCGACGCTCGGGCATCGAGAACGACGAGAATGCGCGGCGCAGCAGCGGCAGCACGTCGCTGAATCGATCCGACGGCAGCGCCGCGAGCCATGCGTCGACCAGCCCGAGCAGCGCGGATTCGTGGATCAGCAGCAGGCCGCTGCCACCGAGCAAACCCTCGATCCACGCGGCCTGCATCGCGGCGACGGCCGGCGAAAGCGCGAGCCCGAGCCGGCGCGCGGCATCGGCCGCATCGATCGCGCCGCGATCGAGCAGCAGCCGCGTCGCTCGGCCCGCAAGCAGTGCGTGCGATCCGGTGTTGTCGGCGACCGCGAGTAACGCAGCGGTCCAGTCCTCGGCCTCGTGGCGGCTGCGGCGCAGCGCCTGGTCGCATTCGTCGAGCGCTGCGACGAGCGTGGCCGCCGCTGCGTCGTCCGGGCCCGCGCACGCGAGCGGCAGGCCGATCGCGACGCGCTCGACGAGGTGCGTCGCGACGGTCGCCGCGGCAGTGGTGTCCGTGCCACGCACGTCGCCGTACCGGCCGAGGTCGAGCAGTGCGGGCACGCTCTGCATCAACGTTGGCACGTCGCTCGTGGCGGCGGCGAGCGCGTCGAAACGCTGCAGCAACTCCGGCAACGCGTCCGGCAACGCCGCGAGCAGCGCGAGCGAGAGCAGGTCGCGCACTTCCGGCAGCGCCTTCGCGTCGCGCGCGAGCGACAGCAGGCGCGTTGCGGTGGCCGTCGCGATGGTATTGCCGTGGCGGACGTTCTCAGCGAGCTTGACGACGTAGCCCGGGTCCCAGCGCAGCGTCCAGTGTTCGTTGAACGTGCCGCGCGCGCGCTGGCCGCCGCGCTGCTGTTCGCCCCACGGCACGCCGAGCGCGCGCAGGCGGTGCAGCAGCGCGGAGCGCTCTCGCGCGTTGTCTTCCCGCAGGTCGAGGTCGAGCGCCTTCTCGGTCGCGGCCATCGGCATGCGCAGCCGCTTTGCTTCGCGCGTGAGGTCGGCGAGCAGCGGCGCCGTGGGTACGTGTTCGGGCACCTGCCCCAGGCTCGTGCCCACGACGAGCGTCTCGCGTACGAGCGCGATGCCGCGCGCGTCGCCGTCGCCGAAGACCGTTATGATCGCGTCGCCGAGCTCGTCCAGTCCCGGCGCCGGCAGGTTGCGCATCGCCGCGAGCGCGTGCGCGAGGCGCGCCGCTTCGATCGCGTGCGCGGGGCCGATTTCGATGCCGGCGTCGCGGAAGCAGCGCGCGGCGCTGACCGCGAAACGCTCCGCCGCGTGCTCGCGCACGTCGTGCACATGCTCGTACCAGGCTGGCGAGCGCACGCCAGCGCCGTATCCACCCGCCATGTCCAGGCGCGAGTAGCTCCATGGCACCCAGGTCGCCGCGAGCTTGCGCTTCGGCAGCGCGCGCAGCAACTCCTGGTCGCTCTTCACCGTGAACGGCGCGGGATCGATCACCGGCGCGTGCCACGCGCCACAGACGACGGCGATGCGCTCGCGTCCGGCCTTCATTTCCACGCGCACCACCTGCCGCATCGCGGCCTCGCGCGCGAGGTCGTGCGGTCGCGTTGCGGACGGTGCCTGCTCGCGCGCGGCGGCGAACAACTCGATGAGCGCTTCGAACAATGCGGTCGAGTCGCGGCGCTGCTCGACGAGCGCGTCCCAGAACGACTCGGCGTCGCCGTAGCCGGCCGCTGCCGCCAGCGTCGCAAGCGGATCTTCGCGCGGGACGTCGTCGTGCGCTTCCGCGCCGGCGTTCTCGTCCCGCGCGAAGTCCGGGTGTGCGCCGGCCGGCGCGTCGCAGAAGCGTACGGGCACGCCGCGCGCGAGCGCGTGGCGGATCGCCTGCCACTCCGGCGAGAAGCGCGCGAATGGGTAGAACACGAAACGGCCTGCCGCTTCGGGCTCGTAGATCATGAGTGCGACGGGCGGCACCAGCCCCGGATCGGCTGCGATCGCGATGAGCTCGTCGCCCTCGGGCGGGCCCTCGACGAGCACGACGTCGGGCGCATACTCGTCGAGTGCGGCAGCGACGCTGCGCGCGCTGCCGGGCCCGTGGTGGCGGATGCCGAAGACCCGCAACACGCTCAGCGCTGCTCCTTGCACGCGCGGTAGAGATCCTTCCAGCCGTCGCGTTCCTTCACGACGGTCTCGAGGTATTCGGCCCACGCCACCTGGTCCTGCGTCGGGTCCTTGATGACGGCACCCACGAGGCCCGACGCCAGGTCGGTGGCGCGCACCTGGCCATCGCCGAAATGCGCCGCGAGCGCGAGGCCCTGGTTCATCACCGAGATCGCTTCGCCCGTCGAGAGCACGCCACTCGGCGACTTCAGCTTCGTGCGACCGTCCTCGGTGATGCCCGCGCGCAGCTCGCGGAACACCGTGACCAGGCGTCGCACCTGTTCCAGCGCAGGGGGCTCGGCCGGCAGCTCGAGCTGCTTGCGCAGCGACTCCACTCGCTGCACGACGATGGCCGTCTCGGCTTCCGCCGAATCGGGCAGCGGCAACACCACGGTGTTGAAGCGGCGCTTCAACGCACTCGACAGCTCGTTGACGCCGCGGTCGCGGTCGTTCGCCGTCGCGATCACGTTGAAGCCGCGCGACGCGGGGATCTCGGTGTTGAGCTCCGGCACGGGCAGCGTCTTCTCCGACAGGATCGTGATCAGCGCGTCCTGCACGTCGGACGGTACGCGCGTCAACTCCTCGATGCGCACGAGCGCGCCGTCCTGCATCGCGCGCATCACGGGCGACGGCACGAGCGCGGCCTGCGACGGACCCTGCGACAGGAGCAGCGCGTAGTTCCAGCCGTAGCGCACGGCGTCCTCGCCGGTGCCGGCCGTGCCCTGCACGATAAGGCGCGAGTTGCCGGTAATCGCGGCCGCGAGGTGCTCCGATACCCAACTCTTCGCCGTGCCGGGCACGCCGAGCAGCAGCAGTGCGCGATCGGTGGCGAGCGTGGATACCGCGATCTCCATCAGGCGCCGAGCGCCGACGTACTTCGCCGTGATCTTCGTGCCGTTCGCCTCGCCGCCGATCAGGTACGCGACGACGGCACGCGGCGAAAGCTTCCAGTTGGGCGGCCGCGCTTCCGTGTCGGCGGCGGCGAGCGCCGCGAGCTCGCTGGCGTAGAGATCTTCGGCGGATTTGCGCAGCAGCTCGGACATGGTCGCTCCGGATCAGGATTCACGATGGAAGTCGCGGCGCAGCAGCAACCGCGCGAGGAAGCGCGAGCGCTGGCCCGCGTGCCAGGATTCGAGGGGTTCGTGCCAGTCGTCCGGCACGCCGCCGGCGCCCGGATCGAGCGCGAGCGCGAGCAGCGGCAACCAGCTGCCGGCGATGTTGCGCTGGCGCGGATCGTTCCACGCGGCGAGCACGCGGTCGGCGACCGCGCGCGACAGCGCGGGCGACCACGGGCGCGGCATCGCGTCGAGCCACGCGTGCGGCAACTCGCCGCGCCGGCGCTCGATCAACGCGGCGAGCAAGGCTTCGCTGCCGGGCAGCGTGGCGAGACGGCGCAGCGCGTCGGGATCGTGCGCGAGCGAGCCGACGTCCACGCCCGCGTCGAACAGCGCGGTCAACGCGTCGACGTCGCCGTAGCCGATCGCGGCGCGCAGCAGCCCGCGCGTGAGCTGCACGTGGAAATCGTGCTTGCGCGCAAGGGCGACCAGCTTGTCGCGCTCGCCGCCCGCGAGCGCGAAGATCGCGGCGGGTGGCGTGCGCGCGACGATCTCCTCGAGCCAGTACGCGCGCGCGCCGCCGGGATAGCCTGCCGGCGGCTTGTCCGCGATGCCGTCGCGCTTGAGCGGCGTCGCGCCGTCGGGCGGCGGGTCGACTACCACGCTGCGCGAGAGCAGCTTCTTCTCCACGCGCACGAGCGGACGCAACGCGTCGGTGGCGCGCTGCGCGAGGCGCGAGCGCGGCAGCCGCATCAGCAACGACTGCGCGACGACGCGCACT
>CALKUS010000140.1 GCA_937996755.1 uncultured Pseudomonadota bacterium | reverse complement strand
CAGGCGAAACTGCTCTGCATCGGCAGGCGAAACTGTGCAACTCGGCAGGCGAAACCTGTCTGGAGCGAAGCTCCGACAACAACTGAAGTCCGCATCCCTGCGGCTCATCCGTTCGCCATCCATGGCTCACCCGATCCCGCGCAGCGGACGCCGAGGCGTCCGCTCAGCGCGCGGGATCGACCGCCTGCGCGGGAATGACGAGCGGTCGGGTCCCGCCTACGCGGGAATGACGATGCGAAGAGAGACACTGGATCCCGGCGTTCGCCGGGATGACGACCAGTACGAGAGCGGTCGCAGCAGCGGCTACGCCGCCGAGAGATTCGCGTATGCCAGCACGAGCCGCTTGGTCCCCGCCTCGCGGAAGTTCACCACCACGACGGTGTGCGCACCACCGCCTTCGAACCCCATGACGACGCCTTCGCCGAACTTCGCGTGGCTCACGTTCTGGCCGAGCTTGAACGCGAGGCCGGGCCCGTCCTCGTTCGCGCCCGCGTTGCGTTGCGCGAGCCATTCGCCGGCGTCGCGCCCGAACGCGACGGGCCGCGCGACCTGTATGCGCGGACGCACTTCGCGCAGCACTTCGGTCGGTATCTCGGCGATGAAGCGCGACGGCCGGTTGTAGTTGTCCATGCCGTGCAGGCGGCGCGACTCGGCGTAACACAGCACGAGCTTCTCGCGCGCGCGCGTGATGCCGACGTAGGCGAGGCGCCGCTCCTCCTCGAGCCGCCCGGTTTCCTCGAGCGAGCGCTGCGACGGGAACAGCCCGTCTTCCAGTCCCACCAGGAACACCTGCGCGAACTCCAGGCCCTTCGCCGAGTGCAGCGTCATGAGCTGGACGCAGTCTTCCCACGCCTCGCCTTCGGCGTCGCCGGCCTCGAGCGCGGCCTGCGAGAGGAACGCGGTGAGCTCGTTCAGACCCGCCGCTTCGTCCTCGCCGGTGAGCACGAAGCGGCTCGCGACGTTCACGAGCTCCTCGAGGTTCTCGACGCGCGATTCCGCCATGCCCTTGGTGTCGGTTTCGTAGTAGCGCTTGAGCTGCGCCGCCTCGATCACCTGCGAAAAGCGCTCGGCCAGCGTGAGGTCCACCGTCTCGCGGTCGAGGCTGTCGATCAGCGTGAGGAAGGCGCGCAGCGCGTTCTTCGCGCGCGACGCGAGCGCGTCGCCCGCGAGCTCGCCGAGCGCGGCATCCCAGAGCGTGGTCTGCTCGCGGCGAGCGCGCAGGCGCAGGATCTCGACCGTGCGCTCGCCGATGCCGCGCGGCGGCGTGTTCACCGAGCGCTCGAACGCGGCATCGTCGCCGCGCGCGGCGACGAGGCGGAGGTAGGCGAGCGCATCCTTGATCTCGGCGCGCTCGAAGAAGCGCAGGCCGCCGTACACGCGGTACGGGATGCCGTGCGTCACGAGCTGCTCCTCGAACAGGCGCGACTGCGCGTTCGAGCGATAGAGAATCGCGAGGTCGGACGCGCGCCGTCCTTCCGCGATCCACGCGCGCACGCGGTCGATCACGAAGCGCGACTCGTCTTCGGCGTTGAACGCGGCGTAGAGCTCGATCGGCGCGCCGTTCGCGGATTCGGTCCAGAGCGTCTTCCCGACGCGGCTCGGGTTGTGGTGGATCACCGCGTTCGCGGCCGCGAGGATGTTGCCGGTGGAGCGGTAGTTCTGCTCGAGGCGGATGGTCTTCGCGGTGGGGAAGTCGCGCAGGAAATGCTGCACGTTCTCGACTTTTGCGCCGCGCCAGCCGTAGATCGCCTGGTCGTCGTCGCCCACGACGAACACCTTGCCGGTGTCGCCCGCCAGCACCCTAATCCACGCGTACTGGATGGTGTTCGTGTCCTGGAACTCGTCGACCAGCAGGTGCCGGTAGCGCTCGCGGTAGTGCGCGAGCAGCGCCGGGTTGTTGAGGTTCAGCTCGTGCGCGCGCAGCAGCAGCTCGGCGAAGTCGACGAGCCCGGAGCGCTGGCACTGCTCCTCGTACGCGCGGTAGATGTCGATCAGCGTGCGCGTCGCGGGGTTGTAGCCGGGATCGACGGCGTCGGGCCGCTTGCCTTCGTCCTTCGCGCCGTTGATGAACCACACGGCCTGCCGCGGCGGGAAGCGCGCCTCGTCCACGTCCAGCGCCTGGATGACGCGCTTCACGATGCGCTGCTGGTCGTCGGCGTCCAGGATCTGGAAGTTCTCGACGAGCCCCGCCTCGCGCCAGTGCTGGCGCAGCAGGCGGTGCGCGATGCCGTGGAACGTGCCCACGGTGAGCCCGCGGCCGCCGCGCGGCATGAGCGATTCCGCGCGGCCGCGCATCTCGCCCGCGGCCTTGTTCGTGAACGTGACGGCGAGGATGGACCACGGCGACGCGCGCTCGACCTCGGTCAGCCACGCGATGCGGTGCACGAGCACGCGCGTCTTGCCGCTGCCCGCGCCCGCGAGCACGAGGAAATGGCCGGGTGGTGCGGAAACGGCTTCGCGCTGGGCCGGGTTCAGCGCGTCGAGCAAATGCGAGACATCCATGCCGGCATTGTAGAGTGATGCCATGCGACCGAGCGTCCATCCGTTCTTCCACGCCGCGACCGGCAGCTGGTCGTACGTCGCCACCGACCCGGCCACGCGCCACGCGGTCGTGATCGACCCCGTGCTGGACTTCGACGTGAAGTCCGCGCGCACGGGCACGGCGCTCGCCGACGCGATACTCGCGCACGTGCATTCCGGCAAGCTGGTCGTCGACTGGGTGCTGGAAACGCACGCGCACGCCGATCACCTTTCCGCAGGCACCTACCTCGCGGCAGAGCTCGGCGCGCCGCTCGCGATCGGTGCCGGGATCACGGCTGTGCAGGCGCACGCCGCACGGCTCTACGGCTTCGAATCGGGCTTCGCCGCCGATGGCAGCCAGTTCGACCGCCTGTGGCGCGACGGCGACCGCGTGCCGCTCGGCTCGCTCGAGATCGAAGTGATCGCCACGCCCGGCCATACGCCGGACGGCGTGAGCTACCGGATCGGCGACGCCGTGTTCGTCGGCGACACGCTGTTCGCACCGGACGTCGGCACCGCGCGCTGCGATTTCCCCGGCGGCTCGGCAACGCAACTGCACGCGTCGATCGTGCGGCTGCTGTCGCTGCCCGCGGAAACGCGCGTGTTCCTGTGCCACGACTATCCGCCGTCCGGGCGCGAGCCGCGCGCGCAGGCCACGGTCGCGGAAGAGCGCGACGCGAACATCCACGTCGCGAACCGCTCGGCCGAAGGCTACGTCGCGCTGCGCGAAGGCCGCGACGCGACGCTGCCCGTGCCGGCATTGCTGCTGCCCGCCGTGCAGTTCAACGTGCGCGGCAAGCTCGGCGCGCCGCGCGACGCGGCCGGCCGGCCGTTCCTGCGCCTTCCGCTCGACGCGATTTGACATCGCGCTGCCGCGTAGCTGGCAACTTCCGCACGCGCTACGGGCCTAAGCTTTCGCCATGGCCCGCCGCCTCCTGCTGCTGACGTTGCTGGTTTCCGGCGCCGCGCGCGCCGACGACCTCACGATCGCGCTGGACGACCGCACGCTCACGCTGCGCAACTGCCCGGCCGCGACCGGCGACGTGCGCTTCAGCGCGCCGGGCAGCGAAGCCGCGCGCTTCGTGCGCAGCGCGACGCGCGGCGACGGCACGCCGCTCGCGCGCCACGGCGAAGCGTTCGTCGCGAAGGACTGGCGCGCGGGTGAGTGCGCCACCTTCGCGATCGACGCCCGCGCCATCGCGGCGAGGCGCGACGAGGACTTCGGCTACGCACTCGGCCCCGACCTGCTGCTCTCGCCGCATGCGTTCCTGTGGCGCGCCGACGACGAGACCGCGCGCGTGGCGTTCACGGGCATCGACGTATCCGCGCCCTGGCAGCCGCTCGACGCATTCCCGCACCGGCGCTACGAAGTGCGCGACACGCCGCGCTACTGGCCCGCGATGGTCGCGCTGGGTGCGTTCGCGGCGCGCGACGTCGCGGCGGGCAAGGGCGCGTTGCGCGTCGCCGTGCCGGGGCTACGCGATGCTACGCAGCAGGAGACGTTGCTGCGCTTCGCCAGCGAAGTCGCGAACGATGTCGCCACGAGCTTCCCGTCCGTCTTCGCAGCGTCGCCGCAGTTGCTCGTGCAGCCGACCGGCCGGCGTGGCCGCGCCGTGACGTTCGGCCAGAGCCTGCGCGGCGGCGGCACGGGCGTCATGCTGTACGTCGACCCGGCGCATCCGCTCGCCGACTACCACGACGACTGGACGCTCACGCACGAGCTCGTGCACCTCGTGCATCCGTACCTCGGCGACGACGGGCGGTGGATCGGCGAAGGCGTCGCGACGTACTACCAGAACGTGATCCGCGCGCGCGCCGGGCGCATCACACCGCGCGAGGCCTGGCGCCAGCTCGACGCCGGCTTCGCGCGCGGCCGCGCGAACCCGTCCACGCTCACGTTGCGCGAGACATCGCGGCGCATGGACGGCGGGCTGTACATGCGCGCGTACTGGAGCGGCACGGCGATCGCGCTGAACGGCGACGTCGCCTTGCGCACGCGCGCGCAGCCGACGTCGCTGGACGCCGCGATCAACGGCGCGCTCGCCTGCTGCCGCGAACGCGGCCGGCGCGACGCGCGGCGCTGGCTCGCGACGCTCGACGCAGCCGTCGGCGGCACGGTGCTCGCGGACGAGCTCGGGCGCTGGGCGGGCGGCACCGCGTTTCCCGAGGTGGCAGCCGCGTACGCTGCATTGGGCCTGTCGCACCGCGGCGACACGCTCGAGTTCTCGGACGCGCCCGCTGCCGTCGCGCTGCGCACCGCCATCATGGCTGGCGACCACTGAAACGCACGCGCGCGGCCGGCCGCGCCGCGCGCAGTGCGCTTGTCCGGACAACTCGTGCTGCGGCGCAAGGTGCAAGCGTGATCGCGCTTGCGTAGCTTCCGTCGATCCTCGCTGGCGCATGCGACGGAACGCGCGCGACCGGCGGGGTGTTGGGGAGTTCCATTCCGGCACGTCGGTGCTGCCATCCGGCAGCGG
>CALKUS010000139.1 GCA_937996755.1 uncultured Pseudomonadota bacterium | reverse complement strand
GCGCATCCCTGCGCGGCATTCGCTCCTGCGCGCCAGTGGCGCGCAAGCAGTCGCTCACCCCCCCGTCGGCATCACGAACTGCGCACCAGCCCTGATGGACGTCGGCCACCGCGTCGTCACCGCCTTCAGGCGCGTGTAGAACCGCACGCCCTCCGGCCCGTACACATGGTGGTCGCCGAACAGCGACGCCTTCCAGCCGCCGAAGCTGTGGAACGCGGCCGGCACGGGGATCGGCACGTTCACGCCGACCATGCCCACTTCGACGCGATGCACGAAGTCGCGCGCGGCGTCGCCGTCGCGCGTGAACAGCGAGACGCCGTTGCCGTATTCGTGCTCGTTCACCAGCTGCAGCGCTTCCTCATACGTCTCCACGCGCATGATCGACAGCACCGGCCCGAAGATCTCCTCGCGGTAGATCTTCATGCCCGGCTTCACGTGGTCGAACAGGCAGCCGCCGAGGAAGAAGCCGTCCTCGCAGCCGCCCACCTTGTGGCCGCGGCCGTCGACGACGAGCTGCGCGCCCTCGCCTTCGCCGTGATCGACGTAGCCCTTCACCTTGTCGCGATGCGCGCCCGTGACGAGCGGGCCCATGTCGGTGCCGGCCTGGTCGCCCGGGCCGATCTTCAGTGCCTTGACCCGCGGTGCCAGCTTCTGCACGAGCGCGTCGGCCGTCGCGTCGCCGACGGCGACGGCGACCGAAATGGCCATGCAGCGCTCGCCGGCCGAGCCGTAGCCCGCGCCGAGCAGCGCGTCGGCCGCCTGGTCGAGATCGGCGTCCGGCATGATCACCATGTGGTTCTTCGCACCCCCGAGCGCCTGCACGCGCTTCCCGTGCTTCGTGCCGGTTTCGTAGATGTACTTCGCGATCGGCGTGGAGCCGACGAAGCTGACCGCCTTGATGTCGGGATGCTCGAGGATCGCGTCGACGGCGCGCTTGTCGCCGTGCACGACGTTGAACACGCCGTTCGGCAGGCCCGCTTCCGCGAGCCAGTCGGCGAGCATGAGCGACGCGGACGGGTCGCGTTCGGACGGCTTCAGGATGAACGTGTTCCCGCACGCGATCGCGATCGGGAACATCCAGAGCGGCACCATCGCCGGGAAGTTGAACGGCGTGATGCCGGCGACGACGCCGAGCGGCTGCCGCACGGACAGCGCGTCCATCTGGCCCGCGACGTTTTCGGTGAACTCGCCCTTCAACAGGTGCGGGATGCCACACGCGAACTCGATCACTTCGAGGCCGCGCGTCACTTCGCCGAGCGCGTCGCTGTGCGTCTTGCCGTGCTCGGCCGTGAGCTGGTCGGCCAGCTTGTCGGCGTTCTGCTCGAGCAGCTCGCGGAAGCGGAACAGCACGCGCGCGCGACGGATCGGCGGCACCTGGCTCCACGTCGCGAACGCGGCCTTCGCAGCGGCGACCGCCTGCGCGACGGTCGTCGCATCGCCGAGCGGCAGCGCGCCGGTCTGCTGGCCGGTGGCGGGATTGAACACGGGCGACGTCGCCTGGCCTTCGCCCGCGACGCGCGCGCCGTCGATGAAATGGGGAATTCGCACGGGCGCGCCGACGGCGTGTGGTGCGCGAATGGGAACGCTCATGATGGAACTCCGGTGGCTGGCTTTGGCCGCAGGGATCCCGCGTGCCTGAAACGCCAGCGACGCTGGCGAAACCATCGCGATGTCGCGGCCGGGGCATCGCCTCCGGCCGCGTTCGCGTCCACGCGGCGCCGATACTCGATCAGGCGCCACGGGTCGATCATATCGCCGAAATCGGCCCGCCGATCAAGCGTTTCGCGCGAATACCTTACGCGGCGGCGCGGATCGATTCGCGCAGCCCCTCGATCAGTCGTTCGATTTCATCGGACGTGGAGATCGCGGGAGGCGCGAGCGCGATGATGTCGCCCGTGAAGCGCAGCAGCAGGCCGCGCTTCAGCGCTTCCTCGAAGATGCGCACCGCGCGCAACCCGGGCTTGCCGGCGATCGGCGCCAGCTCCACGGCTGCGGCGGCCGAACAATTGCGGATGTCGATCACGTTCGGCTCGCCGCGCAGGCCGTGCACGGCCTGCCCGAGCATGTCGCCGACGGCGGCGAACTTCGCCGGCACGTCCTCGGACTCGAACAGGTCGAGCGTCGCGTGTGCCGCGGCGACCGCGAGCGGATGGCCGGAATACGTGTAGCCGTGGAACAGCTCCACCGCCCACTCGGGGCCCTGCATGTACGCGTCGTGGATCTCCTGCCGCGCGATCACGCCGCCCATCGGCACGGTGCCGTTGTTCACGCCCTTCGCGAACGTGATCAGGTCCGGCACCACGCCGAACGCCTGCGCGCCGAACGCGGCACCCATGCGCCCGAAGCCGGTGATCACCTCGTCGAAAATGAGCAGGATCCCGTGCCTGGTGCAGGTCTCGCGGATCTTCTCGAGGTAACCCTTCGGCGGGATGACGACACCGGCCGAGCCCTGCATGGGCTCCATGATGACCGCGGCGATCGTGCTCGCGTCGTGCAACGCGATGATGCGCTCGAGCTCGTCCGCGAGGTGCGCGCCCCACTCGGGCTGGCCCCTCGAGAATGCCATGTCCTTCAGCGAATGCGTGTGCGGCAGGTGGTCGACGCCAGGGATCATCGCCGGCGCGAACATCTTGCGGTTCGCCACCATGCCGCCGACGGAAATGCCGCCGAGCCCGACGCCGTGGTAGCCCTTCTCGCGGCCGATGAAGCGCGTGCGCGACGCTTCGCCGCGCAGCCGGTGGTAGCCGAGTGCGATCTTCAGCGCGGTGTCGACGGCCTCCGAGCCGGAGTTCGTGAAGAAGATCCTGTTGAGGCCGGGCGGCGTGAGCTTCGCGATGCGCGAAGCGAGGCGGAACGTCTCCGGGCTCGCCACCTGGAACGCCGGCACGTAGTCGACCACGTCGAGCTGGCGCTTCACCGCGTCCACGATGTGCGGATGGCCGTGGCCGAGCCCGCTGCACCACAGCCCCGAAAGGCCGTCGAACAGCTGCTTGCCCTCGACGGTGGTGTAGTAGGCGCCCTTCGCGGACACCAGCAGCCGGTCGAGCGGCCGCTTCTGCTTGAAGTAGCGGTTGTGCGTGAACGGCATCCAGTACGGATCGAGGTCCATCCCGGCCACGTTCGCTGCTGCGGAAAGCGTCTCGCTCATCGTCGTCTTCTCGTCTGTCAGCGCATCAGCCTAGCGCGAAATGTACGGAAGGTTGAGCGCAGGCCCTTCCGTCCCGCGGCCGCATGGGTTCCACTGCGCGGATGCGCTGGTTCGTTCGCATCGCCTTCTTCCTGTTGGTCGTCGCGTGCGCCTGGGCGGCGAATTTCCACTACGGCTGGCTGCCGCGTCCGAGCGACGAGCAACGCCGGGCGCTCGATGTGCTGCACGAACCGAATCCGGTGCTCGGCGAACGCAACGCATTTGCTGCGTGGTGGTTTCTGCCTTACGACATTCCCGTCGCGGAGCTGGACCGACTGCTGCGCGAGGACGCGGCCGCGTTCGCGGCCGCAGGCGATGATCCCGTCACGCCGTTTGCCTCGAAGTCGGCGACCGCATTCCCGAAGCTCGACGTCCCCGCGACTGAAGAGCGCCTCTGCCCGACTTGGTCGAGCGGCTGCCTCGATCGCGTGGCGAGTGCAGCCGAGCAGGCGCGCACCGCGGACGCCCGGTTCGCGCCATTCCGCGCGCGGATCGAATCGCTCGCGTCGTTCGATCACGTGTCCTACGGGTTTCCGGCCAGCGATCGGTTCGTCATCCTGCCTTCCGACGGCATCGCCGAGGTGGCGCTGGTGCATGCGGCATTGCTCGCGGCGGACGGAGATGCCGATCGCGCGCTCGTCGAAGCCTGCCGGTTCGGCGGTACCTGGCGCCGCTTCCGCGCGCACACCGACCTCCTCATCGTCGACATGGTCAGCGTGGCGTTTGCGT
>CALKUS010000138.1 GCA_937996755.1 uncultured Pseudomonadota bacterium | reverse complement strand
GCCAGCTCCCCGAGCAGCTCGTCAACCAGATCGCCGCCGGCGAGGTGGTGGAGCGCCCGTCGTCCGTCGTGAAGGAGCTGCTCGAGAACAGCCTCGATGCCGGCGCGACGCGCGTGGAGATCGACATCGACGCGGGCGGTGCGAAACGCATCCGCGTGCGCGACGACGGTTGCGGCATTCCCGCGGAGGAGCTCGCGCTCGCGCTGAGCCGCCACGCGACGAGCAAGATCGCCTCGCTCGAGGATCTGGAGCAGGTCGGTACGCTCGGCTTCCGCGGCGAGGCGTTGCCGTCGATCGCGTCGGTTTCGCGCCTGAAGCTCAGCTCGCGCGAACGCGGCGCGCCGCACGGCTGGGCCGTGGAGGCGCAGGACGGACGCTTGTCGAATGCCGCGCCAGCGCAGCATCCCGAAGGCACGACGGTCGACGTGCAGGACCTCTTCTTCAACGTGCCCGCGCGCCGCAAGTTCCTGCGCGCCGAACGCACCGAGTTCGGCCACATCGAGGAGCTCGTGCGCGCACAGGCGCTGGCGCGCCCGCAGGTGGAATTCCGCCTGCTGCACAACGGGCGTCCCGCGCTGGTGCTCGGCGCGCGCGCGGCGCAACCGGAGCGGCGCATCGACGACGCGCTGGACGTGGACTTCTCCACGCAGGCGCTGCGCATCGACGCGAGCGGCGCGGGTTTGCGGCTGCACGGCTGGATCGGTGCGCCGACCGCGTCGCGCAGCCAGGCCGACCGCCAGTACTTCTACGTGAACGGCCGGCTGGTGCGCGACCGCCTCGTCGCGCACGCCGTTCGCCAGGCCTACGCCGACGTGCTGTTCGGCGGCCGCCACCCGGTATTCGTGCTCGCGCTCGAGCTCGACCCGACGGCGGTCGACGTGAACGTGCATCCTGCGAAGCACGAGGTGCGATTCCGCGACTCGCGCCTCGTGCACGATTTCATCTACCGCACGCTGCACGCGGCGATCGCGCAGACGCGCCCGGGCACGGACGCGCATCCGCAGGAAACGGCGCGCGTCGAATCGCTGCTCGGCGGCGGCACGGTCGGCGCGGCGTATCGCCCGATGCAGCAGGGCGGGCTCGGCTTCGCCGTGCGCGAAACGAGCACGCCCGTCGACTGGGGCTCGCTCTACGCGAGCAACGGTTCCGGGGAGGCGCCGCCGGTTGCGCAGCCGTTGCCGGCGGAAACCGACGGCGTGCCGCCGCTCGGCTACGCGCTCGCGCAGGTGCACGGCATCTACGTGCTCGCGCAGAACGCGGCCGGGCTCGTGCTCGTCGACATGCACGCCGCGCACGAGCGCATCACGTACGAGAAGCTGAAGTCGGCTCGCGCATGCGGCGCGATCCCGTCGCAGGCGCTGCTCGTGCCGCTCACGATCGCGCTCAGCGAGCGCGAGGCACGCGTCGTCGAGGACGCCGCGTCGCGCTTCGCCGCGCTCGGCTTCGAGATCGACCGCAACGGCCCGACGAGCGTCGTGGTGCGCCGCATCCCATCCGCGCTCGACGGCACCGACGTTGCGGGCCTCGTCCGCGACGTCGTCGCCGACCTCGGCGTGCACGGCAGCGAATCGCGCCTCACCGAATTCGAGAACGAGCTGCTCGCCACGATGGCCTGCCACGCGTCCGTGCGCGCCAATCGCAAGCTCGAGCTCGCTGAAATGAACGGGTTGCTGCGGGCGATGGAGGCGACCGAACGCGCGGATCAATGCAACCATGGTAGGCCGACGTACATCACCCTCAGCATTTCCGAGCTCGACAAGCTTTTCCTGCGAGGTCGATAGGTCGCGCTCAGCGGACCCCACAGGGTCCGCTGCGACCCGATCGGCCTGGTGAGGCAGGGATGCCGAACGGGGGCGCCGCAGGGATGCGGGATTCGGTCCAGCTGACGCCCTGATGTACAACGCCGCTCTGTCCCGGCAACAAGGCGCTGGATCCCGGCATGCGCCGGGATGACGAAAAGTGATGGTGGATCGCATTGACTCCTGCGATCGCGAGCCGCATGTTCGACTTCGTCCCGACGTCCACGAGCCCCGGCCCATGCTGCCCAACCTGCTGCTCTACACCATGCTCGCCACCACCCCCACGCCCGCCGCACCCGTCGATCCCGTGAAGGAGGTCGAGGACTGGCGCGCCGCGCGTGTCGCGCGCCTCGAGGCGCCGGACTCCTGGCTCACGCTCGTCGGCCTGCACTGGGTGGAAGAGGGCACGCATTCGATCGGCAGCGGGGCAGACAACGACATCGTGCTGAACACCGGCCCCGCGAAGCTCGGCACGCTCACGCGCAAGGGCGCGGAGCTCTCGCTCGCACTCGCCGACGGCGTGGACGCGAAGATCGGCGACGGGGATGCGCGCAGCGGCGTGCTCGCGGTCGACACGACGGGCGCGCCGACGCTCGTGCGCTTCGGCAACGCGAACTTCCAGGTGATCGAGCGCAGCGGCCGCTACGGCCTGCGCGTGAAGGACAACGACGCGGCGACGCGCAAGTCGTTCCCGGGCCACATGGACACCTGGCCGATCGCGGGCGAGTGGCGCTTCGAGGCGAAATTCGAGCCGCATCCGCCGGGCACCACGATCGAGATCGCGAGCGTCATCAACACGCTCGACCCGATGCCGAACCCCGGTGCCGTCGTGTTCGAGAAGGACGGCAAGAGCTACAGGCTCGAAGCGGTGGACGAAGGCGACGGCCAGCTGTTCCTGATCTTCGCCGATCGCACGAGCGGCAAGGAAACCTACGGCGCGGGCCGTTTCCTGTACGCGGCGCCGGCCGTCGACGGCAAGACGATCGTCGACTTCAACAAGGCGTACAACCCGCCGTGCGTGTTCACGCCGTACGCGACGTGCCCGTTGGCGCCGCCGGAAAACCGGCTGGACCTCGCGGTGACTGCCGGCGAGAAGAACTACGCTGGCGCCGCGCATTGATGCGGCGCTTACGCGAGCCGTAGTCCGGGTCTGAGTCTGAGTGCGCTCGCTCGAAGGGCAGTGGCAAACGTCAGGCTTGTACCGCCACAGCGGTGTACTCAGATCGGAAGAGCGTCGTGTAGGGAAAGAGTGT
>CALKUS010000137.1 GCA_937996755.1 uncultured Pseudomonadota bacterium | reverse complement strand
GAAGCGGGAAGCGGGAAGCGGGAAGCGGGAAGCGGGAAGCGGGAAGCGGGAAGCGACAAGGGCATCCACCGCTTTGCTCTTGCCGCTCCCCGCTTCCCGCTAACCGCTCCCCGCTAACCGCTCCCCGCTAACCGCTCTCCGCTTCACGCGGTGTCGCTGCCGTTGCCGGCGCTGCTGGAATCGTCGCGCGGCTCGCCGCCGTCTTCGCTGTGGCGGCCGCCGAGCCGATCGAGGTTCGTGTCCTCGGGGCGCAGCGGCTTCTCGGTGTCGTTCGCCGGTATGACCCTGTGCGGCATGGCGGCGGACTCAGCGCTGGAAGGCGCGCCGCACGCGCGCCCAGAGACCGCGCTCGGGCTCGGGCGTGGCGGCGGGCACGAGGCTGGGCGTGATCGAGCACGCGACCGGGTCGCTGGCGGGGAACGTCATGTCCACGGCCTGGTCGTGCGAATCGAGCCCCTGCTCGGGGCGGCGGATGGGTGAGGGCGTCTGGTTGCTCATGGCATGTCCTCCGGTGTTCCCGGAGTGGCACGCAAGCAGCGTGCCACGCTCGCGCCCGCCGCCCGCGCGGCGAGCGCGTGCAGGATGCACGGCGCAACGATGGCGTCAGGCGTTCGCCGCGCGCGGCTGCAGGTGGCTCGCGATGAGGCGCAGCAGCTGCGCGGTGTCGACGGGCTTCGTGAGGTGGTGGTCGATGCCGGACTCGCGCGACCGCGCGCGATCGGTCTCCTGGCCCCAGCCGGTGACGGCGATCAGCAGCATCTTCGCGCCCCACGGCTGCGCGCGGATGCGTTTCGCGGCCTCGTAGCCATTCATGCGCGGCATACCGATGTCGAGCAGGACGATCTCGGGCCTGAGCTCGCCCGCGAGCGCGACGCCGCGCTCGCCGTCGTGCGCGACCGATACTTCGTAGCCCTCGAGGCGCAGCAGCGCGGCGAGCGACTCCGAGCCGTCCACGTTGTCGTCGACGACCAGCACCATGCACCGGCCGTCCGGTCCGCGGGGCGCGATGCGCGCCGTGGCGTCCGGCGCTTCGTCGACCGGCACGCGCAACGGCAGGTCGATCGTGAACTCGCTGCCGCGGCCCGGACCGTCGCTCGATGCCTCGACCGTGCCGCCGTGCATCCCCACGAAGCTGCGCACGAGCGTGAGGCCGATGCCGAGGCCGCCCTGCGAGCGATCGAGGCCGCGCTCGGCCTGGCCGAACAGCTCGAAGATCGATCCCAACGCTTCCGGCGCGATGCCGATGCCGGTGTCGCGCACGCGGATCACGAGGCGCCCGTCGCCGGCGTCGGCGCGCAGGTCGATGCGGCCGCCGGGCGGCGTGTATTTCGCCGCGTTGTTGAGCAGGTTCGCCAGGCATTGTGCCAGGCGCACGCCGTCGCCGATGAAGCGTACGGGTGCCAGCGGAATCTGCACGTCGAGCCGGTGGTTGGCGGCGTCGATCAACGGACGGCTGGTGTCGACGGCCGCGCGCACGACTTCCGACAGCAGCAACGGCTCCAGGCGCAGCGCCACCTTGCCCTGCGTGATGCGCGACACGTCGAGCAGGTCGTCCACGAGCCGGCGCAGCTGCCGGACCTGGCGATCGATGATGTCGCGCGCCCACTTCACCGACGGGTCCGTGGTCTTGAGCGCCATCACGGCGACCGCGTTGCCGATCGGCGCGAGCGGGTTGCGCAGCTCGTGCGCGAGCGTCGCGAGGAACTCGTCCTTGCGGCGGTCGGCGTCGCGCAACGTTTCCTGCGCGGCGCGCTGCCGGCTGATGTCGAGGTTGATGCCGGCCCAGCCGATGATCCGTCCTTCGTCGTCGCGCAGTGGCACGCCGCGCGAAAGCACCGGGCGATAAGTGCCGTCGGTGGCCAGCAGCCGGATCTCGCGATCCCAGTGGCGTCCGTCCGCGATGCACTCGCGCCACGCCTGCATGGTCGCCGCGCGCTCGTCGGGGTGCATGTAATTGAACCAGCCCGCTCCCGCGAACTCCGCGGGCGACGCGCCGATGAGCTCGTGCACGGACTCGCTGGCATAGGTCATGTCGCCTTGCGCGTCGCTCAGCCAGACGCCGTAGTCGATCGATTCGCCGATCGAGCGGTACAGCTGCTGGCTCCGGCGCAGCGACGCCTCGACGCGACTGCGCTCGGCCAGCTCCTCGGCCAGCTTCTGCGATTGCTGTCGCAACACGTGGTTCGATCGCTCGCGCTCCTCGAGGTACGCGCGGATCTGGTGCTGGCGCGCGCTCGCACGCAGCGCGCTGCGCGTGGCGCTGACCAGGGTCGTCCGCTGCAGCGGGCGCTCCAGCAGCGCGACGTTGCCGAGGCGTTCCATTGCGTAGGCGACCGTCGCCGAGCTCGCGCCCGCGGCCGTCAGCAGCAGTACCGGAAGGTCGGACCACGGCGGCTGCGACTCCACCAGGCTGCGCAGCGCGTGCGCCGCGCTGCCGAGCAGCGCTTCCTCCGCGACGAGCACGGCGCCGGCGCCACGGACCGCCTCGCGGCAGAGTGCGCCGATGTCGGGCACCGCGTCGCAGTGGATACCCGCCTGCGCCAGCACCGACTGGATCAATGGCGCATCCTTGCCGAGCGGGCTGAGCACCAGGACGCGCGACTGGAGCGGGAGCTCAGGCATCGCCACTTCCGTCCGTGCGCAACAGCGGCGACGTGGTGCCGGTGTACATCGGCACGCCGGTCAGCACGCCGTGGAAGTCGCGCAGCGGCTCGCCCACGCGGATGCGCCCGGGCACGAGCTGGAACTCGCGGATCGTGCGCTCGTGCATGCCGCCACGCTTCTTCACGATCGAGAGCGCCTGGCGCACTTCGCCCGCTGCCTCGAAATGGCGCAGCAGCAGCACGGCGTCGGCGAGGTAGGTCACGTCGCCCGGGCTGGCGCCGTCGCTGGTCAGCCAGCCGTGATGCACGCCGATCATCACCGTGACGACGCCCTGCTGGCCGAGGTAGGCGAGCAGCTCGTGGAGCTGCAGCGTCAGGAAGCGCTCCTCCGGCATCGAATGCATGTAGCCGTTGAGGCTGTCGATCACGATCACGCTGCAGCCGCGTTCGTCGACGGCGGCGCGCACGCGATCGGCGAATTCGCCGGGCGACAGCTCGGCGGGATCGATCTGCTCGATCTCCACCGCACCGGCCTCCGACTGCTCGCGCAACGGCACGCCGAGCGAATGCATGCGCGAGAACAGCGTGTTGCGCGACTCGTCGAACAGGAACATCGCCGCGCGCTCGCCGCGCGCCGCGGCGGCCGTGGCGATCTGCGCCGCGAGCGTGGACTTGCCCGACCCGGCGCCGCCGGCGATCAGCGTGCTCGTACCCGTATCGAGGCCGCCGGAGAGAAGCTTGTCGAGCTCGGGCAGTCCCGTGCTGAGCGGGCGGTGCTCGAACGTGCGACGTTTCTCGGCGGCGACCAGCCGCGGGAAGCAGACGATGCCGCCGCGGCGTATCACGAAGTCGTGGTAGCCGCCGCGGTACTGCTTGCCGCGGAATTTCAGCACGCGCAGGCGGCGTCGCTCCATGCCGAATTCCGGCGCCAGCATGTCGAGCTCGATCACGCCGTGCGCGATGCTCTGCACCTGCAGGTCGCGCGTCGCGTCCGTGCGGTCGTCGAGCACGAGCACGGTGCAGCCGCGCCCGGCGAAGAAGCGTTTCAGCGCGAGCACCTGGCGGCGATAGCGCAGCGCGTTGCCGGCCAGCAGGCGCAATTCCGAGAGCGAATCGAAGACGACGCGTTGCGGGCGCGTGCGTTCCACGTCGTCGAGGATCTCCCGCGTCGCTTCGCCCAGCTCCACTTCGGACGGATGGAACACGGTGTATTGCTGGTCCGGGCTCAGGCTCGCCTCGGTCGGGATGACTTCGCGCAGCGTCATGCCGTCCAGCTTCCAGCCGTGCGACGTAGCGACCTCGAGCAGCTCCTCGCGCGTTTCCGACAGCGTCACGTAGAGGACGCGCTCGCCCTGCGCAACGCCTTCGAGGAGGAATTGCAGCGCGAGCGTCGTCTTGCCGGAGCCGGGGACGCCTTCGACCACGTACAGCCGGTCGCGGGTCAATCCGCCGCCCAGCACGTGATCGAGCCCCGGCACGCCCATCCGGGCGGGACCCATCGGTTCCATACGTGCACTCACCCACCGTTGCCAGACTGGATTCTGGCGGGCTCTGCGGAAGCGTCCAAGCAACCAACGTTGGACATTTGCAAAAAACTTTGTACGTTCGTGGACGCGCGGCGTGGCGCGTGCCCGACGGGAGAACATGCAGGAATGGAACGCCGACATTTCACGATGATCCGCGGGTTCGCGATGGCGGACTGGTTCACGCTCGCCAACGCGGCGTGCGGCATGGCGGCCGTTTTCGCGGTGCTCTTCTACCTGCAGGAAGCGCAGGTCCGCGCGTTCTACGCGGCGTGCACGCTCGTCCCGCTCGCGCTCGTGTTCGACGTGCTGGACGGAAGGATCGCGCGCTGGCGCCACCAGGCCTCTTCGCTGGGCCGCGAGCTGGACTCGCTGTCCGACGTGATCTCGTTCGGCGTCGCGCCCGCCGCCATCGCGTACGCGGCCGGCATGCAGGGCCTGTGGGACGTCGCCGTGCTGCTCTATTTCGTCGCGTGCGGCGTGAGCCGCCTCGCGCGCTACAACGTCACGGCGGAATCGATGTCGGCCGAAACCGGCAAGGTGAAATACTTCGAAGGGACACCGATCCCGAGCAGCGTGCTGCTCGTGCTGCTGCTTGCCGTTGCGGCGTCGCAGGGCAGGCTCGGCGCGAACCTGTGGTTCGGGTCCTTCGAGCTCGGGCCCGCCCACTTCCATCCGCTCGTGCTGCTCTGGGCATTGAGCGGGTCGTTCATGATCTCGAAGACGCTGCGCATCCCGAAGCTTTGAGAGCGGTAAGCGGGCAGCGGATAGCGGCAAGAGCACCGCGCGCTGCTCTTGCCGCTATCCGCTATCCAGTAACCGCTCTCTAGGTCGGATCGCGCTCCTCGCGCGGCTTCGCCTTGCGGTCGCTGCGCCACGCGGAGAAGATCAGGGCGATGCCGATACCCGCGGCGAGCAGGAACAGCACGAGCGCGATCGCCGGATAGCCGAACAGGCGCGTCGGGCTCGGCACGCGCATGACCAGCGCAGCGCCGATGATCAGCGCGGCGGCGATCACGCCGGTCGAGATGCGGTTCGCGATCTTCTGCAGGGTCTCCACCACGTGGGCTTCCTCGAGCCCCGTCACGTGCACGCGGAAGCGATTGTCGGAGAGCGTGCGCAGTAACTGGTAGACGCGACGCGGCGTCTCCCGCGCGAGCTCCTGCATGTCGAGCAGCTCGGTCGCGAGGCTGGTGGGCGTGAGCGACTGCATGAGCCGTCGCCGCATGACTTCGTGCAGGTGGTCGCTCACGACCCGGCGTGCGTCGAGCCGCGGATCCAGGGCCGAGCACACGGCTTCGAGGTTCAGCAGGGTCTTGCCGAGCAGCGACATCTCGGGCGGCGGCCGCAGGCCGGCCGCGCCCGAGAGCCGCGTGAGCTCGAGCACGAGCCGGCCCTCGGGCATGCACGTGGTCGACTCGAAGGCGTGGTAGCGCGCGATGAGGCGCGACGCCTCGCGCACGAACGACGCCTCGTCGAACTGCTCGAGGCGCGTGCCGAGCGACGCGCATGCGTCGGCCGCGTCCTCTCCGCGCCCGTCGATCGCAGCGAGCAGCAGCCGCAGCAGCTTGTCGCGCATGCGCGGCGCGACGAATGCGACCATGCCGAGGTCGACGAGCGCGAGCCGGCCGTCCGGCATCAGCAGCACGTTGCCCGGATGCGGGTCGGCGTGGATCATGCCGTGCACGAACACCTGGTCGAGGTAGCCGCGCAGGAGCTGGTCCGCGAGCTCGCCGAGCGGCTGTTCCATGCGCCGCAGGTCGACGCCCTTCGTCACCTTGCTGCCTTCGACGAGCTCCATCGTGAGCACGCGCGCGGCGCTGAGGTCGGGCACGTGGCGCGGCACGTGGAGCAGCGGAAAGGCGCGCAACTGCTCGCCGAAGCGCTCGAGGTTCTGCGCCTCGAGCCGGTAGTCGAGCTCCGAGAGGAGCGTCTTCCGGAATTCCGCCACCCAGTCGACGAATCGGTAGCGCTGGCCCACGTCCGTCACGCGGTCGACCGTGCCGGCGACGCGCGCCATGATGTCCAGGTCGCGCCGGATCGACTCCGCGATCGCGGGACGCTGCACCTTCACGGCGACGCGTCGCCCGCTGCGCAACGTGGCGGTGTGCACCTGCGCGAGCGATGCCGCCGCGAGCGGCTTCTCGTCGAACGTCGCGAACGCCTTGCCGAGCCGCACGCCGAGCTCCGCTTCGACCACGTCGCGCACCTCCGCGAACGGCACGGGCTCGACCTGGTCCTGCATGCGTTCGAGCGCCACCGCGTACTCCGGGGGCACGAGATCGGGTCGCGTCGACAACGTCTGCCCGATCTTCACGAACGTCGGTCCCATGCGCTCGAGATCGCGCACGAACTGCGCGGGCGCCGAATGGTCCGCCTGCTCGTCGCCGGGCGCTTCACCGGCGTGGCCCAGCAAGGCGGCCTCGTCGATCTCCATGCGCGAAAGCACGCCGGCGCGGCGGTAGCGGAGCAGGAAGCGCGCGATTTCCGCGTAGCGCGAGAGCGAAGCCGTCGTGTCGTTCATCGGTTTTCCGGTCGGCGCGACGCGCAGCGTCGCGATGAGCGTAGCGATGGG
>CALKUS010000136.1 GCA_937996755.1 uncultured Pseudomonadota bacterium | reverse complement strand
CGCGGCGTCGCGTGGGCTGCGGCGAATTGCCCCGTGCATTGACGCGCAAGGACGGCACGACGACGATCGTTGCGCCGCACCGACTGGAGTCGCCGCCATGCGCTCGATCGCCCTCCTGCTCGCGAGCCTGCTCTGCACGCCTGCGACGGTGCTCGCCGACGACGCAGGCGCCGAGATTGCCGCCGCGATCCGCGCGCGCTTCGCCGCGTACCGCGACGGCGACGCGGACGCCTGGGCGAAGTTCGTCGACGACGACTGCGTGTGCTCGGGCGAGACGAAGGCGGCGATCCGCGCGGGAATCGCGAACCGCCCGGCCGGCGTGAAGTCCTCGTACGGCGAACCGGAGGAGTTCGTCGTGCATCCGCACGGCAACGTCGCCGTCGCGCGCTATCGCGTCGCGGAAACCGTCGAGGTGGACGGCAAGCGCCAGGTGGGCGCGCAGTGGCGCACGGAAACCTACCTGCAGCGCGACGGCGCATGGTTGCTGATCGCGGGCGCCGAAACGCAGATCGCACCCGAACCCGAGCCGATCGCGCTCGACCGCGATGCGCTCACTCGCCTCGTCGGCACGTACGAATACACGCCCGGCGCGAGCGAGGTCGTGACGCTCGAAGGCGACCGCCTGTTCGTACAGTCGAGCGGCGAAGCGAAGCGCGAGCTGTTCGCGGAGTCGCGCGACACGTTCTTCGCGAAGGGCCAGCCGTGGCGGCTGGTGTTCCGCACGGGCGCCGACGGCGAGGTCGACGGCGTCGCGTTCCGCCAGGGCGGGCAGGAATACGCGGCGCGCCGCGTGGAGTAGCCGACTGGCTTTGATCGGAAGTCGCTTCCGCGCCATCCCTGGCGTGGTCTTCGCACCCTCGGCCCCTCATCGGACATCCATGTCCTCAGCCGCTCCGCGCAGCAGCCGCCAATAAGGCGGCTGCTACTCGCGCGGAGCGACGTAGGCGCGCAGGAAGAAGTCGACGCAGGACTCGAGGTGCGCTTCGATGTCGGCGCGCGTGCCGGTGTACGGCAACCCGCACGACACGCGCATGAACGGCTCGCCCTTCAGCAGGCAGAAGAAGTGGCCGCCGGCGACCCACGGGTCGTCGATCGCCAGCGCGCCTTCGGCGACTTCCGCGCGCAGGAATGCGGCGAACTCGTCCTTCGTGCGCTTCGGCCCTTCCTCCCAGAACAGCTGCGCGAGCTTCGGCTCCTGCTGCGCGGTCATGAGGCGATGCAGCGCGACCGACTCCGGGCTCATGAGCAGGCCGAAGAACGCGCGCGCGATCTGCAGCAGTTGCTGGCGCAGCGGCGCACCCTCGTCGAGCACGAACATCTCGTGCGGCATCTGCCGTTCGCACACGCCCTTGCACACGGCGCGGAACAGCGTGTCCTTGTCCTGGAAGTGGCTGTAGACGGTGATCTTCGAGACGCCGGCCGCCGCCGCGATCGCGTCCATGCTGGTGCGCTCGAAGCCCGATTCGAGGAACAGGCGCTTGCCCGCGTCCAGGATGGCGGCACGCTTGGCGAGGTCCTTCGGGCGGCCGACGGTGCCGGCTTCGCTCGTGGATTCAACGAGTTGCGATTTTGCCGGCGCTGCTTTGCGCGGCTTCGGGGCGGCGGACGTGCTCATGTGGTGACGATAGTAATACTGGACGGTACAGTTCAGTAACCTTAGTATACCCGCCAGTTCAGTTAAAGCCCGCTGAAGACAGCGAAGGAATTTCCCATGCGCCGCCTCGCCCCGCTCCTGCTCGCCGCCGCGTTGTTCGTGCCGCTCTCCGCCTGCACCAGCGAAGCGAGCGTCGCGCCGCCCGCGCGCCCGGCGATCGTGCAGAAGCCGCAGGTCGCGACGACTGCCGTCACCGACACCTACGCCGGCGAAGTGCATGCGCGCTACGAGAGCGTGCTCGGATTCCGCATCGCGGGCAAGGTGCAGGTCCGCAAGGTCGACGTCGGCGCGCGCGTGCGCAAGGGCGACGTGCTCGCCGAGCTCGAGCCGCAGGACGCGCAGCTCGCGCTGTCGTCGGCGCAGGCCGCGGTCGCGTGGGCGAAGGCCGACCTCGCGCTCGCGAAGGCCGAGCTGGACCGCAACCGCGCGATGCTCGAGAAGCACTACATCAGCCAGGCGCTGTTCGACGCCCGCCAGAACGCGTTCGACGCAGCCGATGCGCGCGTGAAGCAGGCGCAGGCGCAGGCCGCGCAGGCCGCGAACCAGGCCGGCTACACGACGCTGCGCGCCGATGCGGACGGCGTGATCACGTCGGTGAAGATCGAGGCGGGCCAGGTCGTGGCCGCAGGCCAGCCGGCGCTCGTGCTCGCGCACGACGGCGACGTGGAGGTGGCGATCGACGTGCCCGAGGGCCGCATCGGCGTGTTCCACCCGAAGCAGCCGGTCGTGGTCGAGATCTGGGCGCGCGACAACGCGCGCATGCCCGGCGTGGTGCGCGAGCTCGCGCCCGAGGCCGACCCGGTGTCGCGCACCTACGCCGTGCGCGTCACGCTGGACGATCCGTCGCAGGCGCAGCTCGGCATGACCGCGCGCGTCTACCTCAACGCCGGCGACCAGCCGAGCGCGCTGTTGCTGCCGCTCGCGGCGCTGCACGAGAAGAACGGCAAGCCCGCCGTGTGGGTGTTCGACGTGCGCACCAAGCAGGTGAAGCTCGCGCCGGTGACCGTCGGCGCGTATCGCGAGGACGGCGTCACGGTGACGGGCGGCATCACGGCCGAGCAGTGGATCGTGGCCGCCGGCGTGCACAAGCTCAGCGAAGGCCAGGTGGTGAAGCCGGTCGACGCGGCGAACAAGCCGGTCGACCTGTAACCCGACGCGCCGGAGACCCTTCCCATGATGCGCTTCAATCTTTCGGAGTGGGCGCTCCGGAACCGCTCCCTCGTGCTCTATTTCGGCCTCGTGCTCGCGGTGATGGGCATCTGGTCGTACGCGCACCTTGGCCAGTCCGAGGACCCGCCGTTCACGTTCAAGGTGATGGTGGTGCGGACGTACTGGCCGGGCGCGACCGCGGCCGAAGTGTCCGAGCAGATCACCGAGCGCATCGAGACGAAGCTGCAGGAAACCGGCGCGTACGAGTTCATCCGCAGCTACTCCCGCCCCGGCGAGTCGCAGGTGTTCTTCATCGCGAAGGACGCCATGTTGTCGAAGGACATCCCCGACCTCTGGTACGAGGTGCGCAAGAAGGTCTCGGACATCCGGCAGACCCTGCCGCCGGGCGTGCAGGGCCCGTTCTTCAACGACGAGTTCGGCGAGACGTTCGGCAACATCTACGCGCTGACCGGCGACGGCTTCGACTACGCCGCGCTGAAGGACTACGCGAAGCGCGTGCAGCTGGAGCTGCTGCGCGTGCCCGGCGTCGCGAAGGTGGAGCTCATCGGCCTGCAGGACGAGAAGGTCTTCATCGAGCTGTCGAATGCGAAGATCGCCACGCTGGGCGTGAGCTTCGACCAGGTGGTCCGCGCGCTCGAGGCGCAGAACGCCGTCGTCCCCGCGGGCTCGTTCGAGACGGGCACCGACCGCATCTACCTCCGCGCGAGCGGCGCGTTCGATTCCGTCGAGTCGATCCGGAATCTTTCCATCCGCGCGGGCGACCGCCTGTTCAAGCTGGCCGACGTCGCCGACGTGCGTCGCGGCTTCGTGGACCCGCCGGCGCCGCGCATGCGCTTCCAGGGCGAGGACGCGATCGGCATCGCGGTGTCGATGGTGAAGGGCGGCGACATCATCCGCCTCGGCGACGCGCTGCAGGAGAACACGGCGCGGATCCAGCAGTCGCTGCCGGTGGGCCTCGAGCTGCGCCAGGTCGCGGACCAGCCGAAGGCGGTCGCGCGCTCGGTGAAGGAGTTCGTGCGCTCGCTCGCCGAGGCCGTGATCATCGTGCTGGTCGTGAGCTTCCTGAGCCTCGGCCTGCGTACCGGCATGGTGGTGGCGCTGTCGATCCCGCTCGTGCTCGCGATGACGTTCGCGGGCATGAAATACTTCGGCATCGACCTGCACAAGATCTCGCTCGGCGCGCTCATCCTCGCGCTGGGCCTGCTCGTCGACGACGCGATCATC
>CALKUS010000135.1 GCA_937996755.1 uncultured Pseudomonadota bacterium | reverse complement strand
CGTCCCCAGCCATGAGGACGACTGCTGCATGTTCGCGACGAGGTTCTTGTGCGTCAGCATCGCGCCCTTCGCGACGCCCGTCGTGCCGCCCGTGTACTGCAGGAACGCGATGTCGTCGAAGCCGACGTCGACGCGCGGCAGCTTGTGGGGTGCGCCGCGCGCGAGCGCATCGTTGAATCGGAGCGCGCCCGGGATGTCGAAGTCGGGGACGAGCTTCTTGACGTAGCGCACCGCGAAGTTGACGAGCAGCGAGCGCGGGAACGGCAGCAGGTCGCCGAGACCGGTCGTGACGACGTGGCGGACCTGCGTCTCGCGCAGGACCTCCTGGACCGTGTGCGCGAAGTTGTCGAGCACGACGATGGCGACGGCGCCGGAATCCTCGAGCTGGTGCTTGAGCTCGCGGGCCGTGTACATCGGGTTCGTGTTCACCACCGTGAGCCCGGCGCGCAAAACGCCGAAGATCGCGATCGGGTACTGCAGCACGTTCGGCAGCATCAGGGCGACGCGGTCGCCCTTCTTGAGCTTGAGCTCGTGCAGCAGGAAACAGGCGAACTGCCTGCTGAGACGGTCGACGTCGTCGTAGCTCAGCGTGCGTCCCATATTGTGGAACGCCGGCCGGTGCCGGAAGCGGTCGCAGGCCTGTTCGAGCACCGAGACGACGGAAGCGAACTGGCTCAGGTCGACCTCGGGATGCACGCCCGCGGGGTAGCTCTTGAGCCAAGGTTTGTCGACACTCATGATCGGCCGATCCTCCCCGTACCGCCGGCCCCCGGATCGCGCGCAACCCTGCGCCGGGACTTCGGAAACCGCTCGATTGGAGCACACGCCACCATGCCAGACAAGCTGAAACGAGCATGCCTGCTCCTGCTCGCGACGATGCTCGCCGCATGCGCGGGCGACTCGCCGGAACAGCGCCTGCGCGACACCATCGCGGCGATGGCGGACGCGGTGGAGTCGAAGGATGCCGGCGGCTTCATCGCGCACGTCAGCGACGACTTCGACGGCGACCACGGCAGCTTCGACCGCCAATCGCTGCGCGGGTTCCTGGCGGCGCAGATGATGCGCAAGCAGTCGCTCGGCGTGACGCTCGGCCCGCTCGACGTGAAGGTGCAGGGCGATCGCGCGACGGTGCGCGTGGACGCGCTGGTCACGGGCGGCGAGGGGCTGCTGCCGGATTCCGGCGAGCATCTCGACATCGAGAGCGGATGGCGGCTCGTCGACGGGGAATGGGTCTGTTACGTGGCGGAGCTGAAGTAGCTCATTGCTGCGACGTCCCTGTCGCGACGGCGCTTCGTTGGGCCGCCCCTTCGGACATCCATGTCCTCAGCCATCGCCTGACAGCGGTCGCTGGTGCGACCGCTGAGCGTCAGGCGATGACCCCCGCATGCGCAGGGGAGGAAACAAGAAGCGGCGCCTCGTTCGAGGCGCGGCCGATCACCAGATCTCGACCTTGGAATCGCCGCTATTCACCATCTTGTCGCCGGCCTTGCACGAGAAGGCCTTCGCGAACGAGTCCATGTTCGAGATCGGGCCGATCACGCGGAAGTTGGACGGCGAGTGCGGGTCGGTGTTGACCTGCAGCTTCAGCGCCTCGGGGCGGTACGTGCGGCGCCAGGACTGCGCCCACGACAGGAAGAAGCGCTGGTCCGGGGTCAGGCCGTCGATCTTCTCGCCCTTCTTCGCCTGCTCGGTCATGTGGAATGCGTCGAACGCGACGAGCAGGCCGCCGAAATCGCCGATGTTCTCGCCGAGCGTCAGCTCACCGTTCACGTGCAGGTCGTCGATGGCGACGTAGCCGTTGTACTGCTTCACGAGCTTCGCCGTGCGCTCCTCGAACAGCTTGCGGTCCTGGTCGGTCCACCAGCTGACGTAATTGCCCTTCGCGTCGAACTTCGAGCCCTGGTCGTCGAACCCGTGCATCAGCTCGTGGCCGATGACGCCGCCCATCGCGCCGTAGTTCACCGCGTCGTCGGCCTTCGGGTCGAAGAACGGCGGCTGCATGATGGCGGCCGGGAACACGATCTCGTTCTGCAGCGGGTTGTAGTACGCGTTGACGGTCTGCGGCGTCATGCCCCATTCGGCCTTGTCGACCGGCTTGCCGATCTTCGCGAGCTGGCGCTTCGCCTCGAACGCCGTGCCGGCGCGCACGTTGTCGAGGTAGTGGCCGCGCGTGATGGTCAGCGCGGAATAATCGCGCCACTTGTCGGGGTAGCCGATCTTCGGCGTGAACGAGGCGAACTTCTCCATCGCCTTCTTCTTCGTCTCGTCGCCCATCCACTCGAGCTTCTCGAGCCGGGCCTTCAGCGCCTTCTGCAGGTTCTGCACGAGCGCGAGGCCCTTCGCCTTCGCTTCCGGCGGGAACGTGCGCGCGACGTACAGCTCGCCGAGCGCCTCGCCGAGGTTGTTGCTCGTCACGTCCATCACCCGCTTCCAGCGTGGACGCAGCTCCTTCGCACCCGTCAGTGCCCTGCCATTGAACTCGAAGTCCTCGTTCACGAACGCGCTCGACAGGTACGGCGCGGCGAACGACACGAGGTTCCAGCGCAGGTAGGCCTGCCACTGCTCGACCGGGACGTCGGCGACCATCTTGTTCGCTTCGTCGAAGAAGCCCGGCTGCGCCAGCGAGAACGTGTCGAGCGCCAGGCCGTTCGCCGCGAGGTACTTCGACCACGGCAGGTTCGGCGTCTTCTTGTCGGCGTCCGCGACCGTGACGATGTTGTAGTAGTTGCCCGGGTCGCGCAGCGCGACCTTGTCCATCGACGCCTTCGCGAGGCGCGTTTCCATCGCGAGGATCCACTGCGCCTGCTGCTTCGCGGAGGCGGCTTCCTGGCCGGCGAGCGTGAGCAGCTTCTCGATGTGCGCGACGTACTTGTCGCGCAGCGCCTGGTCCTCGGCGCCCGTCTTCAGGTAGTACTCGCGTTCCGGCAGGCCGAGGCCGCCCTGCACGGCGTACGCGATGTTCATCGAGGAATTCTTGAGGTCGCCGAGCGAGCCGAAGCCGAACAGCGGCTGGATGCCCTGCGCGTGCCACGCGTCGATGAGCGCGACGACGTCTTCCTTCGACTCCAGCGCGTCGATCTTCGCGAGGTCGGGCTTGATCGGGTCGTAACCGGCCTTCTCGATGCCCGCCTCATCCATCGCCGAGGCGTAGAAGTCGCCGATCTTCTGCGCGTTGGAGCCCGGCTTGGCGGCTTCCTTCGAGCTCTCCTCGAGGATCTGCTTGAGGAGGTTCAGGTTGCGCTCGCGCATCTCGTTGCCGATGCCCCAGGCCGAGTACTCGGCCGGGATCGGGTTGGAGTCGAGCCAGCCGCCGTTGGCGTAGCGGTAGAAGTCCGTGCACGGCGCGGCCTTCTCGTCGAAGTTCCGGCGGTCGAGGCCGTGGTCGTTCGTGTGGGCGCTCGCCGTGGCGGCGAACGAAACTGCGATGGCCAACGCCAGCGGCGCGATGCGGATACGCATGGGCTGAATCTCCGGGATTCGGAACAAGGGGAGCGACCGGCAGCGAGCCGGTGGGCCCGGCGATGCTGAGGGCAGCCGCGGGGCGCGTCAAAGTGTCGAAGGTCAGGGGGTGGCGAGCGGGAACCGGGCCAGGGGTTCGTAGACCGAGCCGTCGGGCCCCGGCGTGCTGCGCACGAGCGCCAGCGCGTCGACCCGGCAGGCGATCGCGGGGACGGCAGGCGGGGCCGACGGCAGGATCGTGCCGGGGCGGACGCGTGCCAGCGTCACGTGGGGGCGGAAACGGCGCGGTTCCGCGGCATGGCCGCAGTCGCGCGCGAGCGTCTCGCAGGCGGCAGCGAGCTCGGCGAGCGCAGGATGAGCAGCGAGCTCGAGCACCAGTACGCGCGGCGCGCGCGCCGACGGCCAGGCTGCGCAGCCCGCCGTGCGTGCGGCGCAGGGCGCGCGTCGGGCCGCGAGCGCCGCGAGGCCCGCGTCCATTCCGTCGCGCTGCATGGCCGTGCAGGCGCCGAGGAAGCGCAACGTGAGGTGCAGGTTCGCTGGCGCGACCCAGCGCAAACCGGGCACGTCGCCGGACGCGCGCCACGAGGCGGCGGCCGCGGCGAGCGCGTCGCGCGCGGCGGCGTCGGGCAACCAGGCGACGAACAGGCGCTCGCCGTGGTTCCCCTGCCGGAGGTCACTCCCACCACTGGCACTCAATCGCTGCGCTCCGTTGCGTTGCAATGCTTGCGCGCGACGCGTTCGCCGCTTCGCGCATCCGATCCATCGACGAACCCCGAAAGGAGCGCGACATGCGTCGTTCCGTGAAGATCCTGGTTGCCGCCACGCTCGTTGCCGTTTCGACCGGTGCGCTCGCCGTCCAGCCCGGTTTCGAGAAGATGCGGTTCCAGGACTGGCGCATCATGATCAAGGAAGCGCACCTCGCGTACGAGCGCGGCAAGTTCGACCGCGCGGTCGAGCTCTACACGCGCAATGCCTGCGCCGGCGACAAGAGCAGCCAGTTCGCGCTCGGCACCATGTACCTGCTCGGCGAAGGCACGAAGCCGGACGCGCTGCGCGCGCTCGCATGGTATGCCTCGGCAGCCGAGTCGAACTACGGCGACTACGTGAAGGCGCGCGACAAGCTGGACGGCATGATCCCGGCCGAACACCGCGCCGCGGCCGACGCGATGAAGCAGCAGACGCTCGCCGAGTACGGCGCGAAGGCGACGCACGTGAGCTGCAAGCTGCGCGCGGAAGTGGGCACGAAGATCGCCGCGCTCGAGTGCAAGCCGCCGATCGACGCGCGCACCAGCTTCGTCGAAGCCAAAATGTGCACGGAATGAGGATTTTCGCCCGCGGTCGATAGTCGCTGCAGAATCTCGCGCAAACTTGCCCCCGGTTGGATCGTCGACCGGGGGCCGAGATGCGATTCCTGAAATTCCTGCACTTCCTGCCACTGCGCGCCGCGCTCGCCGCTGCGTCGCTGCTGACACCGTTCTGCGCCCAGGCCCAGGGTGGCCCGCCGCCGCCGCCGCAACCGCTGGGTCCGCCGCCCGTGCCGGCCGGCAACCCGATCACCGCCGCGAAGGTCGCGCTCGGCCAGACGCTGTTCTGGGACGAGCAGCTCTCGCTCACCGGGACCGTCGCGTGCGGCACGTGCCATCGCAGCGCCGCGGGCGGCAGCGACCCGCGCAGCGCGTCCGTCCTGGCGCCGAGCGTCAATCCCGGCTTCGACAACGTGTTCGGCACGCCCGACGACGTGCGCGGCTCGCTCGGCGTGCCCGCGCACGGCGCCGATGGCCTGTATGCGGCGAGCGCTAGCTTCGGCCTGGGTGCACAGGTGGGCCGGCGCAAGTCGCCCTCCGCCGTCGGCGCCGCGTATGCGCCCCTGCTGTTCTGGGACGGCCGCGCGGGCGGCACGTTCGCCGACCCGGTGACCGGGTCGGTGATCCTGCAGGCGGGCGGCGCGCTCGAGAACCAGTCGCTCGCGCCGATGCTCGACTCGGCAGAGATGGCGTATTCGGGCGCGACGGTCGCCGCGCTGCCCGCGCGCGTCGCGGGCGCGGCGCCGCTCGCGCTCGCCGAGAACGTGCCGCCCGCGCTCGCGCAATGGCTGGGCACGCGCGACTATCCCGCGTTGTTCGCCGAAGCGTTCGGCACGCCGGCGATCACGCCCGCGCGCATGGCGCTCGCGATCGCGACCTACGAGCGCACGCTCGCGCCGACGCAGACGCCGTTCGACGCCGAGAACGGCGGCACGCCGTCGCTCACGGCGCAGGAACTGCAGGGCCGCCAGCTGTTCGTTGCGAACGACTGCGCCGCGTGCCATGCGGGCGCGCTGCTCAGCGACCAGCAGTTCCACTACATCGGCGTGCGCCCGCCGGCCGAGGACCTGGGCCGCTTCGCGCAGACCAGCAATCCGGCCGATCGCGGCGCGTTCCGCACGCCGTCGTTGCGCAACGTCGAGCTGCGCGCGCCGTACATGCACGACGGCCGCTTCGCCACGCTCGCGGACGTCGTCGACTTCTACGATCGCGGCGGCGACTTCAACGCGCCGAACAAGGACCCGCGCGTGCGCCCGCGCGGCCTCACGCCGCAGCAGAAGGCCGCGATCGTCGCCTTCCTGCGCCGGCCGCTCACCGATCCGCGCGCGATGGCGGAAACCGCGCCGTTCGACCGCCCGCGATTGTTCGGCGAAGGCGCGCGCGTGCCGGTCGTCGCGGGTGCCGGCGTCGCGGGTGGCAACGGCGTGCCCGCGATCGTCGCGCTCGAGCCGGCGCTGCTCGGCAGCCAGAACTTCACGGTGGCGCTCGCGAACGCACCGGCCGGCGCGACGGCGCGCCTCGTCGTCGCGCACGCCGACCCGGGCACGGATCCAGCGCCGGCCACGGGCGACGTGTACGACGCGACGATCGTGGTCGCCGCGAACGGCACGGCCTCGTTGAACGTCGAGCTCGCGCCGCCGCGCGTGCGCAGCGGCGACACCATCCGCGGGCGCTGGTACGTCGCCGGTGGCGTGTCGCCGGTGTTCTCGGCGCCCGTGTTCGGGAACGACGCGCTGTCGCGCGACGGATTCGAATAGGCGCGAAGACGCTTACGCCGCCGCCGCGCGCGCCTTGAGCGACGCGGCGTCGGCCGGACCGAGGTAACGGTCGATCACGCCGTGGCCCGCGTAGACGAGCGGCGTCGCGGCGATCGCGACGCAGAACTTGTACGCGTAGTTCACCGTCGCGACGGCGAGGAACTGCTGCATCGACCAGTGTTGCGGGCCGAGCACGAACGCGATGTAGAGCACCACGAAGCTGTCGACGAGCTGCGAAACGAGCGTCGAGCCCGTGGCGCGCAGCCAGACCATCCGCTCGCCCGTCGCGCGGCGCACGCGGTGGTAGATCGCGACGTCGATGAGCTGGCCGATGAGGAAAGCGGCGATCGAGCCGGCGATCGTCCACTGGCCCTGGCCGAACATCGCGGCGAAGGCGACCTGCATGTCCGGCACGCCCTGCGACTCGCCGGCGCCGATCCAGAACGCCGCGGGCGTGAGCGCGATCGCGGCATACGCGAACAGGAACGCCCATGCGATCAGCATCACGGTGAGCCACGAGAGCAGGCGCACGCCGCGGCGACCGAAGTATTCGTTGACGATGTCGGTCATCACGAACACGACGGGCCACAGCAGCACGCCGGCCGTGAGGTTGAGGTCGCGCGCGGTGCCGAACAGGTTCCAGCCGAGTGGCGCCACGCCGAGCGTGCCTTCGAGCGAGAAGATCTTCACGCCGATGAACTCGGCCATCAGCGCATTGGCCACGAAGAACCCGGCCAGCACCACGAACAGCCGCTGCGCGCGCGTGGAGTCGAACATCGTCTTCAGTCCTTGTCCTGTGGCGCCGCCGGCGCGACCGGCGCCGGGTCGAAGCGGAACCGCGACGGCGCGATCGCGCCGCCGGAGATGATGAACGCCATCGCCTGGTCCATCGTCCAGTCGGTCGGCGTGACGCGATCGAGCGGCACGATCTCCAGGTAGCCCGACGTCGGGTTCGGCGTGGTCGGCACGTAGACGGCCGCGTACTCCCGGCCGGTGTCGTGGTCGCGAAGCGTGCGCGTCACCAGCCCGACCGTCTTCATGTTCGCGTGCGGGAAGTCGATGAGCACGACCCGGTGCGTTCCGTCCGGCTTGGTCTGCATCAACTCGAGCAGCTTCTTGCTGCCGCCGTAGATGGTCTGGACCATCGGGATGCGCGCGACGACGCGATCGAACGCGCCGATCAGGCGCTGGCCCACGACGCGGTTCGTCGCCCAGCCCACGACGTAGATCAGCAGCACCGTGGCGAGCGCCGCGATCGCGGACTGCACCCATGGCGCATCGAGCCAGCCGAACGCCAGCGGGTACGCCTGCGCCAGCGGCTGCGCGACCGCCGCGATCCACGGCACGGAGATGTCCGAGAGCAGCGTGAACACGAACTTGAAGACGACCCACGTGAGCCACAACGGCAACAGCGTGAGCGCGCCCGTGATGAGGTAGCGCTGCAGGCGCAGCGCGGCGATGCGGTCGGCGATGGGCATCCGGCGATGTTGCCCGCTCGCCGCAGTGCGCGCCAGCCACTTGCGTCTCAGTGCGGCGGTGCGGCTCCGACGGCGCGCATGAGGTCGATGGTGAGCTCGTCGACGCGCGCGAACAGCACGAGGTTGCCGTCCGGCGTCGCGCTCAACGTCGCGGTCGTCGTGGTGGGGACGACGGCGCGCGTCGCTTCGCGCGTGGTTCCGTCGCGCAGGTCGTGGCGGAACAGCGCGGCGCGACCGTCCGGTGCGATCGCCGCGAACCAGAGCGTGTCGCCGGCGACCGTCCAGTCCTGGCGGTTCTCCGCGCCGATGTCGACCGCGATGGCGCGCGGCTCGCCGCCGGCGAGCGGCAGCGACGTCAGGCCGGTCCGGCCGCGCTGGCCGTAGAGCACGCGATCGCCCGCGACCACGTGGCGGTCGATGCGCGGCGCGAGCCGCGCGGGTGCGCCGCCGTCGCGCGTCACGCGCCAGAGGCTCTTCGATGCGCCGCCTTCGCGCCGCGCGAACACGATGGTGGCGCCGTCGCCCGCGTACTGTCCCGCGAACGCATCAGGCCCGGCGTCGATGCGCCGCGTGCGGCCGCTCGCGAGCTCGTGCTCGTACAGCGCCGTGCTGTTGCCCGACCAGGCCGTCAGCAGCAGGAACGCGCCGTCCGGCGAGAAATCCGGCAGCGTCCAGCGCAACGCCGGATCGAGCGGTACGCGCTGCTCGGGCGCGCCGTCGAGCGACGCGATCCACACGCTTTCCTGGTCGGCGCGCGTCGACACGTACGCGAAGCGCCTGCCGTCGGGCGCGAGCCGCGGCACGCCGTCGTAGCGCGTCGAGCCGGCGACCTGGCGCACGGTGTCGTCGGCGGCGTGCCACGCCCAGACGTTCGCGTCGAAGCGCGCGAGCTCGTAGACCAGGCTGCCGTCGCGCGCGAACGCCGGACGCTGGCCTTCGCGGGCACCGAGCAGCGTCGCCGCGCGCGTGGCCGGGTCGAGCAACAGCAGCGCGCGATAGCCGGGGTCGTCGCTCGCGACCACGATCGCGTCGCCGCGCGGCGTCCAGGCATGGCCGGAGATGCGCGAGACGACCGGCCAGAGCAGCTCGACCCTGCCGCTCGCCGGATCGGCGACGAACAGCCGCTGGCTGCCTTCGTCGCCGCGCGCGAACGTCACGCGGCCGTCCGGCGCGAAGCGCGCGTCGATGTCCGCGCCTTCGTCGAGCGCGGGCGACGTGAGCGGCGCCACGCGTCCAGTGGCGATCGCGACGATCGCGAGACCGGCCGCGCGATCGCGCGCCGCCGGCGCCGCGGTGAACACCACGCGCGTGCCGTCGGCGGACACGTCGACCGTGCTCGACACCCCGGGCGCGCACGCCGCGAGCGGCCGCGACTGCCCGAACAGCGGCCGCACGCGCAGCTCGCAGCTGCCGGACGCGACGGCGCGGAACACGAGCGAATTGCCGTCGGGCAGGAACGCGGGGCCGACGACGGCGCCTTCGGGCTCGACGAGCGTACGTCCCGCGGATCCATCGACGCTGCGCACCACGAGGTGTGTGCCGCGGCGATCGCGCACGGCTTCCGCGTACGCCACGAGCTGGCCGTCGCGCGACAGCGCAGGCCCGAGCTCCCAGCCCGGCTCGCTCGTCAGCGGCTGCGCGCGCGCGAGCGCGTCGGCGTCGAACCGCGCGATCGCCTGCTTCGGCGCGAGCAGCCAGGCCGCGAGCAGCGTCGCGAGCACGACCGTCGCGACGATCGCGGCAGGCAGGAGGCGCGCGCGTCGTGCGAAGGGCGCCACGACCGGCCCGGCCCGCTCCGGCGCCACGGGCGCCACCAGTCGATAGCCGGATTTCGGGATCGTCTCGACGTAGCGCGGGTCCTTCGGGTCGTCGCCGAGCGCCCGGCGCAGCGCCGCGACGTTGCGCGACAGCAGGTCCTCGTCGACGTGCACGCGGCCCCAGACGTCGCGCAGCAGCGTCTCGCGCGTCACGACGGCGCCCGGTTCGCGCGCCAGCCGCTCGAGCAGCAGGCCGAGCCGCTTCGGCAACCGCTCGCGCGCGCCGTCGCGCGCGAGCTCCAGGCTGCGCGGGTCGTAGATCCACTCGCCGATGCGGAATGCAGCGGCAGGTCCGGCGTTGGGGTCGGTCGCTGCCAATTCGGGCGTCGCGCGCCGGCCTGCGCGCGCTGTTCGTCGATGCCGTGGGCGTTGCGCGCACTATACGCAACGCCACACCGGGGCAGGAGAGGAAAAGGGGAGGAAATCCTCAGGCGGTGACGCAGGTCGGGTCGGCAGGATCGGTGCCTCCCATCGGGCTACACGGAACGCCATGCATCCGGTCATTCGGCTCTTCGCGGTCATCGTCCTCCTCGCCGCCGTCAACCAGGCTTCCGCCGCCTGCGCCGGCCGCCTGTTCGTGAGCGGCTACTTCAGCAACAACGTGCACGTCTACGATGCGTGTACCGGCGAGTTCCAGCGCGTGCTCGAGCCGGGCAGCCGCATCCGCGGCCCGCAGGCGCTGCGCGTCGGGCCGGACGGCAGGCTGTGGGTGGTGAGCGAGGAGAGCGCCTCGATCCTGCGCTACGACCTCGCGACGCTCGACTTCGTCGACGTCTTCACCGGCACCGGTGCCGGTTTCAACCCGACCGGGCTCGCGTTCGGGCCGGACGGCGACGTGTACGTCTGCGGCTACGCCGGCGACAGCGTTCGTCGCTACGACGGCACGACGCGCCAGCTCGAGGCGACGGTCGTCCCGCCGCGCGCGGCCGGGCTCGACGGCGCCGACAACGGCATGACGTTCGGGCCCGACGGCCGGCTCTACATCCCGGGTTACGACGCGAACAACGTCGTCGCGTGGGACCCCGCCACCAACCAGGCTTCGACGTTCATCGCGCGCAACGCAGGCGGCCTCATCCATCCGCGCGGCATCGTGTTCCTCGCCGACGGCTCCGTGCTCGTGGCCAGCGAAGGCACGGGCCAGCTGCTGCGCTACGCCGCGAGCGGCAACTTCCTCGGCGTGTACTCGAGCGACCTGCCGTTGCCGGCCGGCATGGGGCCGGACGGCGACGGTGGCCTGTTCGTGGCCGCGGGCGACAGCGTGTCGCGCGTCGCCGCCGACGGCGCCAACCAGGGGCTGGTGTTCCCGTTCGCGCGCGGCGGCCTTTCCGGTGCGACGTTCGCGCTGTTCGTGCCGGCCGGCGGTGGCGGCGGCGTCGACGCGACGCAGGTCGGCACGCAGTACTGGGTCGTGGGCAGCGGCATCGCCGGCGCGCGCGAGATCGTGCTCGACGACGTGGTGAGCGCCACGGGCACGGCGTTCGGCCCCGCCTTCCGCGCGCAGGATGTCGTCCGCAGGCGCTGGGGCTCGCTGCGCATCGCGTTCACCGGTTGCCGCAGCGGCACGCTCACCTGGGATTCGACGGGCGCGGACTCCGCCGGCTTCGGCGACGGCGGCTACCCGCTCAGCGTGCTGATCCCGACCGCGTTCACGACGCAATGCGAGCAGCAGGGCTTCGCGAACGCGAACGGCAACGACTGGATGAACGGCACGTGGTGGGGTGGCGACTCGCGCAGCGGCGAGGGCCTGCTGATCCACGTCGCGCCGGACGACACCGTGTTCCTGGCGTGGTTTACGCACCGTCCCTGACGCGCAGCGTCAGGGACGGTGCGAGATTCGATCCGATCGCTTCGCGACCGGATCGACGCAGGCTGTCTCCACAACCCCTGGCCGATCGCCGAGCGATCGGCCGCCCCCCCTGACTCAAGGGGGGCTCCAACAGCGACGGCTACTGCGCGGCGGCGGCGACGGGTGTGGTGGGCTCGAGATCGCGCACGACGCGGAAGCCGATCCACGGCGCGCCGAGCGCGGCGTCGCGCTCGCGCTGCGGCAGCAATGCGGTCTTCGCACCGTCGCGCCACGAGCTGCCGGCGACGGTGCAACCGGACGGCTTGCAGTCCGACGTCCACTCGGCGACGTTGCCGACGAGGTCGTGCACGCCGAGCGCGCTCGCGGCGTAACGGCCGACGGCGGCCGTGTGCGAACGGCCGTCGTCGCAGCCGTGGCGGTCGACGACGTCGATGCCGCCGGCCGTGCTCGCGTCGAGCACGTTGCCGAGCCGGCACGTGTCGCCGCCGCCGACGCTCGCCGCCACGTGCCGCCATTCGGCGCGCGTCGGCAGGCGATAGCGCTGGCCGGTGCGCCGCGACAGCCACTGCGCATACGCCCGCGCGTCGTCCACCGTCACGCAGACGACCGGCTCGTCGTTCGCCTGCGCGAAGCCGGGCTCGCGCCAGTCGCGCTTGCGCAGCAGCGCGAGCGCACCCACGTCGCGGCACTTGCCCGCCGCGCGGTTCGTGTCGCGCGCGAACGCGGCGTACTCGGATTTCGTCACTTCGTCGACCGCGATCGCGAACTCGTTCGCGACGGTGCTGCCGCCGACCGCCTTCGGCACGACGACGAGCGCGGGGCCGCTCGCGTCGCGCAGCGATTCGCCGGCGCGGCGCATCTGCCCGAGCCGCGTCGACGCGGTCGCGATGCGCGAGTCGTCCGGCACGCGCGCGAGCGCCGGCGCGAGCGGCGCGGCCGCCGTCACGTCGCCGCGTGCCGCGGCGCGCTCGAGCGCGGCAAGCAACGCACTGCGATAGCGCGTGCCGAAAGCCTTCCAGGCCGGTTCCGCCGGCGCACCGCCGCGCTCGCGAACCTGCTTCGCGGCATCCCACGCGGCGGCGGCGCGATCGCCGGCATTCGCCGCGAGCGCGCGCTCGGCCTGCTTCGCGAGCGCGTCGGCGAGCTTGTCGAGCGCCTGCAGGGCTTCGGGATTCGTCGGCTGCACGCCGAGCAGCCTCAGGATCGGCGTGGCGGCGTCCTTGCCGTCCACCGCGACGAGGCGGTTCTCGCCGAGCGCGCCATACGCCTGTGCGAGCCATTCGTCCATGTCGGACACCGTCACGGCCGTCACCGCGGGGCCGGGCGGCGATGCGACCGGCGCCGCTTCGTCGGCGGACCGCGGCGCGAACGGGCCGAGCCCGCCGACGACGACGATCGCGGCCAGCGCGGCGACCAGGCCGAACGCCGCGAGCAGCGAGCCGCGCACGCCCCGGCGCGGCGCATGCGCGTCCGCGTCCGCCGGATTCGGCACGAGGCGGCGATCGACCTCGTCGAGCGCCTGCAGCAATTCTTCCGCCGACTGGAAGCGGTCGTTCAGCGATTTCGCGAGCGCGCGGTCGATGAACGGCTGCCATGCGCGGTGCGCCGCGGGCAGACGCGGCAGCGGGTCCTGCATGTGCGCGATCGCCATCGCGAGCGCGTCCGCGCCGGCGTAAGGCAGTTCGCCCACGAGCATTTCGTAGGCGACCACGCCGACGCTGTAGAGATCGGCACGGCCGTCGAGCTCCTGCCCGCGCGACTGTTCCGGGCTCATGTAGCCCGACGATCCGAGCGTGCGCCCGGGATTCGTCACGCGATGGCTCTCGTCGCGCGTGAGCGCGATGCCGAAGTCGGCCAGCAGCGGCCGGTCGGTCTTGTCGAACAGGATGTTCTCGGGCTTCACGTCGCGATGCACGACGTGCTGCGCGTGCGCGTAGGCGAGCGCCTGCGCGACCGAGCGCACGACGCGCGCGACCTCGGTCGGCTTCGTGCGCAGGTCGCGATGCGCGAGGTCGCCGTTCGGCAGGTACGGCATCGTGTAGTACAGCAAACCGCCGCGCGTGCGCCCGACCTCGTGGATCGCGACGATGTGCGGATGATCCAGGCGCGCGATGGTGCGCGCCTCGCGCTCGAAGCGTTCGGCCAGCTCCTCCGACACCGAGTGCTCGTACGCGAGCACCTTCAGCGCCACCTGGCGCTGCAGCGACAGCTGGATCGCGAGGTAGATCTCGGCCATGCCGCCTTCGCCGAGACGGCGCACGACGCGGTAGCCCGGGATCTCCGGGATGCGCGTGCTGAACGTGTCGGTGATGGGCAGGGTCATGGCGTGGCGCATGGCGGCGGACGCGCGATGTTAGTCTACGACCCCTGCGCACATCGTGCTTTGGCGCACGACGCGCGTGCCAGGGGAGTCAAGGAAGGTGACGACCACGAGCGACGCGCCGAACGTGGCGCAGAAGGCCGCGAACCTGGTCATGGCGCGATTGACGGTCGTCGCGCTCATGGGCCTGCCGGGCGCCGGCAAGAGCACGGTTTCCGGCCACCTCGCCACGAATCTGGGCCTGCGCCGCGTCGATCGCGACGAGATCCGCGCCGCGCTGTTCCCGCGCTGCGATTATTCCGTGCTCGAGAAGCGCGCCGCGTTCCGCAGCCTCCTGCACGCACTCGAGGTGAACTGCGCGCTGGGGCATTCGAGCGTGATCGACGGCATGACGTTCTCGCGCCGCCGCGACCTGGAGCGCGTCGCGCGCACCGTCGAACCGTTCAACGCGCGCCTGCTCCCGATCTGGCTGGAGGTGCCGCCTGACGTCGCGCGCGCACGTATCGCGCGCGACCTCGCAGCTGGGCATCCGCACGTCGCGGGCGACCGCAAGCCGGCGCTCGTCGACGAAGTGCTGCAGCGGTTGCAGCAGCCCGATGCGCGCGTTGTGGTCGTCGATGCGGCGAAGCCGGTGGAGCAGGTGTGCGCGCTCGCGCTGCGCATCGTCGGGGGGTTCGGCGCTTGAACGGCAGGCAGACGCGGAGCACGCCGCGCTCCGCCGCCGGCTCCTCTAGAACAACAGTGACGCCATCCGCCGCCGCGTACGCGACACGAGATCCGCATCCTCGACGATGTCGAACGCGGCGATGAGTGCCTTGCGCCCGAGGTCTTCGTCGAACGCGCGATCGCGCCGCATGATCTCGTAGAACTGCTCGAGCGCGTTCTCCGCTTCGCCGTCGAGCAGCAGGCGCGTGCCGAGCTGGTGGCGCGCGCGGAGGTCGCCCGCATCGGCGGCGACGCGCTCGCTCAGCTGCTTCATGGATGGCGCGCCTGCGAGCACGCGTGCGAATCCGAGCTGCGAGCGCGCCTTGCGCGCGACGTCCGATGTCGCGAGGTTCGCGGGCAACGCATCGAGCTCGCGCTCCGCCTCGTCGCTCGCGCCGGCGCGCACGAGCGCGCGGATCAGGTCGAGCTTGAGCTCGGGCTTGTCGGGCGTCGCGGCGACCGCGGCGCGCGCGTCGGCCAGCTCCTCCTCGGGCCTGAGCTCCGCCGCCGGCGCCGGCTCGGCCTCGTCGGCCATCGGCTCGACGCCCTCGAGGTGCGGCGCGAGCAGCGCGCGGATCGCGGACTCGGGCTGCGCGCCGACGAAGCCGTCGATCGGCCGGCCGTCGCGCACGAGCAGTACGGTCGGCAGCGAGCGCACGCCGAACAGCGCGGGCAGTTGCATGTCCTCGTCCGTGTTCACCTTCGCGAGCAGCACGCGCCCGCCGAGCTCGGCGACCAGCTTCTCGAGCACCGGCCCGAGCTGCTTGCACGGACCGCACCACGGCGCCCAGAAATCGATCAGCACGGGCACCTGCATCGATGCCGCGAGGACCTTCTCCTCGAAATCGGCCTGGGTGACTTCGAAAACGAACTGATGCTTGTCGAGGATGTTCATGGGGTTCGGACGTTGTGGCACTGAGGCTCGAACTCAAGGTTCTCGGGAGCGGGAGCGGATAGCGGGGAGCGGCAAGAGCAGGGTGCGGCGCTCGGATCGCGATGCCTGCCTTTGCCGCTCCCCGCCCCCCGCTTTCCGCTCTCGATCAGAACGCCGGAACCTCGCCGTTCCGCACCACCACGCCGCCCTTCACCACGAAGTCCACCTTCGTCATGACCGAGATGTCGGTCAACGGATCGCCCGGCACGGCGACCACGTCCGCGAGCTTGCCCGGCGCGAGCGTGCCGAGGCGTTCGGATTCGCCGAGCAGCTCGGCCGCGTTGCGCGTGGCGGCGCGCAACGCCTCGATCGGCGGCATGCCGGCCGCGACGAGCAGCGCGAACTCGCCGGCGTTGTCGCCGTGCGCGGACACGCCCGAGTCGGTGCCGAACGCGATCTTCACGCCGGCCTTGTACGCGCGGCCCAGCGTCGCCTGGATCTGCGGGCCGATCGCCTGCGCCTTCGGGCGCACGATCTCGGGGAAGTAGCCGGGCGTCTTCGCCTTCTCGGCGACGAACGCGCCGGCCATCAGCGTCGGCACGTACCACGTGCCGTGCTTCTTCATGAGCTCGATGGTGTCGGCCGTCATGAACGTGCCGTGCTCGATCGAGTCGACGCCACCCTCGACGGCGCGGCGGATGCCTTCGTCGCCGTGCGCATGTGCTGCCACCTTGAAGCCGTAGTCGTGCGCGACCTCGGTGATCGCCTGCACCTCGTCGAGCTCGAACTGCGGGTTCTGGCCGTTCTTCGCGTAGCTCAGCACGCCGCCGGTCGCGGTGATCTTGATGACGTCGGCGCCGTCCTTGTAGCGCTGGCGCACGGCCTTGCGCGCCTCGAGCGGGCCGTTCACGACCCCTTCCTTCGGGCCGGGGTCGCCGATCGTGTCCCAGTTGCGGCCGTTGCTCGGGTCGGCGTGACCGCCGGTGGTCGCGATCGCCTTGCCGGCGCTGAAGATGCGCGGGCCGGGCACGTAGCCGCCGTTGATCGCGTTGCGCAGCGCGATCGACGAGTTGCCCTCGTCGCCGAGGTTGCGCACGGTCGTGAAGCCGGCCATCAGCGTGCGTCGCGCGTACAGCGCGCCGCGCAGCGCGTAATCGGCCGGATTCAGGCGGAAGCCCTCCTCGTAGCTCTTCGGGCTGTTCTGCGACGTGAGGTGCACGTGCATGTCGACCAGGCCCGGCAGGCAGGTGTGGTCGGGAAGCTCGACCACGCGTGCGCCGGGCACGTCCGCGCGGCCCGGCTGGACGCTGCGCACCGTTTCCCCGTCGATCACGATGCTCGTCTCGCCCATGCGCTTGCCGGCGACGACGTCGACGTAGTCCGCGCAATGCAGCACCAGCGGCGCGGGCGCGGCGGGCGCCTGCGCGGCGGCGGGCAGGGCGGCTGCGAGCAGCGCGGCGAGGGCGGTCCGGATCGGGGTCATGGTCGGGTCGGGCTCGGACGAAAAGAGCGCCCGATCATAGGGCAGCGACGCCGGCGAGTGACGCCTCTGCTGCGCTGCGGTAGGCTCCGGGGAATTCCGTTCCATCCCCGTTGCGCCATGCAGGAACAGTACGACCCGAAGGCGGTGGAAGCCGCCGCGCAGGCCTATTGGCAGCGCCACCGCTCGTTCGAGGTGCGCGAGGACTCGTCGCGCCCGAAGTACTACTGCCTGTCCATGCTGCCGTACCCGTCCGGTGCGCTGCACATGGGCCACGTGCGCAACTACACGATCGGCGACGTGATCAGCCGCTTCCAGCGCATGCAGGGGAAGAACGTGCTGCAGCCGATGGGCTGGGACGCGTTCGGCCTGCCGGCCGAGAACGCCGCGATCAGGAACAACACCGCGCCCGCGAAGTGGACGTACGCGAACATCGAGCACATGCGCACGCAGCTGCGCCAGCTCGGTTTCGCCTACGACTGGTCGCGCGAAGTCACGACGTGCCGTCCCGAGTACTACCGCTGGGAACAGCTGATGTTCACGCGGTTGCTGCGCAAGGGGCTCGTGTACCGCAAGAACTCCGTGGTGAACTGGGATCCCGTCGACCAGACCGTGCTCGCGAACGAGCAGGTGATCGACGGCCGCGGCTGGCGCTCGGGAGCGCTCGTCGAGCGCCGCGAGATCCCGCAGTGGTTCCTGAAGATCACGGCGTACGCGCAGGAACTGCTGGACGGCCTCGACACGCTGGACGGCTGGCCCGACGCGGTCAAGACGATGCAGCGCAACTGGATCGGGCGCTCGGAGGGCCTCGAGCTCGAGTTCCCGGTCGCGGGCGGAGGCGATCCTCTCACTGTCTACACCACTCGACCCGACACGCTGCTCGGCGCGACCTACGTCGCCGTCGCGGCGGAGCATCCGCTCGCGCAGCGCGCGGCACAGTCGAACCCCGCGCTCGCGGCGTTCATCGCCGAATGCCGCCACGCCGCGGTCGCCGAAGCGGCGATCGAGACGGCCGAGAAGCGCGGCATGGCGACGGGCATCGACGCCATCCATCCGGTCACGGGCGACAAGGTGCCCGTGTGGGTCGCGAACTTCGTGCTGATGGGCTACGGCACGGGCGCCGTGATGGCCGTTCCCGCGCACGACGAGCGCGACCACGAATTCGCGACGAAGTACGGGCTGCCGATCAAGCAGGTGGTGAAGCCGGCCGACGGCAGCGCGATCGACGTCACGAAGGCCGCGTACGTCGAGCACGGCGTGCTCGTGAACTCCGGCCGCTTCGACAACCTCGATTTCCGCGGCGCGTTCGACGCGATCGCGGCGCTGTTCGAAGTGGCGGGCACCGGTCGCCGCAAGGTGAACTTCCGCCTGCGCGACTGGGGCGTCTCGCGCCAGCGCTACTGGGGCTGCCCGATTCCCGTCATCTACTGCGCGAAGTGCGACGCGGTGCCGGTGCCGGAAGACCAGCTCCCCGTCGTGCTTCCCGAGGACGTGCAGTTCATGGGCACGGGCTCGCCGATCAAGGCCGACCCCGAGTGGCGCAGGACCACGTGCCCGCAATGCGGCGGCGCGGCCGAGCGCGAGACCGACACGTTCGACACGTTCATGGAATCGAGCTGGTACTACGCGCGCTACACGTCGCCGGGCGCGACGGGCCTCGTCGACGAGCGCGCGAACCACTGGCTGCCGGTCGACCAGTACATCGGCGGCATCGAGCACGCGATCCTGCACCTGCTGTACTTCCGCTTCTTCCACAAGCTGATGCGCGACGAAGGCCTCGTGCAGAGCGACGAGCCCGCGACGCGCCTGCTGTGCCAGGGCATGGTCGTCGCGGAAACGTTCTATCGCGAAAAAGAGGTTGAGGTCCAAGAGCCTCGTCAGGGCGATGCGCCGCAGTCCACGAAAACCGTGATCGAGCGCGAGTGGATCAACCCGGCCGACGTGATCGTCGAGACGGACGAGCGCGGCAAGGTGGTCGGCGCGAAGCTGCGCAGCGACGGCCAGCCGGTCGCGATCGGCGCCACCGAGAAGATGTCGAAGTCGAAGAACAACGGCGTCGATCCGCAGGTGCTGGTGGACAAGTACGGCGCGGACACCGTGCGGCTGTACTCGATGTTTGCGTCGCCGCCCGAGATGTCGCTCGAGTGGAGCGAGAACGGCGTCGAGGGCATGGCGCGCTTCGTGCGCAAGCTGTGGCGCGAAGTCCATGCGCACGTGACGGGCGGCAAACCGCCGGCGCTCGACGTGGCGACGCTCGATGCAGCGCAGAAGAGCCTGAGGCGAAAACTGCACGAAACGATCGCCAAGGTCGGCGACGACTACGCGCGCCGCTACACGTTCAACACGGCGATCGCCGCCGTGATGGAGCTCATGAACGCGCTCGGCAAGCTGGAAGGCGATGCGGCGAATGCGCGCGCGCTGCGCCAGGAGGCGCTCGAGGCCGTCGTGCTGCTGCTGAACCCGATCACGCCGCACCTCGCGCACGCGTTGCGCCAGGCGCTCGGCCACGGCGAGACGCTGGTCGAGGACGTCGCGTTCCCGAAGGCCGACCCCGCTGCGCTCGAAAAGGATTCGCTGACGCTCGCGGTGCAGGTCAACGGCAAGCTGCGCGGCACGATCGACGTGGCAACGAGCGCCGACAAGGACAGCATCGTCGCGCAGGCGCTCGCCGACGCGGGCGTGCAGAAGTTCATCGCCGGCCAGGCGGTGAAGAAGACCATCGTGGTGCCCGGCAAGATCGTCAACATCGTCGTGGGGTGACCGCGCTTCGCGCGGCCGGAAACCGGGAATCGGAAATGGGAAATCGGAACAGCGAAACGAGGTATGAAGTGATGGACCGCTCCGACCGGACCGCATGCGCTGACTGGAGAGCCGCGGCTTTCCCGATTTCCCGTTTCCGATTTCCCATTTCCGTTTTCTCCGTGGCGCTTTGCTTCGTCTTGGCCAGTTGCGGCTTCCAGCTGCGCGACGAAGTCGCGCTGCCGCCGTCGCTGCAACGCGTGTCGCTGGAGATCTCCGATCCGTTCAGCCCGCTCGCGCGCGACCTCGAGGCCGCGCTCGAGCGCGCCGGCGCGACCGTGGTCGCCACGGGCACGGACGGGGCCGGCGTCGTGCGCATCCCGGTGAACGAGCTCAAGACCGAAGTGCTCACGGTCGGCGGCACGGCGCGCGTGCAGGAGTACGCCGTGCGCTACAGGGTGGAGCTCGAGGTTGCCGGCGCGAACGGCGCGACGATCGTGCCGCGCGGCCCGATCGAGCTCGAGCGGGAGTACAGCTTCGACGAAACGCAGGCGCTCGGCGCCGCGACCGAGGAAGCGCTCATCCGCAAGGAGCTGCAGCGCGAGATGGTGCAGCAGGTGCTGCGCCGCATCGAGGCGGCTACACGGTGAGCGGAAAGCGGTGAGCGGGGAGCGGGGAGCGGCAACAGCGCGCAACCTGCAAGGTGCCCGCAGGCTGCTCTTGCCGCTCCCCGCTCTCCCCTGACGACGATGGCCCTCAACGCCGCCCAATTCGAGAGGCACCTCGCCAGCGGGGACTTGAAGCCCGCCTACCTGCTCGCGGGCGACGAGCACCTGCTCGTGCTCGAAGCGGCCGATGCGCTGCGCGCGAAGGCGCGCGCGCAGGGCTACAGCGAGCGTGTCGTGCTCGAGTCGAGCGACTCCGGTTTCGAGTGGTACGAGCTGGCGAACACCGGCGCGGCCATGTCGCTCTTCGCGACGCGCCGCCTGATCGACCTGCGCGTGCCCACCGGCAAGCCCGGCAAGGAAGGCGGCGAGGCGATCGCCAGCTACTGCGAGTCGCCGCCGCCCGACACCATTCTGCTCGTCACCGCGACGACGTGGAGCAAACAGCACGACGCGGCATGGAGCGCGGCGATCGACGAGATCGGCACCGTCGCGATCTTCTGGCCGCTGAAGGGCAACGAGCTGCACGCGTGGATCGCGGCGCGCGCGAACAAGCGCGGCGTCGAGCTCGGTCCGGACGCCGTCGAGCTCCTGGTCGAGCGCATCGAGGGCAACCTGCTCGCGGGCGCGCAGGAAGTGGACAAGCTCGCGCTGCTCGCGGGCGCGACGCCGGCAGCACCACGTCGCGTCGACGCGGCGCAGCTCGAGCAGTACGTGGCGGACAGCGCGCGCTTCGACGTGTTCCAGCTGGTCGACGCCGCGCTGCTCGGCGACAGCGCGCGCGCGTTGCGCATCGCCGCCTCGCTGAAGGCGGAAGGCGACGCCGTGCCCGCGCTGCTCGGTTGGTTCACGATGCAGCTGCAGGTCGCGCTGCGCCTCGCGGTCGCGATGGAGCGCGGCGCCGACGTCGACACCGCGATGCGCAACGAGCGCGTCTGGCCGCAGGCGCGCCTGGGCATCTTCCGCGCCGCGATGAAGCGCGCGCGCGCGAACTACTGGGAAGCCATGCTCGCGCAGGCTGCGCACGTCGAGCGCGCCGGCAAGGGGCGCGCCGGGCAGGGCGTCGACGCGTGGCGCGAGCTCGAGCGCCTGCTCGCGATGGTCGCGCAGCCGCGCGCCGCGAAGTCGCTCGCGGTTTCGCGATGAGCGTCCTGGCCGACGGCCATGGTCCCGTCGCCGTGCTCGGCGGCACGTTCGATCCGATCCACAACGCGCACCTGCGCGTCGCGCTCGAGGCGGGCGAGGCGCTCGGCGCGCACGTGCACATGATCCCCGCCAGCGTGCCGCCGCACCGCGAGCAGCCGCTCGCGAGCGCCGCGCAGCGCATGGCGATGCTGGAGCTCGCGCTCGCCGGGCAGCAGCGCCTGCTCGCCGATCCGCGCGAGCTCGAGCGCGCGGGCGCGTCGTACACGGTCGACACGCTCGCGCAGCTGCGCATGGAATACGGCCCGTCGCGTCCGCTCGTGTTGCTGCTCGGCGCCGATGCATTCGCCGGCTTGTCGACCTGGCATCGCTGGCGCGAGCTGTTCACGCACGCGCACATCGTCGCGCTCACGCGGCCCGGCCACGGCGGCGTCTTCGAAGCGGAGCTGGCGAGCGAGTGGTACGCGCGTCGCGTCGGCGACATCGCCGAGCTCGGCGATTCTCCGGCGGGACGTTGCGCACCGCTCGAAGTCACCGCGCTGGAAATCTCCGCGAGCGCCGTACGCGCCGCGCTCGCGCGTGGCGGCAGCGCGCGCTACCTCGTGCCCGCCGCCGTCGACGACTACATCCGCCAGCACGCGTTGTACGGCAGCTGAAAATATTTGCCGGAACCTATTGACGCGCGGTTGCGTCGGCGTATAGTGCGCGCCCTTCGACGGGAAGATCGCGACTGAAGTCGCTCCCACGGGAATTCGAGAGACGCATGAACGCCAACCGCCACAACGAACACGCGCTGATCAGCGCCGGCGACTTCGGTCGCTGCGCGATGCCGCGCGGACTCGATACGACGGCGTAGGCCTCACCGACAACGGGAGGCCTGCGGCGCAGGCCTCCACGGGTGCAAAAGACCCCTGGAGACGCGAGTTTCCGGGGGTTTTTGTTTTCCGCGCATGCCGACGCGTGTCGTCGTGCGCGAGCCGCTCCGGCCGAGTGCCGGCGCGGCGAACGGTCGACGCGTTCGGGACGGACGCGCGGCCGGACTGCGGGTGCTGCAGCAAGGGCGACACGCGAAGCGTGGCGCCACCGCCATGCGCCAGTCGCCCTGCAACGGGGCGAACGGGCGGCGACGCGCATCGATGCGCGAAGCGATATGGCGAAGACGCGCGATTGCTGCAGCACCCGAGAGACGTCGATCAGGATTCGACGAATGCGACGCGCGATGCGCGGCTCGTCACACGGCGTGCGTAACGACGTTGCGGAACAGCGATAGCGATCTACGGATGCGAATCCGGATCGCCTGGCGCGGAGCCCGTTGGGCCACCGCGTACCGTTCCGCGACGGGATTCGTACTCGTTCCCCGTAGCTCAGCCAGGTAGAGCACCGGTCTACGAAGCCGGAGGTCGTGGGTTCAAATCCTGCCGGGGAAGCCAATGGATAGCTCAGACGGGTAGAGCATCGAGATGATATCTCGACGGTCGCGGGTTCAACTCCCGCTCCACAGCCCTGAAACGGCTGCTGTCCTTGCAACACCGGAGCGCGGCAACGCGCTCCACCGGGCTCCATCCCGGTGCGGTCGATCGCTCGCAACGGATCGATGCGGCACGGCGCTCGTTGCGCCTGCGGGTGGAGTGCCCGGCGTCGATGCCGCGCGCCTGTGGCGTCGTGTTCCTTGCGGCGTCGACGACGTCGCATCGAAGCGACGCGCCTGCGCGCGACGCGACGCCGGCCTTCCGCTCCCGCGCGCGGGCGTGGGATGGGCCCGACCAATTCCGACGAACGCAACGCGCGAGCTCGCGCGAGCGGCGTCGACATGATGTGCGTAGCGACGCTGCGGAACAGCGATAGCGAGCTCCGGGAGCGATCCCGGTTCGCCTGGCGCGGAGCCCGATGGGCCACCGCGTACCGATCCGCGGCGTCGAGCGTGCAGGCACGGGCCCCGTAGTTCAGAGGTGAGAACGCCGGTTTGTCGAACCGGAAGTCGCCGGTTCGAGTCCGGCCGGGGCCGCCATCGGATAGCTCAGTCGGTCAGAGCTCAAGGCAACCCTTGAGGTGGCGGGTTCGAATCCCGCTCCGAAACAGTCGTGGAAAGACTGCTGTCTGAAGCAACACCGGGACGCGGCAACGCGTTCCACCGGGCTCCATCCCGGTGCGGTCGATCGCGTCATCGGATCGATGCGGCACGGCGCACGTCGCGCCTGCGGGCGGAGTGCCCGGCGTCGATGCGCCGCGCATGCGGCGTCGTGTTCGCTGCGCCGTCGATGACGTCGCAACGAAGCGATGCGCCATGCGCGCGACGCGACGCCGGCCTTCCGCTCCCGCGCGCGGGCGTGGGGTGGGCCCGGCCATATTCCGAAGCAACACCGGGCGATGCATCGCGGCCCGGGTACGACGCGGGGAGCGTCGGCGAATCGAACGCGATGCGCGATGAATGAGGAAACGATCATGGCTTTGATCAATCGTCTCGTCATCGCCCAGTACCAGCGTGGCCTCGAGTTCCGTAATGGGCGCTTGAGCGCCGTGTTGGGCCCGGGCGTGTACTGGATCTTCGATCCGTTCGGCCGCCGTCAGTTCGCGGTCGAGGACGTCACCGAGCCGGAAGCGAAGTTCGCGAAGGCCGACGTGTACGTGCGCGAGAACCGCGCGCTGACCGAACGGCACCTCGAGCTCGTCGTGGTCGGCGAGAACGAGGTGGGCCTCGTCCACAAGGACGGCAAGCTGTCGGCGATCCTGTCGCCGGGCGCGCGCCAGGTCTTCTGGAAGGGCCCGGTGCAGGTGCGCGTGGAGTGCGTCGACATCGCGAGCGAGCTCGCGGTGCCGGATGCGATCGTGCGTGCGCTGGCGCAGCCGGTTTCGACGTCGCTGCTGCGCGAGGCGGCTGCCGCCATCGTGCAGCGTGAAGTCCCGGCCGCGAGCGTCGGCATGCTGTTCGTGAACGGTCGCTTCGTGCGTACGCTCGAGCCGGGCGTGCATGGCTTCTGGAAGTTCCAGCGCAGCGTGCAGGTCGAGGTGATGGACCTGCGCCAGCAGTCGATCGAAGTCTCGGGCCAGGAAATCCTGACCCGCGACAAGGTCTCGCTGCGTGCGAACCTTTCGGCGAGCTACCGCATCGTCGATCCGGTGGCCGCGCGTACGCGTCTCGCCGACTACCAGTCGACGTTGTACCGCGAGCTGCAGTTCGGCTTGCGCCAGGCGATCGGCACGCGCCTGCTGGACGGCCTGCTCGGCAACAAGGGCGAGCTGGACGCTTCGGTCGCCGCGTACGCGTCGGGCAAGCTCGCCGCCTTCGGCATCGAGCTCGACAGCGTGGGCGTCAAGGACCTGATCCTCCCGGGTGAGATGAAGGAGATCCTCAACCAGGTGGTGCAGGCCGAGAAGGCCGCGCAGGCGAACGTGATCAAGCGCCGCGAGGAGACTGCGGCGACGCGCTCGCTGCTCAACACCGCGAAGCTCATGGAAGGCAGCCCGGTGCTGAAGCGTTTGAAGGAGCTCGAGACGCTCGAGAAGGTGACGGAGAAGATCGACAAGATCACCGTCTTCGGCGGCCTCGACGGGGTGCTGGAAGGCCTCGTGAAGCTCGGCAAGTGAATTGGCCGTGGTGCATGCGCACCACGGCCTTTTTTGTTTCAGCGCTTCGCGGCCGCGGCGCAGCGCAGCATGGCGACGAGGCTTTTCTCGACATCGTCGTCCGTCGTCGCCCACGAGCTCACGCTGATGCGCATCGCGGGCTGGCCCTGCCACACCGTGCCGCCGCACCAGCACGTGCCGTCGGACTGGATCGAAGCGATCGTGCGTTGCGTGGTTTCGGCATCGCCGAACGACACGAGCACCTGGTTCAGCACGACGTCGTTCAGCACGCGATAGCCGGCCGCGGCGAAACCCTCGGCGAAGCGGCGCGCCTGGCGGCAATTGCGCTCGATGAGCTCCGCCACGCCTTCGCGCCCGAGTGCGCGCAGCGCAGCCCAGATATCGACGCCGCGCGCGCGGCGCGAGAGCTCCGGCGTGTAGTCGGACGGATTGCGCTGCGGCGTGTCGGTCGGCAGGTACTCCGCGGTGATCGCCATCGCGGCGCGCAGCGTATGCGGATCGCGCACGAACGCGATGCCGCTGTCGTACGGCACGTTCAGCCACTTGTGGCCGTCGGTCGCCCAGGAATCCGCGTCCGCGATGCCGGCCGTGAGATGCGTGCGCGACGGTGCCGCGGCGGCCCACAGCCCGAATGCGCCGTCGACGTGCACCCATGCGCCCGCTGCCTTCGCGCGCGGCACGATCTCCGCGATCGGGTCGAACGCGCCCGTGTTCACGTTGCCGGCCTGCACGCAGACGATCGCCGGACCGCGGATCTCCGGGAACGCGTCGACGCGCATGCGGCCCTGCCCGTCGGTGGGCACCTTCACGACGCGATTGCGCCCGAGGCCGACGATGCCGAGCGCCTTGTACAGCGTCGGGTGCGCTTCCGCGCTCGTGACCACGGTGATCGGCGGCGCGCCGAACAGGCCGTCGGCCTCGACATTCCAGCCCGCGCGTTCCAGCACCGCGTGGCGCGCGGCCGCGAGCGCGCTCACGTGCGCGACGGAAGTGCCCGTGACGAACGCGCCGCCACAGCCGGGCGGGAGGTGCAGCACGTCGAGCAGCCAGCGCAGCGCGACCTGCTCGAGCATCGAGGTGGCCGGCGTCGACTGGTAGAGGCCGGTGTTCTGGTCCCACGCGCCCGCGAGCCAGTTCGCCGCGAGCGCGACCGGCAACGAGCCTCCGATCACGAAGCCGAAGAAGCGCGGGCCGGCCATCGCCATCGTGGCCGGCGCGAGCGCGTCGAGCTGCGCGATGACGTCGCCCGGCGCGGACGAGTGTTCCGGCAACGGCACGTCGAGCGCGGCCAGCCGCGCAACGGCGCCGGGATCCGGCGCGACGCCGCGATTCCCGAGGTCGGAGAGATAGGCCCGCGCGCGCTGCGCCGCATCGGCAAGGATTTGCGACATGGAAACCTCGATTCGTGAAAGTCGCGTCACGAGACTGGCACAACGGCGTTCACGCCGTGCCCGGGACATGCGCGAACGCGGCATTCCGACGACCGGCGCAACACAAGGCTTGGCCGGCTGAATCGTCGCATTGCACCCGCGGGCGACCCCCTTTTCACCCGTCGTGCGAGGTCTATACTGCTTTCGACGGTGCGCAATCCCGCCACCGCCGGCGCGACCGCAGAGGTGCTACCCCACTTGGTCATCAAGACGACGAATACGGTTCGAAAGAAGGCCGCTGCACCCCGCTCCCGAAAACCCGCCGCTCCACCCACCCTGCGCCAGCAGGTGCTCGACGCAGTCGCCGAGCTGAAAGCGAAGGACGTGCGCGAGATCGACGTCCGCGGCAAGACCTCCATCACCGACCTCCTGGTCATCGCCAGTGGCACGTCCACCCGGCACGTGAAATCCATCGCCGACGAGGTGGTGAAGTTCGCGAAGCGCGCGGGCGTGGCGCCGCTGGGCGTGGAAGGCCAGCGCGAGGCCGAATGGGTGCTGGTCGACCTCGGCGACATCGTGGTCCACGTGATGCTGCCGCGCGTGCGCGAGTTCTACGGGCTCGAGCGCCTGTGGACCGTGGGCGACGACATGCCGGCGAACGCCGCGGTCGGCTGAGCTCCGCGCGCGACCAGTGCGCATCGCGCTGATCGCGGTCGGCGACAAGCCGCCGTCCTGGGTGCGGGAAGGTTACGCCGACTACGCGAAGCGCCTGCCGCACCCGCACGCGCCCGCGCTGGTGGAGATCCCGCCCGGCGCGCGCAGCGCGACACGCGATCCCGCCCGCGCGATCGCGGAAGAAGGCGCGCGTGTCATCGCCGCGCTGCCGAAGAACGCGTACGTCGTGGCGCTCGACGAGCGCGGGGCGGCGTGGTCCACCACCGAGCTCGCGAAGAAAACCGAAGCGTGGGAGCAGAGCGGACGTGACGTCGCGTTGCTGATCGGCGGCGCGGACGGGCATGCGCCGGAGGTCATGGCGCGCGCCGACGCGAAGTGGTCGCTGTCGCCGCTCGTGCTGCCGCACATGCTCGTGCGGCTCGTGGTGATCGAGCAGCTGTACCGCGCGTGGAGTATTCGAAAGGGTCACCCTTATCACCGGGCGTGAAGAGCGGGGTTGTACAGCGCCGCTCCGACGAAACCGATCTGCCGTGTCTCGCATTTCCTGCGGCGGCGCGCCGATCGCCCACAGGGGTGGGCTCCTACCGAATCCTCCCTGTGAACGGGGTGTGGCCAGTCTGGTCTTGTCGAGGCGCGACGATCGCACCCCGCTGCGCATGATCGCGTGAGGACGCGAAGGCGTGCCGTCGCTCCGCAACGAAGTTGTACATCGTGCCCGACCGAAGTCTCAAGGCGATGCCGCTCTGTCGATGGCAACAGCGCGCGCTGTACAACCCAGCTCACGGAGCGACGCAACGCACGGGACTCGTCTCGAAAGGCATCCAGGGAGGATTTCGTAGGAGCCCACCCCTGTGGGCGATCGGCGCGTGGTTCGGGCACTTCGACATGGTGGCAGATGGCTTCGTCGAAGCCGCGCCGTACAACCCGCTCTGTACGCTACGGCTTCAACGCCAACCCCACCTCCGCCACGCGTCCGTCGTTGCCGACGTCGCGCACGATCAATTCCACCTTGCCGAGCCGCAACCGGTCCCCCACCGTCGGCGCGGAATCGAATTCACGCGCCAGCGCTTCGGATACCGTCAAGCCCGAATCGCGCAACGGCACCGCGACGCCATAGCTCGCCGCGATGTCCGACAGCGTGACGTCGGGCGCGAGCGCGAAGTCGCCGAAGAACTGGCGGTCGGATTTCTCCGGGCGGCGCGTCGCGGCGAAGATCCGGTCGAGCAGCGCGATGCGATCCTCGGTGACGATGAGGTAGACGAGGTCGCCCACCTGCAACGGGCCCGCCTCGCGGATGCGCATGGATTCGCCGCGGCGGACGACGAGCGACGGACGCGACCAGCGCGGCAGCGTGGCGCCGGCGGCGATCGGGCTGTGCTCGGCGATGCGATAGCAGACGAGCTCGTGGCCATCGAGGCCCGGCATGTCGAGCGCGCTGCGTTCCACCGGCCCGCTACGTGCGGGCACCACCTGGCGCAGTCGTCGCGCGACCGGCAAGAGCGTCCAGCCCTGCACGAGCAGCGACACGAACACGATCTCGAACGTGACGTTGAACATCGTGCGCGCGTGTTCCACGCCCGCGAGCAGCGGCAGGATCGCGAGCAGGAGCGAAACGGCACCGCGCAACCCGACCCAGCCGGTGAGCAGCGTCTCGTCGCGCGAGAAGCCGAACGGGAACAGGCAAAGCGCCGCGGCGAGCGGGCGCGCGACGAGCACGAGCACCGCCGCGAGCACGAGCGACTCGCCGAGCAGGCCCACGAACTCGCTCGGCGTCGCGAACAGCCCGAGCGTGATGAACATGACGATCTGGCCGAGCCACGTGAACGCGCCCTGGAAGCGGCGCAGCGCGACGCCTTCGTTGATGCGCAGGTTGCCGACGACCAGGCCGGCGAGGTAGATCGCGAGGTAGCCGCTGCCGCCGAGCATGTTCGTCGCGGCGAACAGGCACAGCGCGAGGCTCGTCGCGAGCAACGGCACGAGCGCGCGCTCCAGCGGCAGGCGGCGCAGCAGCGCAGCGATCGCCCATCCGCCGGCCAGGCCGAGCACGCTGCCGAGGCCCATTTCGCGCCCGAATTCCAGCACGAGGTGCCAGCCGCCGATCTCGCTGCGCGTCGCGACGAAAGAGAGCAGGGCGGTCGTGAGGAAGATCGCCATCGGGTCGTTCGTGCCCGATTCGATTTCCAGCGTGGAACGGACGCGGTCGCGCACCACGGCGCCGCCGACGCGCAGCAGGAAGAACACCGCTGCCGCGTCGGTGGAGCTCACCATCGCGCCGAGCAGCAACGCGTGCGGCCAGTCGAAGCCGAGCACGAGCCGCGCGGCGTACGCGAAGACGGCGGTGGTGACGAGCACGCCGACCGTCGCAAGCACGAGCGCCGGGCGCGCGGCCACGCGGTAACTCTGCCAGCGCGTCTCGAACCCGGCGTCGAACAGAACGACGGCCAGTGCGATGCTGCAGATGGTGTACACCAGGTGCGCGTCGTCGAACCGGATCCCCCCGAGCCCGTCCTCGCCGGCCGCGAGGCCGACGCCCAGGAAGACGAGCAGCAGCGGCGCGCCGAAGCGCAGCGACAGGAGGCTGGTCACGATGCCGAGCGCGACGAGCGCCGCGCAGACCAGCAGGGCGAGGTCCAGGTGGGGCATGGCGGCATTGAAGCACGGCGGCGCGACCGTGCAGGGCGCGGCTCGCGGCGCCGCCCGTCGGCCGGCCGCCACCGGCTCTCGACGGATCGGCCGGACGGGCTTACCATCGGGAACGATGTCAAGTGGCTGGGGACGGGTTCCATCAGATTTTTCCGGCGTCTCCGGCAGGTCACAACCTCATCCCGGGGGATGAAATGATGCGTCGATTCAACAAGCTCCAGGCGTGCACGCGCCTGGCGACGGCGATGGCCGTTCTGCTCGTCACTGCGCCCGCGTTCGCTGCGGACGGCCCGCCGCTGGTCAGCGCGCAGGGCGAATTCATGACCGCGAAGGCCGCCGCATTCGGCGTCACGCAGCCGATCCGCGACCAGGTGCCGGTGCGCCGGATCGTCAAGGAAAACGAGTCGCAGGCGAAGGAGCAGAACGAGAACGCGCGCATCAAGTACCGCAAGCCCGGTGCGGGCGCGGGTGATGGTGCATTCCTCGACCCGCTGCTCGCGAACAACAACGCGCGCGGCCCGTCGACGATCGGTGCGCCCACCACGTTCCTCGGCCAGACCGGCGCCGAATCGCTGTGCGGCTGCCTGCCGCCCGACACGAACGGCGACGTCGGCCCGAACCACTACGTGCAGACGGTCAACATCTCCGTTTCGGTGTACGACAAGACGACCGGCGGCCGCCAGATCGGCCCGGTGCTGCAGAGCGCCCAGTTCTTCCAGGGCCTGCCCGCGGGCGATGCCTGCCGCACGGGCGACGACGGCGACCCGGTGGTGCTGTACGACCCGCTGGCCGACCGCTGGATGATTTCGCAGTTCGAAGTCGACGGCGTGCCCGGCCGCCAGTGCATCGCGATCTCGCGCACGCCCGATCCGCTCGGGGCGTACTACTCGTACGCGTTCGTGATGCCGAACAACAACTTCTTCGACTACCCGCACTACGGCGTCTGGCCCGACGGCTACTACCTCACCGTCAACCAGTTCAACCAGGCGGGCACGGCGTTCACCGGCGCGGGCATCTTCGCGTTCGACCGCGCCAAGATGCTGGTCGGCGACCCGACCGCGTCGTACATCTATCGTGACGTGTTCGGCATCGACCCGAACGCCGGCGGCCAGCTGCCGACCGACATCGACGGCGTGATCCCGCCGCCGACCGGCCTGCCGAACCGCATCCTCGAGTTCCGCGCCAACGATTTCGGCGACCCGATCGACGGCATCCGCACGTACGAGCTGGTGCCGAACTACGCGACGCCCGCGTCGTCCACGTTCAACGTGCGCGCCGACACGCCGCTCGCCGAGTTCGACGCGCGTGCGCCGAGCGGTCGCAACCTGATCGAGCAGGGTGCCGGCACGGCGCTCGATGCGATTTCCGACCGCCTGCTGTTCCGCGTCGGCTACCGCAACCTCGGCACGCCTGCCGCGCCCATCAATTCGTGGGTCGGCAACTTCACCGTCAACGTGTCCGGTGTGAATCCCACGAGCGCCGCCACGTACCAGACGGGCGTGCGCTGGTTCGAGCTGCGCAGCACCGACCTGTCGAACCCGCCGATGACGGTCCGCGACCAGGGCACGCAGAACCTCGCCCCGGGCAACGGCGCCGGCATCAACAACTGGATGGGCTCGATCGCGCAGGACGGCCAGGGCAACCTCGGCCTCGGCTACAGCCAGGCGCCGCAGCCCACGCCGTTCGGTGCCAACATCGTCGTCACCGGCCGCACGGGCGCAGCAACGGGCGTCGGCATGAACGAAGGCGAGACCGTGTTCGTCGCCACGGGCGGCGCGCAGAGCTCGTCCAGCGGTCGCTGGGGCGACTACAGCTCGATGAGCGTCGACCCGAACGACGAGTGCACGTTCTGGTACACGCAGGAGTACTACACCGCGGCGAGCAGCGCCGGTTGGGCCACGCGCTTCGGCAAGTTCATCCTGCCGGGTTGCACGGCGCCGCAGCGCGGCCAGATCGCCGCGAACCTCACCATCTGCAGCTCCGGCCTCCCGCTCGCGGGCGCGGTCGTCACACTGCCGGGTGGCCTGCTGCGCACGACCAAGGCCGACGGCACGCTCGACTCGAACTTCAAGCTGCCGCCGGGTACGTACACGGCGACCGCCTCGAAGCCGACGTTCGGCTCGATCACGAGCAGCCCGCTCACCGTGACGAACAACGGCACCGTGACGTTCACGGGGTGCCTCACGGGCGTCCCGACGCTGTCCGCGGGCACGCCGGTGACGCTGGTGTCCGAGAGCTTCACGCCGCCGAACGGCGCGCCCGATCCGGGTGAGGTCGTCACGCTGAGCCTGCCGGTCGTCAACAACGGCGGTGCGGACTCGTCGGCCGCCCTCGTCGGCACGCTCGCCGCGAGCGGCAACGTCACGCTGCCCGGTGCCCCGCAGACCTACGGTGTCGTCGTCGCCGGCGGCCCGACGGTGTCGCGCGACTTCGCGTTCACGGTCGGCGGCACGTGCGGCCAGTTCGTCACGCCGACGCTCGGCCTGCAGGACGGGCCCACCGCGTTCCCGGCGGTCGCCTATGCGCCGATCCGCATCGGCGTTGCGCAGGTGAACACGGCGCTCTCGCAGAACTTCGACGGCGCCACGGCACCGGCGCTGCCGGCCGGCTGGACCTCGGCCGTGACCGGCGCCACGCCGCTCGCGTTGTGGACCACGTCCGCCACCACGCCGTCCTCCGCGCCGAACGCCGCGTTCGTCAACGAGGTCGGGACGGTGTCGACGAGCGAGCTCGTTTCCGAGGCCTTCACCGTGCCCGCTGGCGGCGCATCCGTCACGTTCAAGAACCTCTTCAACTACGAGGACACGTACGACGGCATGGTGCTGGAGATCAGCATCGGCGCCGGCGCGTTCACCGACATCGTCACGGCCGGTGGCACGTTCACGGCGGGTGGCTACACCGACACGATCTCGACCGGCTTCAGCAGCCCGATCGGCGGTCGCCAGGCCTGGTCCGGCCTGTCCGGCGGCACGACGGCGGCGCCGGCGTACATCACGTCGACGGTCACGCTGCCGGCGGCGGCGAACGGCCAGAGCGTGCGCCTGCGCTGGCTCGCGGCGACCGACTCGAGCGTCGTCGCCGGTGGTGTCCCCGGCATCCGCATCGACGACGTGGTGGTCTCGGCCACGACGTTCGTCTGTGCCGGTGGCCTGCCGGACGCGCTGTTCTCGAACGGCTTCGAATGAGCCGAATCGAGTTTCACTGAAGTATTCGCGGGGCCCTTCGGGGCCCCGCTTCTTTTCCGGGGTCCGTCGCGCTGCGATCATGCGGACACGCCACCGAACGGGACCGGCCGTGCTTTTCCTCGCCTCGCAATCGCCGCGCCGCCGGCAGCTGCTCGAGCAGCTCGGTTACCAGTTCAGCGTGCTCGACGCGAGCGTCGACGAGGTGCGCGCGCCCGGCGAGCCGCCCGAGGACTACGTGCGCCGCGTCGCGCGCGAGAAGGCCGGCGCCGGACTCGTGCAGGTGGCGGCGACGCCGCACGCGGTCGTGCTCGCCGCCGACACCGAAGTGGTGCTCGGCGACGACGTGTTCGGCAAGCCCGCGGACGCCGACGCTGCGCGCGCGATGCTCGCCCGGCTCGCGGGCCGCGCGCACCGCGTGCTGTCGGCCGTCTGCATCGCGGACGCCGGACGCGAGAAGCTCGTGCTGCAGGAATCGACCGTGCACGTGGCAGCGCTTGACGCCGCGGCGATCGACGCCTACGTCGCGACCGGCGAGCCGTTCGGCAAGGCCGGCGCCTATGGCATCCAGGGCCGTGCAGCGGCGTTCGTTTCTCGCATCGACGGCAGCTACACGGGCGTGATGGGACTGCCGCTGTTCGAGACCGCTCGGTTGTTGCGGGAATTCGGCGTCGCGGCCGCGCGCTGAGCGCTTCCCGCGCCGGCGGGGACGCACCGGACCGCACCGAGAGTCCGGGGCTGGCCGTAGGTCCACGGGCGGGCTATAAGCTCTGGATCGACCTTCCCACCCGTCCCCCCACGTGTCCGAAGAGATCCTGATCAACGTCACCCCACGCGAAACCCGAGTCGCCGTCGTCGAAAACGGCATGTTGCAGGAAGTGCACCTCGAGCGCGCCTCCCGCCGCGGCTATTTCGGCAACATCTACAAGGGTCGCGTGTCGCGCGTCATGCCCGGCATGCAGGCCGCGTTCGTCGAGATCGGCCTGGAACGCGCTGCGTTCCTGCATGCATCCGACATCATGCGCACGCCCGCGCCCGACACCGGCGACGAGGCGAACGGCAACGGGAACGGCAATGGCAACGGCCACGGGCCGACGCCGCCGATCGCCGAGCTGGTCCGCGACGGCCAGGAGATCGTCGTCCAGGTGGTGAAGGACCCGATCGGCACGAAGGGCGCGCGCCTCACGACGCACCTGTCGATCCCGTCGCGCTGCATCGTGCTGCTGCCCACCTCGCGCGTGCTCGGCGTTTCCGCGCGCATCGAGGACGAAACCGAACGGCAGCGCCTGAAGGACATCGTCACGACGCTGCAGGACGGCGGCAAGTTCGGCTTCATCCTGCGCACGAACGGCGAAGGGCAGTCGGCGGAGGCGCTCGCCGAGGATGTCGCCTACCTGCGCAAGGTGTGGGACACGGTGCAGGGGCAGATTGCCGATTCGCGCGTCGGCGACCGCATCTACGAGGACCTCTCGCTGCCGTTGCGCGCCGTGCGCGACATGATGCGCGTGAACATCGAGAAGGTGCGCGTGGACTCGCGCGAGACCTGGGAACGCTGCGTGGCGTTCGCGCAGCAGTTCATGCCCGAGCTCGCCGACCGCATCGAGCACTACCCGGGCGAGCGCCCGATCTTCGACCTGTACGGCGTCGAGGACGAGATTCAGCGCGCGCTCAAGAAGGAAGTGCCATTGAAGTCGGGCGGGCACCTCGTCATCGACCAGACGGAAGCGATGACGACGATCGACGTGAACACGGGCGCCTTCCTGGGCTCGCGCAACCTCGAGGAGACGGTGTTCCGCACCAACCTCGAGGCCGCGCAGGCGGCCGCACGGCAGCTGCGGCTGCGCAACCTCGGCGGGATCGTGATCATCGACTTCATCGACATGACGGACGAGGAGCACAAGCGGCAGGTATTGCGCACGCTCGAGAAGGCGCTCGCGCGCGACCACGCGAAGACCACCGTCTACGAGATGTCGCCGCTCGGCCTGGTGGAGATGACGCGCAAGCGCACCACCGACAGCCTCGAGCGGCAATTGTGCGAGCCGTGCGTCGCGTGCGGCGGCCGCGGCAGCCTGAAGACCCCCGAGACCGTCTGTTACGAAATCTTCCGCGAGATCACGCGCGCCGTGCGGCAGTTCGAGGCGGCCAAGCTGCTCGTGCTCGCGGCGCCGAAGGTGGTGTCGAAGATCCTCGAGGAGGAATCGGCCGCGGTCGCCGAGCTCGAGGAGTTCATCGGAAAAACGATTCGTTTCCAGGCGGAGGAGCAGTATTCGCAGGAGCAGTACGACGTGGTGCTGCTCTGACGACCCGCTCGGCAATGAACGCTGCTTCGCGAAGGCCCGGTCCGAGTCTGAGTCTGAGTGCGCACGGACGAGACTTTTCGGCGACCATGGTGACCTCGGTGTACTCGCACTCAGACTCAGACTCAGACCCAGACTCGGACGACGGGCGCTCGGCGCGTCGCGGATCTGCGCCGAGCCTCGAGCGCTGTCGATGCACCAGCACCTGACCAAATGGCAACGCCGCCGGCGGCGGCTGCGCCTGTCGATCCAGGGCGCGATCGCGTTCGTCGTGATCGGCGGGGCGGTCGTGCTCGCGTGCGTGGCCGTGGCGATGCCGTGGCTCGTCAGCCACCCCGAGAAGGTGCGCGCGTTCCTGAGCGAAAAGCTCAAGCGACCCGTCACGTTTCGCGCGCTGCAGGGGCGCTGGTCGCCGCGCGGGCCGATCTTCACGCTCGACGGCGTGAGCCTCGTCGACCCGACCGGCGGCGGCAGCTTCGACATCGATCGCGCCGAGCTCGTGATCGACTTCTATTCGTGGATGCGCAAGGACGCGAGCTTCAGCGAGTTCCGCGTCGTGGGCGTGCAGGCCGACGTGGTGCGCGATGCCGCCGGCAAGATCACGATCGCGCGGCTCGCGGGCGGTGCGAAGAGCGCGAATGCGAACAACACGTTGTTCGACCTCGGCGGCGTGAGCCTCGGCTCCGCGCAGGTCGAGCTGCGCGACGAGGAGCGCGGCACGTCGCTGTCGCTGTCGCGCGTCGACCTGCGCATGGTGAACGACGGCGCGTCGCGCCGCTTCGGCGGCGTCGCATGGATCGATGCGCAATCGCCGCCGCTGCGCTTCGCGTGCGTCGCCGATCCGCGCGTCGCGCACTGCCACGTGCTCGCGCGCGAGCTCGAGCCCGCGCTGTGGCTCGCGCAGATGCCGCTCGCCGGCATCCAGCCGATGTCGGGCAAGGCGAGCGCGGAAATCTGGTTCGACTACGTCGACGGCCGGCTCGAATCGCTGCGCGTCGAAACCGAAGCCGAGCAGCTGGTGCTGCGCGGCACCGAGCCGGTGCCGCTCGGCGATGGGCTCGCGATCGAGCCGCGCACGCAGCTCACCGACTGGCGCGCCGCCGCGCGCTGGCGGCGCGACGCGCAGGGCTGGCGCCTCGACGTGCTCGAGTGGCGCGGCGACGACGACGTGCCCGACACGCAGCTCAAGCTCGTCGCGCGCGATACGCCGAACGGCCGCGGCTATGGCGTCGAGGCGTCGCGGCTCGAGCTCTCGCGCCTTGCGCCGCTCGCCGCGCTTTCGAGCGCCGTTCCGCCGAAGCTGCGCGCCGTACTGTTCGAGGGCGCGCCACGCGGGCGCCTGTCGAACCTGCGCGCATCGTTCGGCCACGGTCGCCTCGCTTCGTTGTCGGCCGACGTCGAAAAGCTTTCGCTGCGGCCGGGCGAGCGCACGCCAGGCTTCGGCACGATCTCCGGGCGCCTGCTCGGCGATGGCGACGCGATCGTGTTCATGCCGCGCGCACGCGAGCGCTTCGACCTCGATTTCCCGCACGTCTTCAGCGATCCGCTGCCGGTCGAGCTGCGCAGCGGCACGTTCGGCGCGTGGCGCGGCGCGGACGGCTGGCGCATCGAAGGCGTGGACCTCGACTTCACCGTGGCGGGCGCGTCGGCGCGCGCGCGCGCGAGCGTGTGGTTCGACCCCGAGGGCACGAAGCCGAGCCTCGACACGACGGTCGCCGTCGTTTCCGGCGAGGTGCCGAAAGCGCGGATGTTCTGGCCGATCAACGTGATGCCCGAGAAGACGCGCGAGTGGCTCGATCGCGCGCTCGTCGCTGGTCGCGTGGACGGTGGGCTGGCCATCGTGCGCGGCGACCTCGACGACTGGCCGTTCAAGCAGGACACGGGGCGCTTCGAGGCGCATGCGAACATCGCCGCGCTCACGCTCGACTACCACCCGCGCTGGCCTGCCGCGCACGGCGTGAACGGCCACGCGGTGTTCATCAAGAACGGCCTGACGTTCGACGTCGAAGCAGGCGAGGCGCTGGGCAACCGCATCGCATCCGCGCACGCGGAGATTCCCGACTTCAAGCACGCCGAGCTGGCGCTGCAGGCCGAAGTGCAGGGCACGGGCGCTTCGATCACCGACTTCATCCATCGCAGCACGCTGGAAGAGAAGATCGGCTCGTACATGACGGGGCTCAGTGTCGGCGGCACGGCCGACGTGTCGTTCGACCTCGACCTGCCGATCGCGAAGGAACCGGAGATCGCGGACAAGCCGACGACGGTGCGCGGCACCGTGCGGCTGCACGACGCGGACCTGCGCCACGCACCCTGGAACCTCGCGTTCGACAAGGCGAACGGCCCGCTGCGCTTCAGCCAGGCGGGCTTCTCGGCCGACGAGCTCGCGGTGCTCGCCGATGGCGATCCGGCGTCGCTGTCGATCGCGCAGGGCGAGTTCGTGGTCGCGCCCGCGCATTCGCTGGAAGCGAGCCTGCGCGGCGAGTTGCCCGTGTCTACACTCGTCCGCGACTACCCGATGCTCGCGCCGTTCACCGGCCTGATGCCCGGCCGCTCCGCGTGGACCGTCGAGCTCGCGATCGACAAGGTCGAAGGCGACGTGGTGGCGCCGAAGCACCTCGTGCTGCGCTCGGACCTCGTCGGTACCGCGATCGACCTGCCGGCGCCGCTGCGCAAGGACGCCGACAGCGCGATGCCCGCGCGCATCGCGCTCGACCTGCCGGTCGCCGACAGCCCGATGCGCGTGGAGCTCGGGCGGTTGCTGCGCGCCGACCTGCACTTGCCGGGCGAGAAGCCCTTCGCCGCGGCGATCGGCTTCGGCCTTGCCGAACCCGGCCCGTTACCCGAGAGCGGGCTGCGCGTGCGCGGCGACGTCGCGGCGCTGGACCTCGGTGCGTGGAGCGCGATCGGCGGCGCGGACGGCGGTGGTGGCGGCGTCGACATCGACCTCGACGCGGGCGTGCTCGACATGTTTTCGCGCGAATTCCCCGACACGCACGTGTCGCTCGCACCGGAAGCCGGCGGCACGCGCATCCGCGCGAAGGGCCCGCTGATCGACGGCACGGTGCTGATGCCGGGCGACCGCGCGACGTCGGGCGTCACGGCGGAATTCGAGAAGCTGCATTTCCCGGAGGCGCGTCCCGGCGCGGAGAGCAAGCCGTTCGACCCCGGCCAGATGCCGCCGCTGCACCTGTGGGTGAAGGACCTGCGCTTCGGCAAGGCGCAGCTCGGCGATGCGCGCGTCGAAACGTTCCCCGCATCGGGCGGCATGCGCGTCGAGCGGCTCGAAACGCGCACGCCGAACCTGGAGATCCGCGCGCGCGGCGATTGGTCGCTCGCGCCGGCGGGCGAGACGTCGCGGTTCGACGCGACGTTCACCGCGGAGGACCTCGGCAAGATGCTCGACACGCTCGGCTTCGCCGGCATGTTCGAAGGGGGGCAGACGGTCGCCACGTTGCGCGGCCAGTGGCCGGGATCGCCCGCGCAATTCGGGCTCTCGACCACCGACGGCACGCTCGAGGTGAGCGTCGGCAAGGGCCGCATCCCGGACGTCGAGCCGGGCATGGGACGCGTGTTCGGCCTCATCAGCTTCCAGGCGCTGCCGCGGCGGCTGTCGCTCGACTTCAGCGATTTCTTCGGCGAAGGCCTCGCATTCGATCGCATCACCGGCAAGTTCAAGCTCGAGAACGGCAATGCGTACACCGACGACGTGGTGCTGAAGGGGCCGTCGGTCGAGATCAAGGTGACGGGCCGGACCGGGCTCGCGCAGCGCGATTACGACCAGCAGCTCGAGGTGTCGCCGAAGGTCGGAGGCGTGCTGCCCGTGGTGGGCGCGCTCGCGGCCGGCCCGGCGGGCGCGGCGGCGGGCCTCGTGGTGCAGAACGTGCTCTCCAGCCCGCTCAAGCAGATCGGTCGCGCGCGCTACACGGTGAAGGGCAGCTGGGACCAGCCGCAGATCGACCTGGTGGAGAAGCAGCATTCCGCGCGCCATCGCGCGAAGGCGCCGCCGCCGTCCGGCGAGTGACACGCTCAGGTACATTCCGCCTTGCGGGCAAATGCGCCCGACCCCATCTCGCTCCAATGACCCCCGACGTGCCCACGATGACCGACGCGCAACGAATCGCCCAGTCGCGCCTGCTCGACCCCGGTGGCCTCGCGCCGTCCGACCTCGAGCGCGTGTTCGCACGGCTCATGGGCCGCGGCATCGACCGCGCCGACCTGTATTTCCAGCATTCGCGTTTCGAGTCCTGGGTGCTCGAGGACGGCATCGTCAAGGAAGGCTCGCACTCGATCGAACAGGGCGTCGGTGTGCGCGCGATCAGCCGGGAGAAGACCGGCTTCGCGTACTCGGACGAGATCGCGTTGCCGCAGCTGCTCGAAGCGGCCGGTACCGCGCGCGCGATCGCGCGCAGCGGCGTGGAGTCGCCGGCGCAGGCGCTGGTGCGCCGCGAAGGACGCACGCTGTACCCGCCGATCGACCCGATCGAAACGCTCGTCGCGGCCGACAAGGTGAAGCTGCTGCGCGACATCGACGCGTACGCGCGCTCGCTGGACGCGCGCGTGAAGCAGGTGGTGGTGAGCATCTCGGGCGCGCTCGACACGGTGCTCGTCGCGGCGAGCGACGGCGTGCTCGCCGGCGACGTGCGCCCGCTCGTGCGCTTCAACGTGCAGGTGATCGCGGAATCGAACGGCCGGCGCGAGCAGGGCACGTCCGGTGGCGGTGGCCGCTACGCATACGGCCGCCTCGTCGACGACGGCAAGCCGTGGGAATTCGCGCGCGAGGCGGTGCGCCAGGCGCTCGTCAACCTCGACGCGGGCGAAGCGCCCGCCGGCAGCATGACGGTCGTGCTCGGACCGGGCTGGCCCGGCGTGCTGCTGCACGAAGCGATCGGCCATGGCCTCGAAGGCGATTTCAACCGCAAGGGACTAAGCGCGTTTGCATCCCGAACGGGAGAAAGAATAGCCGCCGCCGGAGTGACCGTAGTCGACGACGGCACGCTGCCCGATCGCCGCGGCTCGCTGAACGTGGACGACGAAGGCACGCCCACGCAGTGCACGACGCTGATCGAGGACGGCCGCCTCGTCGGCCTGATGCAGGACCGGTTGAACTCGGGCCTGATGGGCGTCGCCGCGACCGGCAACGGGCGCCGCGAATCGTTCGCGCACCTGCCCATGCCGCGCATGACGAACACCTACATGCGCCCCGGCAAGCACACGCGCGAGGAGATCATCGCCTCGGTGCCGCGCGGCCTCTACGCCGTGAACTTCGGCGGCGGCCAGGTGGACATCACGAACGGCAAGTTCGTCTTCAGCGCGAGCGAGGCGTACCTCATCGAAGGCGGCAAGGTGACGCGGCCCGTGAAGGGCGCCACGCTGATCGGCTCCGGCCCCGACGTGCTCACGCGCGTGTCGATGATCGGCAACGACCTCGAGCTCGACGCCGGCGTCGGCGTATGCGGCAAGGACGGCCAGAGCGTGCCCGTGGGCGTGGGCCAGCCGACGCTCAGGATCGATGGGCTCACCGTCGGGGGGACGCGCGGATGAACTGCGCCCGCGGAAATCGGAAATCGGAAATCGGAAATCGGCGAAGCGCGCTTCGCTCTTCCGATTTCCTATTGCCCATTTCCCATTTCCGGCGCCTCGAGCAACGCTCGCAGCACCCTGAACAGCTCGCGCGCCGACGCCGGCGGCTTGTTCGCCACGCGCTCGGCCTTCGCGTTGCGCGCGAGCTGCCGCAGGTGCTGCCGGTCCGCGCCGGGGTGCTCCGCGAGCAGCTCGCCGAGCGCTTCGTCGCCGCCGTCGATCAGGCGGTCGCGCCAGTGCTCGATGCGGTGCAGCTTCGCGGCATCGGCGCGTTTCTCGTCCCGGTCGTGGTCGAGCACGGCACGGATCGCGGGAAGGACGTCCTCGTTGCGCCGCAGGTGCTTCGCGAGGAACTGCAGCTGCCGCTTGCGAGCGATGTGTTGCGTGATGCGCCGGCTCTCGGCGACGAGCGCCGCGAGTTCGTCGGGCAGCCCGACGCGCGCGAGCTGCGCCTCGGTCATCGCCACGAGCGCCTCGGCCAGGTCGAACACCGCCAGCGCGTCGCGCCGCTTCGAGCTGCGGCTCGGTCGCTGGTCGCGCGGCAGGCGTTCGGGCGGGGCTTCGTCTTCGGGCTCTTCATCGTTCATGCACGGAAGCCTATCCATTGAACGCAGTCGTCGCCAGCACCGACAACAGCCACGCCGAGCTGGACCGGCTCGCGAACCTCGCCGAGGACGTCCTGGCGCGCTGCAAACGCGCGGGCGCGACGCAGTCCGAGGTGGGCCTGTCGCTCGACAAGGGCATCTCGGTCAACGTGCGCCTGGGCGAGGTGGAGACGCTCGAGCACACGCGCGACCGCGGCGTGTCGGTCACGGTGTACTTCGGCCAGCGCAAGGGCTCGGCGAACACCGCCGACCTCACGAGCGCGTCGATCGACGCCACGATCGCGCAGGCCTGCGCGATCGCGCAGTTCACCGAGTCCGACCCGTGCGCCGGGCTCGCCGATCCCGCGCGCCTCGCGACGAGCTTCCCCGACCTCGACCTCTGGCACCCGTGGAACGTGTCCGCGGAACGCGCGATCGAGCTCGGCGTCGAATGCGAAGCGGCCGGTCGCGCGCTCGATGCGCGCCTGGTGAATTCCGACGGCGCGAGCGTGACGAGCGCCGAGAGCGTCAGCGTGTACGCGAACTCGCACGGCTTCCTCGGTCGCGAGCGCAGCACGCGTCATTCCGTGAGCTGTTCGCTGATCGGCGAGGACGCGAACGGCATGCAGCGCGACTACTGGTACGACTCGACGCGCGATGCCGGCTCGCTGACCGACGTGCGCGAGATCGGCCGACGCGCCGGCCAGCGCACGCTGGAGCGGCTCGATGCGCGTTCGCTTTCCACGCGCGAATGCCCCGTGCTGTTCGCCCCGGAAGTCGCGCGCGGCCTGGTGAGCCACCTCGTCTCCGCGGCGAGCGGCGGCGCGCTCTATCGCCAGGCCTCGTTCCTCGTCGGCCAGGCCGGCAAGCCGGTGCTGCCGCCGTGGATGGGCATCGTCGAGCGCCCGCACCTCGCCCGCGGGCACGGCTCCTCCACGTTCGATGCGGAAGGCGTTGCCACGGTCGACTCCGACCTCGTGCGCGACGGCGTGCTCGCGCGTTACGTGCTGGGCAGCTATTCGGCGCGCAAGCTCGGCCTGCAATCGACCGGCAACGCCGGCGGCGTGCACAACCTCGTCGTGACCGGCGGCGGGATGGGCTTCGACGCCATGCTCGACGCGCTCGGCACCGGCCTGCTGCTCACCGAAGTCATGGGGCAGGGCGTCAATATCGTGACGGGCGACTACTCGCGCGGCGCAGCGGGTTTCTGGGTGCAGAGCGGGAAGATCGCGTTTCCGGTCGAAGAGGTGACCGTTGCCGGCAACCTGCGCGAGATGCTGATGGGCATTCGCGCGGTCGGCAGCGACGTCGATCCGCGCTCGCACATCCTCGTGGGGTCGATACTCGTGGGGAAGATGACGGTGGCGGGGGCGTGATCGGCTCTGGCAGCTCCGACGGAGCGCGCTGTACGACGTGACTTCGGAGCGACGCCACGCCTTCGCAGGTTCGAGCGTTCATGCGGAGCGGGGTGCGGTCGGAATTCCTCGACGCACCCGAACTGGCCGCGGCGCAATCGCAGGGAGGATGTCGTAGGAGCCCACCCTGTGGGCGATCGGCGAGTGCTCCAAGCAAACTCGAACAGACGGCAGATCGCTTACCCCGAAGCCGTCGCAGTCCTCCAGCGATTCGTGGAAGCGCGACGAAGCGATGGGCGAACTCGGGAGTCCAGAGCCGCTTCGATCAGCCGATCTGCCGGGTCTTCGAGTAGCACCGCAGACACTCGCCGATCGCCCACAGGGGTGGGCTCCTACCGAAGCTTCCCTGAAACAATCTCGCCGCCAGACCGGGTGCGTCGAGGAATTCCGACCGCACCCCGCTCCGCATGAACGTCCGAGGGTGCGAAGGCGTGGCGTCGCTCCGAACCAGTCTTGTACAG
>CALKUS010000134.1 GCA_937996755.1 uncultured Pseudomonadota bacterium | reverse complement strand
TTTGCGCTCGGCGTCTACGCCTACGCGGTGATGAGCAATCATCTTCACGTGGTCGACAGGCTCGATCCGGCGTTGGCCTGGTCGTGGTCGCCCGAGGAAGTAGCCCGGCGCTGGACGGCCGTGTTCCCGGTTCGCGTCGCCGGCGAGATCGATGAGCAGGCTACGACGCGCCGCGCCGCAGCGATCGCTGGTGATCCGGTGCGGCTCGCGTGCTACCGCGAGCGCCTGTCCAGCTTGTCGTGGGTCATGCGTTGCCTCGGAAGTTGCGAATGCTCAACAATGCAGCGATGTTGTCCGATCTTCGGGTGCCGCCCGCCAACCGACTCGAGGCGCTGAAGGCTGACCGGCGTGGCCAGCACAGCATTCGTATCAACGATCAGTGGCGTATCTGCTTTCGATGGAACGAAGGCGGCGCGCTCGAAGTCGAGATCGTCGACTACCACTGAGGGCAACCATGAAGAAGCTGCGCAACATTCATCCTGGCGAAGTTCTGCTCGAGGAGTTCCTCGTCCCCATGGGCGTCAGCCAGAACGCGCTGGCTCGTGCCATCGAGGTTCCGCCGCGGCGCGTGAACGAGATCGTCCTCGGCAAGCGCGGGATCAGCGCGGACACGGCCATCCGACTCGCGAAAGCGTTCGGAACCAGTGAGCGGTTCTGGACAGGCTTGCAGGCCGACTTCGATCTCGAGGAAGCGCGGCGGGCGATCGGTGCTGGTGCTGCGCGCGTGTCGCGCGTGGCGTAGGCTCGACCGATGGACGACGACCAGCGCCTGGCGCAGCTCGAGCATGAGGTCGCAGCACTTCGGCGTGAGCTGGCCGAGTTGCGCGCGCTCGTTTCGAACAAGGCACCGGCGGCTGGTCTTGCGTCACCGCCGCGAGACAATAAGGCGACCCTGATCCTGCGCACCGGCAAGGTCGACGACGCGCCCCGGTCCTACCGCACGACCAACGACGGCATCGCGCTCGATTCGCTTTGCGAGTTCCTCGGCCTGGATGCGAGCGCCATGGGCCGGCAGTGGGAGCTCGTGACCAGCGATGGCGACGTCGTCGGCGCCGATGCGCTCTCATCGATCTTCCGCACGCACGGTGCCAGGATCACGCTCATCGCGCGCGACAGGCGTTGACGGCGAGCGAGTGCGGTCCAGCGCAGCGTCGAAAGCGGGGATCGCCCTGAACGCGGCAACGCGCGTTGGACTGCGCGGCATCGCCGCGTTGTACGGCGATGGATGACTCGCAACTTCGCCCCTTCGGGGCCGCCTTCGGCGTCAGGCGCTGCGCGCCTAGGCCCGCCTTCGCGGGAATGACGAGGGTCTGGGGCGCGATCGCCAAAGGCGCTGGGCCCCGGCGTTACGCGCGGCTTCCTGCCACGCGCCCTTCGGGCCGCCTTCGGCGTCGCGCGCGTTCCCTACGCGCGCAGGCGCCGGGGTGACGATGAGGGCGGAGAAGGCGCGGATGTCGCCAACAGCGAGATCCCTCGGCGTTGCCTCGGGATGACAGCTCGTTGTCGATCGCGACCGCACCGTGGCTGCGGTCGCTACAACCTCTCCACGCGTTTTCGATAGTCGCGGAGGTTGTCGCCCGGGATGCGCGTGTCGCGCGTGCCGTTGTTCACGCCGACCTTGTGTTCGGAGCCCGTGACGGGCTTCGCGTCGACTTTCGTCTCGCGTTCGAACGCGTGCGACTTGTCGGTGTTTCGGTAGTAGCGGTACAGCGCCCAGTACAGCGCGGTGCCGCCGGCCGGGCCGAGCAGGAGTAGTGCGAGTGAGCCGCCGTCGTCGCTCATGAGGAGTGCGCCAGGATCCAGAGTGCGATGCCTTCGAGGAACGTGCCGACGGTAAGCGCCGTCGTCAGCAGCTTCCACTGCTGCACGGGCACGCTGCCCATCGTTTCGCCGGTACGGCCGTTCACGGCGATGTAGTGCAGCATGCCGTGCTTGCTGCCGGTCTTCTGCTGGTACGAGTAGAGCCACACGGGCAGGTACATCGACACCCAGCGCGTGCCGTGCACGTCCAGCGCTTCCTTCTCCCAGCGCACGCCGCGGTTGAAGCGGTTCGTCGAGCTCTCGACCTGCGCACGGCCGATCGAGAGCAGCTGGTCCTCGAGCCGCGGCATCAGCTTCTCCACGTCGAGGTCGCGCTTCTCGGACGAGCAGCCGTTGAGGTAGCTCGCGTTCCACTTCACCGCGTTCTTGGTGTCGAACGGCAGGATCGTGTTGATGATGTTGTTCGTGTTGACCTTGGTGTCGAGGTTGCCGCGGTCGGCTGAGGACTCCAGCGGCAGGTCGTCGACGGTGAAGTCCACGGCACGGTCGACCTGGTAGACGTCGGCGTCGTAGTACGTGGTTTTCTTGTCGCCGCTGCCGCGCTCGTAGCGGCGCGTCTCGATCTCGCCCTTGCCGGAGACCGCGGTGCTGGCCCTGGCGTCGATGATCATGTACGGCAGGTACACGCTGATGACGTTCTCGGGCGTGAACTCCTGCTTGAACGCCTTCAGCGCGAAGAGCTTGCGCTTGTCGACGAACTGGCGGATGCGCGCGATCGCGTCTTCCTTCTTGATGTGGAACGGCAGCACGGCGTCGGGCACGGCGCCGTTCGCGATCTGCTCGTTCACGCCGAACACGTGGCGGCACCAGTGGCAGCGCGCGGTCATCGCGGACTGCGTGTTGATGCTCACCTCGGCGCCGCAGCCGGTGCACTTGAACGTGCGGATGACGGCTTCGTCGGCCTTGATGTTCTGCGCGCCCGAGGCGATGTTCGTGCCCGAAAGCTCTTCGAGCCCTTCACCGAGGCCGAACAGCTCCTCGACGCGTTCGCCGTGCCACTCGTTGCGGCAGAACATGCAGACGAGCAGATCGCTGCCGGCCTTGTGGCGGATGTCGGTGCCGCCGCACTTCGGGCAGTGGTTCTGGCCGTCCTTCAGCTCCGCCGCCGACGTGTCGATCGCGACGGGATCAGGCGCGAGCAGCTCGTCGCGGATCGGTTGCGGCAGCGTGTTCGGATCGACGCCGTAGTCGCCAGGCGCGGGCGGGACGTCCTGCGGCGAGCCCGGGCCGGTGCGGCCCGGGGGTGGCGGCGGTGTTCTGGCGTTCGACATGCGCTTTGCGTTCCCCCGAGTCGCCCACACGGTGGGCTCCTGCAATCGCCCACAGGGTGGGCTCCTACCTCCGCGCGTGGCGAAATCCTACAGGCCGAGTGCTTTCGCCTTCAGGGCGTCGTAGTCGGCCTGCGAGATGAGGCCGAGGTCCAGCATCTCCTTCGCCTTCTTCAATTTGGCGACGGGATCCTCGGCGGCGGGTGCGACCGGCTGCTGCATGCCGCCGACACCCATCATGCCGGTGGCCATGCCGATGCCCATCATGCCTGCGGCGCCGCCGGTCTCGCCGGCGGACTGGATGCCCTGCGCGACGCTCGCCTGCAGGTTGGCGTTGCCGCGCGAGCCGGTGAGCGCATCGGCGCGCTGCACGGTCTTGAGCAGTTCCTTCGTGTTTGCGTCGTACTCGATGGAGACGATCGCGACCTTCACGATCGCAAGGCCGCGGTCGGAGCGCCACTGGTACGCGTCTTCCACCGCCTGCGAGAGGCTCTTCGCGAAGCCGATCGAGTCCTGCTGCAGCTTCGTGATGCGGTTGCCCTTGCTCGGATCGTTCGTATAGAGGCTGAACGCCGGCGCGAGCGAGCCGACCACTTCGTTGAACAGCTGGCCGGCAGCCGCGTTGTCCATGTCGGTGAAGTCGAACACCTTGCCGGGCGCGAGGTACGACGCCGGCACGAAGTTTTTCACGAACAGGATCGGGTCGACGATCTTCATCGTGTACGAGCCGCGCGTCACCGCGCCGACCTGCGTGTTGAGGAAACCGTCGTCCCAGTAGATCTCGGACTGCGTGCCGAAGCGGTTGTCGGGCAGCTCCTTCAGCGAGACGAAGAACGCCATCTGCTGCGCGCCCGGCTGGCCGCCGAACTTGAAGCGCTCCCACGACTGCCTGATGAGCGTGCCGACGATGTCGTCGCCGGCGAAGATCGACTGCGACTGCAGGTCGTTCGAGCGCCATTCGTAGCCGCCGGCCTCCGATGCGAAGCCGGTGATCTTGCCGTCCTGCATCAGCAGCAGGCCGTAGCCTTCCGGCACGACGATCTTCGAACCGTTGGAGATGATGTTCGAGGAACCCTTCGTGTTCGAGCCGCGACCGGCGTTCTGGCCCTGCGGCACGGCGGCGAACAGCGCCGCAGTGCTCGGCAGCCCGCCGGGGACCGTGTAGAAGTCCTTCCACTGGTCGGCCAGCATGCCGCCGATCGAGCCCTTCACCGCCTGGATCAGACCCATGGTGTTCCTCGCGTTCGTGGACGGGCACCGTGCCCGCGATGGCGAAAACTATACAACGCCGGGGCACCGCGACAGCGCTTGAAGTAATGCCTGCGCGCGTGCCTCAGCCGCGATTCATCCGGTACGACAGGAACCGGATACGCACGCGTGCTGCGCGACCGGACAACGTCGACGCACGCCCGGCCACGTTGAGCTGGAAACCACGGCTGCGGACTTGCGATGCGTGCGCCTTCGGCGCATCGTTGCCGCGCCGGGGATGGCCGCACGTTGCCGGCGAGGCCCCGAAACACGAGTCGGAGGCGCGCGACATGGGCGTGGACTCTCGCTGGTTGGCTTGCGCGCTCGCCGTTTTCGCGTGCGCGGGCGACGCGGTCGCCGCGCCGCGGCTCACGAAAGTGGTGGACTCGTTCGACGCGGTGCCCGGTGCGCCGCCCGGCACTACGTTCGTGTTCACACCCAGCGCTGCCGCCTACAGGAACGGGATCTTCGTGTTCGAGGCGCAGGTCGCCGGCGTGAAGGGGCTGTGGCGGACCGGCCCCGCGCCGGGCGGCTTCACGAAGCTGGTCGACACGAACACCGCGATCCCCTCGGGGACGGGCAGCTTCCGCGACCTCGTGCCGTTCCGGTTCGACGGCACCACCGTGGTGTTCCGCGGCGACGACCAGGGGCAGTTCGGCAACCAGGCCGGCTACTACGCCGTGCCGATCGCCGGTGGCGCGGTCACCATGCTCGCGAACCAGGCCACGCTCGTGCCGCCCGCGAATACCGTCGCGTTCGGCGCCGGTATCGGTTTTCCGGGTGGCACGCAGGAGCAGTTCGCGTTCGACGCCGGAACCGTCGTGTTCGCGGACAACGCGGAGGCGGGCAACTACGCGATCCAGCTGCCGGCGGGGCCGGTACGCGCGGTCGGCACGACGGCGTTCGCGATCTGCGAAGCGGGCAACTACCTCGCGCTGATCTGGGCCAATCCGGAGATCAGCGGGAACACGGTGCTCATGGCCATCGGTGGCGGCAATGGCTCTTCGCTCTATGCGTTCCCGCTGGCCGGTGTCACTGGCGTGAGCGATCCGTGCGCAACACCGCGGCTGCGCGCGAACAACGGCCTGCGCATCGCGAGCCGCAACGTCGCGAATCCCGGCGCCGGCAGCTTCGACGCGTTCCAGTTCGGGACGTTGCGCATCGACGGCGGCAACGTCGTCTTCCACGGCGGCAACGGCGCGGGACGTTTCGGCATCTATTCGTCGGCCAGCGACGGCTCGGGCCTCATCGAGATCGTCAGTACGGCACGATCGGTGCCCGGTGGCAGCGGCAACTTCCAGGGGCCGGTCAGCGGCTTCAGCCTCGATCGCATCGTCATCGGCAGCGACGTGGTCGTGTTCCGCGGCACGGATGCGAGCGCGTTCCAGGGCGTGTACGCCGTGCCGATTCGCGGTGGCCAGGTGGTCGAGGTCGCGCGCGCGGGCAAGGCACTGCCGGACGGCCGCATCGTGTTCGCTGCCGGCGGCGCCGCGCTGGCGCCCGAGCTGTTCCAGGGCGACTCGATGGACGGCCGCAGTCTTTCGCTGCGCCTCGATTTCACGGACCCGGTGCGCGGCTTCGGCAGCGGCATCTACGCCATCGACCTCACCGGCGCGCTGTTCTCCGACGGGTTCGAGAACCCCTGAGCAGCCGCAGGCAGCGACGGTGCCAGCTACCGGCCGGCGCTCGATCGTGCTGAGCTCCCCACCGCGACAAGCCGTCGCGGTTGCGTCAGGATGCGCGCACGACGGGGAGAGGGGGCTTTCCGATGCTCGTATCGCGCGCAGTGCTGCTCGCATTCGCCGCGTGCTGGCCGTTCGCCGCCGGCGCGCAACTGGTGGTTCCAGAAGACCAGCCGCTACCAGCGGTCGCGAATCCGGCCGACTCGGTGCCGGAGCCGTCGGGCGGGACGAACTGCAACAACACGATCGCCGATATCGGCACGCGCGCCGTGCTGCGCGCAATCGACAGCTGCCCGGACGAATTTCTCGACAGCGGCCCGCAGTACGCGATCTACCTGAAGCAGGCGCTGCTCGGCGTCAGTGTGCCGGGCGCCACGGCGGCGGCCGGTGGGCTTGCCGCCGAGAAGGCGGCGGAGAACGCGTTCTTCTGCATCTCGGAAGCGCTGATCGACAGCACGGCCGCGAGCGCGTCGGACAAGCAGTACCTGAAGGTGCTGCTCGGCGAGGCGAAGGAGAACTTCGACCGCGCGACTCTCGTGCAGGACTTCGCGAAGCTCCGCGCGGGCCTGATCGAGAAGGGGGCCGCCGCATACCTCGCCGACGGCGAGGTGCAGACGTTTCTCTACACGCTGGATGCCAACCTGCTGGAGCGCTACGGGGGCGTGCAGAACAGCATCGAGGCCGGCGACGTGGGCGCGGCGCGCTTCGATACGCCCGAGCGCGGCGCGCAGCGGCTGCGCGACCAGGGCGAGGCGCTCGCGCGCGACTGCCGCATCGACGAGGCGAATGCCGTGCTGGAACAGGCGCTCGCGAAGTACCTCGAGCGCTATTCCGAGCTGCGCGGCGAGGTGGCGAAGGCGAAGCATGCGCGCTTCTGCCTCGACGTGAGCGCGAACCGGCAGCGCGGCGGCGGGCCGCTCGCGAGCGACAGCCCGTTCCTGCTGAATTCGCAGCGCGAGCTCGATGCCGACATCGCCGAGGCGGAGCGCGTTCGAGCCGAATATCGCAACGTGATCGGTGAGTTCGCGAACTACCGCGCCAGCGTGCAGCGGCGATCGGGCGACAACGCCATCCTGAAGGAGCGCGCGAACCGCCAGCTCGAGATCGCGCGCAGCGCGGCGGCCGACTGCAACTGGGCGGCCGCCGACAGCGCGCTCGCGCAGGCGAACGTGGAGGCGCTCGCGTGCGCCGCGCCGCTCGATGCCGAGCGCCAGGCGCGCATCCAGCTCGCGGCCATGATCGAGCAGCAGAAGCAGCAGCTCGCGCAGCTCGAGGTGGAGCAGGAGAAGATCGTCAACACGCCGTTCTCCGAAGTCGGCAGCTGCGGCGATTTCTCGCTCGTCGCCGACAATCTCGACGCCATCCAGGGCGGCTGCCGCGCGCTGGCGAACATCGAGTCGAAGGTGGCCGCGTTGCGCAATCGCGCGAGCAGGTGCGCGGAGTTCAAGGGCGCGCAGCTCGTGCAGGGCAATGGCGGGGGCGCGGTTCCGGCCGGGACGCTGATCGGCCAGGCGACGGTGTCGCCGCCGAAGGTCGAGGACTTCGGTGAAGCCGGCTCGATCACGTCGACCTATGCCGACACGTATTCCACCTACGTCCGCATCGACAACCGCGCGCAGGCTCGCGCCACGATCACCTGGGCCTATAACGGTGTTCCCGCGACGTTGATCCCGGGGCAGGCGGTCACGATCACAGTGACGGGCGGCGTCATTTCCGAGTCGCCGCCCGGCGCCGCCGATGGGCTGGTGCTGTCCGGCGTCGTCGCGATCTACGGCGACGTCACCGTGAAGACCGCGCAGCAGGCCGACCGCGGCCACCCCACCGGCCAGTACGAATTCATCGTCAACGAAAACGCGCAGAACGTCGAGATCCACCTCGGCGGCGCGCCGGCGGGGACGGGCACGATCTGGAAATACACGAAATAGGAGAAGTCGCGAGAGCGGGCCTTGAACGGCACTGGGCCCCGGCTTCCGCCGGGTTGACGACCGGAGTGGCGGCGTCTCCGTTCCGACTTGCTGCGCGGAAATGACGAAGCGCGAGCCCGTGTCGCTGGTCCGGACGCGCTTCAGCTGGCCGACTTCCGCTTCACCACGCGCTTGAAGGCCTCGACGACCACCAGCACGATCGCACCGAGCACGAGGCCCACGATCAGGTCGGCAAGGATACCGACGACGGTGCCGCCGAAGCCCGGCGCGGCGAGGCCTTCGATGAAGTGGTGCAGGAACGGCACGCTGTGCGTGACGATGCCGCCGCCGACCAGGAACATCGCGGCCGTGCCGAAGAACGACAGGAACTTCATCAACCACGGCGCGATCCACAGCAGCACGCGGCCGACGGACTGCGCGGCGCGCGACGCGCGGCGGCTGAGGTTCAGGCCCGCGTCGTCGAGCTTCACGATGCCCGCGACGAAGCCGTAGACGCCGACGGTCATCACGAGCGAGATCGCGACGAGCACGCCGAAGCGCTGCAGCAGCGGCGCCGTGGCGACGGTGCCGAGCGAGATCACGATGATTTCGGCGGAGAGGATGAAGTCGGTGCGGATCGCGCCCTTGATCTTGTCGCGCTCGAACTGCACGAGGTCGACGGAGGGGTCGGCGAGCGCCTTCGTGATTTCCTTGTGGTGCGCTTCGTCTTCCTTCCGGTGCAGCCACTTGTGGGCGATCTTTTCCACGCCTTCGAAGCACAGGTAGGCGCCGCCGACGATCATCAGCGGCACGACCGCCGAGGGCAGGAAGGTGCTGAGCACCATCGCGACCGGGACGATGATCGCCTTGTTGAGCAGCGATCCCTTCGCGACCGCCCACACGACCGGCAGCTCGCGCGCGGGATCGACGCCGCTCACCTGCTTCGCGTTCAACGCGAGGTCGTCGCCGAGCACGCCGGCGGTCCGCTTCGCGGCGACCTGGGTCATCACGGATACGTCGTCGAGCAGCGTCGCGATGTCGTCGAGCAGGGCGAACAGGCTGGATGCCACGGCGAGGTTCCGTCGAAGGTCCTGTTGCGAGTGTAGGTCACTACCGGGCGAATCCGGCGCGTCGGCGCGAACCCGCGTGGCAGCGGCCCTGGCCGCGACGCCATCGCCAACCGGTCGCGACCGGGGTCGCCCCCACGAGGGCGGCATCGCGCAGGAACGGGATCGGCTATCCTGCCGCCGCGCGAAATGCCGCGATCGATACGGAACGATTCCATGCATGCAGCAGCCGCACTCGCGATCGCCGGAGCCCTCTTGCTTGCGGCATACGATGCCGCCGCGCAGGGCGCGCAGCCTGCCGCGACCACGCCCACGGCGGACGCGGTGACGAACACGTTGCGCGCGCTCGTGCCGGCCGGCGTCACGGTGAAGGAGCTGCGCCAGGAAGGCGACAAGTTCGTGTTCTCGGGCAATTCGTCCACCAACGCGCAGTTGTCGAACTACATGCGCACGGTCGACGCGACGCCGGGATTCGCCGACATCGAACTGCGCGAGATCGCGATGGAGACGAGCCAGTACCGCTACATCATGTCGATCGAGGTCGACTGCGGCGAGCCGGAAGCGACGCGGCCCGGTGCCGTGTGCGGTCCGGCGGCGAAGAAGCAGTCGGTCTACAAGTGCAGGATCAACGGTACGGTGACGTTCCAGGCGCAGCCTTGCCCGGCGGGTAGCGAAGCGGGCTGACCATGCGCGAACTGCAGCGCCTGGTCGGCTGGGGCGCGATCCTCACGCCGGCGCTGCATTCTCTGACCGACGCGCTCGAGTGGCTGCAGGGCGGCTTCTCGCCGCTGCAGCTCTGGCTGAACTACGCGGCGTTCCTGCCGTTGCCAGCCGTGATGCTCGGCTTGTACGCCGTGCAGCGCCCTCGCATCGGCGCGCTCGGCCTCGCTGGTGCGCTCGGCTACGGATTCGCCTTCATCTATTTCGCCCACACGACGCTCGTCGCGCTCGCGAGCAACGTGCCGGACTATGCGTCGCTCTGGCACGAGCTGGGTCCCGGCTACACCGCGTACGGCGCATTGATGATCGTTGCCGGAACCGCATTCGGCGTCGCCACGCTGCGCGCGCGCGTGCTGCCGGGCTGGGCAGGCGCGCTGTTCCTCGTGGGCCTCGCGATCAACCTCGCGGTCGGCCTGCTGCCGCTGCCGGAGATCCTGCAGACCATCGGCAGCACGGCGCGTAACGCCGGTCTCGTGGGCATGGGTGCCGCCCTCGCGTGGCGTGCCCGCGTGGACCGGGATTCGTCGCGCGACACGAACGGGCGCAACCAACCTTTCGTGTAAAGTTGGGCAGCGCCGCTTTCGCGCTCGACTTTCAGGGGAGTCGACCATGCGCTTCCGTTCGCCGCGTCCGTTCGGACTGCGTGTGCTCCTCCTGTTGGCCATTTCGCTCGTCGCGGTTCGGGCCGGCGCCGCCGTCACGACGCTCGACTGGTATCGCATGGGCGAAACCGAGAACGGCACGCCCGGCGCGTTCGCCAACAGCACGCCCGACAGCGTGGGCGGCAACACGCTCACGCTGGTGGGCGCGCCGTTCTACTCGGCGGACGTGGGCGCCACGGCATTCGCGGGTACGGGGAGCCAGCGCTCGCTCGACTTCTTTCCGGGCAATACGGGTGTCTTCGGCCAGGCCACGCTCCTGACGACGTCGAACTTCTGCGTCGGCCTCGAAGTGTGGGCGAAGGCGTACAACACCGGCGGCACGGAGTTCGTCGTCTACAACGGCACGCCCTCGGCGAACGGCTTCGGCATCGTGCGCGCGGGCAACCAGTGGCGCGCGCAGTTCGGTGGCGTGGGGTTGTTCGGCTCCGCACCCGTGGTGGTGGACCGGTGGACCCACCTCGCGATCCTGCAGTTCAGTGGTGTCTCGACGTTCTACGTCGACGGCATCGCCGTCGGCCAGGCGCAGTCGGTGTCGACGGCTGCCACCGGCGCGTTCAGCGTGGCGGGCGCGCTGCCGTTCGCGAGCACGGGCATGTTCGACGGGCTCGTCGACGAAGTGCGCTTGTTCACGTTCGCACCCGGCCAGTTCCAGCCCAGGGACTTGCTGCTGTTCGGGCCGGAGATCGCGCTCGAGCGCCCGGCGCTCGCCGAGCTCGCGAGCGGCAGCACGAGCGACTTCGGCGCCGTCGCGATGGGATCGTCGGCGACGCGCACGATCACGGTGCGCAACCAGGGGCCGGGCCTGCTCAACCTCACGGGCCTGCCGCGCGTCGCGATCAGCGGCCCGAACGCTGCGGAGTTCACGGTGTCGGCGCCGCCGTCGGCGAGCCTCGGCACGACGACGCGCGCGAACGTCGCGAACGCCGGCTTCGAGACGCCGGCGCTCACGACGGGTGTGGTGAGCATCAACCCCGCCGGCGCGGGCTGGACGTTCGGGACGCAGGCCGGCATCGCGCACAATGGCTCGACGGAGTACGCGGGCAACGCGCCCGAGGGCACCCAGGCGGCGGTCATCCTCACCGTCGGTCCGAGCGCCGCGCAGTCGTTCATGTCGCAAACGGTCCTGTTCCCCACGACCGGCGCGTACGCGATCCGGTTCCGCGCTGCGCGCCGCGCACAGAACCAGGCGAACAGCCTCGAAGTGCGCATGGACAACGTCGTGGTCGGGACCGTGCCGAGCACCTGGCTCGACGAAGGTGCGGGCGACAACGAATGGCGGCAGGTCGCGATCGCCTACACACCGGCCAGCCCCGGCGCGCACGTGCTCACGATCGCCGGCACGCGCACCGGTGGCAATTTCGGCACGGCCGTCGACGACGTCGTCGTCCAGCAGCAGAATGCGACCATCGCGAACGCCGGCTTCGAGACGCCGCCGCTTGCGCCGGGCGCGTTCGCGGAAGCGCCTTCAGGCACGTCGTGGAGCTTCTCGTTGCGCGCGGGCTTCACGCAACCCGGCCTGCCGTCCTTCCCGACGTACCAGTACCGCATGGAAGGGCGCCAGGCGCTCTATCTCGACCGAGCCTCGTCGGTTTCGCAGACGTTCTCGTTCCCGAACGTCGGCTCGCACGTGTTGCGCTTCAAGACCGCGAAGATCGGCGGCGGTCGCGATCCGAACCGGATCGAGGTGCGGCTCGGTGGCAAGCTGCTCATCGCGGTGCCCGAGTCCAGCCTGACCGACAAATGGCAACAGCAGGCGGTGCCGTTCGAGATCGCGACGGCGGGCGCGTACACGCTGCTGTTCGAGGGCAACCTCGACGGCGGCGCGATGATCGACGACGTGGAGGTGCAATACCGGCCGTCGACGACATTCGACGTGCAGTTCCGGCCCACGGCCGGGCTGGCCCGCAATGCCACGCTGCAGGTGGCGAGCAACGACGGCGACGAGAATCCGTACGTGCTCGCGCTCACCGGCAACGGCACCGGTCCGGACATCGTCGTCGAGCAACCGGCGGGCACCAACATCGTGAGCGGCGGCTCGCGCACGTTCGGCACAGTGCAGCCCGGTACGAATCCGACGTTGACTTTCACGGTGTCCAACAACGGCACCACGCCGACCGTCGACAACCTCGTTGCCAGCATCGCCGGCACCGACGCGTCGTCGTTCCTCGTGTCGCGCAAGCCGGCGAGCTCGGCCAGCGCGGGCAGCCCCGCGACGTTCGTGGTGATGTTCGACCCGCTGTCGCCGGGAACGAAAAGCGCCGAGCTGCGCATCGCGAGCAACGACGGCGACGAGAACCCGTTCGTGGTGAACCTCGCGGGCGCCGTCGCGGCGACCGTCGACATGCTCGTCGACCAGGACTTCGGCGCGACGATTCCCGATGGCGGCAGCCGCACGTTCTTCGCGACCGGTGTGGGTGACTCGAGCTGCCTCAACCTGAACGTGGTCAACACGGGCAATTCGCCGCTGCAGCTCACCGGGACGCCGCGCGTGCTGATCGACGGCGCGAATCCCTCCGACTTCTTCATCGCGGTCGTGCCGGCGGCGACGGTGGCTGCTGCCATTGGCGTCGGCAACGCCGGCTTCGAGGCGCCGACGCTCAACGACGGAACGTCGACGCTCGATCCACCCGCGACTGGCCTGCGCTGGCAGTACGGCACGGACGCCGGCGTCGCGACGAACGGCTCGGGCTTCTTCACGAACAACGCGCCGCAGGGGCGCCAGGCAGCGCTCGTCCGCAACAACAACAACGCGTCCGTCATCTCGCAGGGCATCGCGTTTCCGGGCGCAGGAGACTACGAGTTGCGCTTCGATGCGGTGCGCGCGCAGTCGGGCGCCACCAACGACCTCTACGTCAAGATCGACGGCCAGCCGTTGACCACGCTGTTGTCGTCGAGCGCGTCGACGACTTGGCAGACCTTCGCGCGCCGCTACGCCAGCCCCGGCGCGGGCACGCGCACCCTGTCGTTCACCGGCCTCACGGCGAATTCCGCGATGCCGATCGACAACGTGCGCATGGCCGGTGCGTCGCGGTTGCAGGTGTGCTTCTCGCCGACCGCCGGTGGCACGCGCACGGCGGCGCTGCACATCGCGAGCAACGATCCCGACACGCCGACCTACGACATCTCCCTGAGTGGCGTCGGCGACGCGCCCGAGATCGCGGTCGAGCAGCCGGAGTCGAACAACCTGGTCGACGGCGACACGCGTTCGTTCGGCAACGTCGAGACGGGCACGAGCACGTCCCTCGTGTTCACGGTGCGCAACCAGAGCTCGATCGCGCTGCTGTCCGGCATCGCCGCCACGATCGACGGCGCGGACGCGTCCAGCTTCACGCTCACGAGCCAGCCGGCCCCGTCGCTCCTGCCCGGCGACACGACCACGCTCACGGTGCGCTTCGAGCCGTTGACCTCGGCCGGCAAGACGGCGGCGCTGCACGTCACCAGCAACGACGCCGACGAGAATCCGTTCGACGTCGTGCTGCAGGGCAACGGCACGGCGACGAGCATCGAGATCGGGCTGGACCAGCCGGCCGGCAGCGACGTGCGCGTCGGCGACACGCGCAGCTTCCCCGTGACGCCGATCGGCACGCCCGTGACGCTCGACTTCTCGCTCTACAACACGGGCAATACGACGCTGGTGCTCGGCGGCACGCCGCGCGTGCAGGTGACGGGCGCGAACGCGGGCGAGTTCGTCGTCGTCGCACAGCCCCCTGGCGCGCTCGGCGGCTCGCCCACGGTGCGCAACCGCGGCTTCGAGGAACCTGCGCTCGATGGTGGCGCGTTCGCGTACGCGCCGTCGCTCGCGGGCTGGACCTTCGGCGCGAAGGCCGGCGTGGCGCACGGCAGCTCGGCATTCCTCACGACGTCGTTCGACGGCATGCAGGCGGCGTTCATCCAGGTAACCGGCGCGAGCGCGACGGATTCGTTCCTGTCGCAGCCGGTGGCGTTCGCCAGCGGAAACTACGTCGTCCGCTTCATCGCGGGCCGCCGTGGCCAGGGTTACGAGGCGACCGACCTCGACGTGCGCATCAACGGCGTTTCGATCGGGACGGTGCCGGCGTCGAATCTCGGCGACGACTGGTTCCGCACGTTCTCGTTCCCCTACTCGAGCCCGTCGGCCGCCACGCGCACGCTCTCGTTCCACGGCACGCGCACGGGCGGCGACTACGCGAGCTGGATCGACGCGGTCCAGGTCGCGACGGCCGCGCCGGTGCAGGTGCGCTTCACGCCGACCGCCACCGGCCTGCGCACGGCGACGTTGTCGATCGCGAACAACGATTCGAACGAGAACCCCTACACCGTCGCGCTGACCGGCAGCTCCACCGGGCCGGACATCGCCGTCGAGCAGCCTGCCGGGCTCGCGCTCGCGGACGGCGAGCCGCGCAACCTCGGCACGGTGGTGCTCGGCAACAACACGACGACCACGTTCACGATCCGCAATACCGGAACGGCGCCGTTGACCGGGCTCACGACGACCGTCGATGGACCGGATTTCACGTTCTTCCAGATCGACGCTGCACCCGTTGCGCCGCTCGCACCCGGTGCGAGCACCACGCTCGGCATCTATTTCTCCCCGTTCGAAGCGCGGACCTACAACGCGACGCTGCACATCGCGAGCAACGACGTCGACGAGAATCCGTTCGACATCCCGCTCGTCGCGAACGGCTCCCAGGCGAACATCGCGGTGCTGCAGAACGGAAGCCAGATCGGCGACGGCAGCCTGAGCAGCTTCGGCTTCGCGATCCCGCTGGGCCAGTCGCGAACGATCACGTATGCGATCGGCAACAACGGCGTGGGCCAGGACCTCACCGGCATCGCGGTGTCGATCGCCGGGCCGGACGCCGGCATGTTCGGCATCGATGCGCCGCCCGCTACGGCCGCGGCACCCGGCGTCTACAACCCGTTCGTGGTCACGTTCACGCCGACGGCGACCGGCACGCGGTCGGCGACGATGACGATCACCAGCAGCGATCCGGACGAAAATCCGTACACGCTGTTCCTGGAAGGGCAGGTGGTCGCACCGGAGATCGTGATCGAGCAGCCGTCGGGCAGCAACCTGCCCGATGGCGGGGCGCGAAATTTCGGAAACGTCGCGGTGGGCACGAACGCGAGCCTCACGTTCGCCATCCGCAACCTCGGCACGGGGCCGCTCACCGGCATCGCGGCGACGCTGGGCGGGCCCGACGCCGGCCGCTTCGCGATCACGCAGGCGCCGCCGGTGAACCTCGCGTCGTCGCTCAGCAACATCTTCATCGTACGGTTCACGCCGGGTGCGGCGGGTGCGGCGTCGGCCACGCTCCAGATCGCGAGCAACGACCTCGATGAAAATCCGTTCGACATCGCGTTGAGCGGCAACGGCACGACCGCGGAGCTCGACGTGGAGCAGCCGACGGGCACGGCGCTGCCGACCGGCGATGCGCGCGACTTCGGCGTCGTCCGCGTCGGCGCGAACGCCACGCTCACGTTCGCCGCGCGCAACAGCGGCGTCGTGCAGGACCTCACGGGCCTCGTCGCCACGATCGCCGGTCCGGGTGCAGCGGCCTACGCCGTCACGACCGCACCCGCGGCGAGCGTGGCGGCAGGCGACAGTACGCCCTTCGCGATCCGCTTCGCACCGGCGACGGGCGGTACGTTCGACGCCACGTTGTCGCTCGCGAGCAGCGACGAGGACGAGAACCCCTACGTCATCGCACTGAGCGGCAGCGCGATCGATCCCGAAATCGCCGTCGAGCAGCCGGCCGGCACGAACCTCGTCGACGGTGCTTCCCGCGACTTCGGCGACGTGAACCTCGGCGGCAATGCGACGCTCGCGTTCGAGCTGCGCAACACGGGCACCACGCCGCTCACGGGCGTGCTGGCGACGCTCGGTGGACCCGGCGCGGCGAGCTATGCCATCGCGACGGTGCCGGATGCGGAGATCGCGCCGGGAACCAGCACGACGCTCGTCGTGCGCTTCGCGCCGAATGCGACCGGCGCGAGCGCGGCCACGTTGCAGGTTTCGAGCAACGACGGCGACGAGGATCCGTTCGACGTCGCGCTGACCGGGCGCGGCACCGTCGCGGAGATCGATCTCGAGCAGCCGGCGGGCACGCCGCTCGCGAGCGGGGGTGCGCGATCGTTCGGGTCGATCGGCGCCGGCAGCACGGCGACGCTTGCGTTCGTCGTGCGCAACACCGGCTTCGCGCAGTCGCTGATCGGGCTCGACGCCTCCGTCGCCGGCCCCGACGCGAGTGCGTTCAGCATCACGAACGCGCCGGGCGGTTCGCTCGCGGCCGGCGCCAGCGCGCCGTTCGGCGTGGTGTTCGCGCCGACCG
>CALKUS010000133.1 GCA_937996755.1 uncultured Pseudomonadota bacterium | reverse complement strand
CTGCCGTGCGCGCCCGCCACTGCGTTGAACGCCTTGACCGTGGAGCCCACCACGCCCTGCGGCGTCCGCCTTGTGGCGAGCGCGCACGACAGCAACGCGTCGCGGAGGGACTTGTTCAGAGGTTCCCTAGGCGGGGACCCGCTTCAGTCGCTTCAGTATCTCCTCGCGCGCCTCGGCCAGGATCGATTCGCGGTCCAGCGAATCGACGATGCCGCGCACGGCCTGCTTCGGACCGCGCTCGCCCCAGCTGGCGCCGTTCGCGAGGTAGAGCTGCGCGCTGCGGCCCACGAGCACCGTTGCGTACCAGGCGAGCGCGCCCTGCGCCGCGGCCGTCAGCACCGTCGACAGGCCGGCGCTCGCGCCCTTGAGCGCCGACGCGACGAGGTGCGTGCCCCACACCGCGCCCATGATCGCGGCGAGCGACGCGCTGATCGTGGCGACCAGCCGGCCCGCGTCCGCGCTCGTCATCGGCAGGCGATAGAGGCGCGCGAGGTGCACGACGAGCCCCACGTCCAGCGCGGCCGCGGCGAGCAGGTCCGCGACGGGCACCGGGTTCAGGCCGACGGCCATCGCCTTCGCGAGGCAGTAGTTGCGGATGAGGCGCTCGGCGAGGTCGGCACGCAGCGCGGCTACGCGCCGGCCCACTTCGTCGCTCAACCGGCCCGCGAACAGCGCGGCGTTCAGCGCCGCGAGCGTGCCGCCTTCGCGCGCGAGCACGTCGACGATGCGGTCGGCGAGCAGCGCGACGTCGGGCGCGCGCGGTTCGGTCGTCTCGCGCTCGCTGCCGTCGGGGAGCACGCGCAGGACGCGGCGCGGCCGCGGCTCGGCGGCGGCTTCGATCACGTTGGCGGGCGCCACGAGCCCGGCACAGCGCTCGCGCAGTCGATCGGCGAGCTGTGCGCGCTCCTCGCTGGTGTAGCGATCGACCTTGTTCAGGACGAGCAGCAGCGGCCGCTGTTCGGCCGCGATCGCGCGCAGCGCGGAGAGCTCGACTTCGCCGATGTCGCCGTCGACGACGAACAGCACGAGGTCGGCGCGCGCAGCGGTCTCGTGCGCGAGCCTCTCGCGCGATTCGCCGGACATCTCGTCGATGCCGGGCGTGTCGATCAGGTGCGCTCCGCTGTCGCCAATCGCACGCCACTCGCGGATCGCCCCGACGCGCGTCGTGCCGTGCAGCACGCCCACGTCGAACGCGCGCTCGCCGACCAGCGCATTCAACAGCGCCGACTTGCCGACGCTCACGCGCCCGAACACCGCGATGTGCACGTCGCCGCGCTCGAGCTTGTCGAGCATCGCGCGCACCTGGTCGTAGTCGGCGGCGAGCGCCTCGCGCACGGGCGCCGGCGTCGCGGGGTCGTCGAGCAGCGCACGCAGGCTGTCGGCGGCCGTCTCGAGATGGTCGGGCGGCGCGGGCGACGCCGGCTCGCCGCGCCACCAGGCGCGCAATCGCGCGATGACGCTCACTTCGCGGCGAGCACCAGATGCACGTTGACGGTAACGGCGTGCGCGACCGTGTCCTCGCCGGCCCAGTCGCCGGTGCCGACGTCGAACTTCGTGCGGTCCAGCGACACCGTCGCGTCGAGCGTCGCCTTGCCGCCGCCCTCGGCGAACGTGAACGGGAACGCGATCGGTTGCGTGCGATCGCGGATGGTGAGCTCCGCCTGGCACTCGTACCTGCCCGCGCCGGCCGACTTGCACGACGTCGTGTGGAACTTCGCCGTCGGGAATTTCGCGTAGTCGAAGAACTCGGCCGTCGCGAGCGTCTCGTCGCGTTCGCTGTTCGCGGTGTCGGCGCTCGCCACGTCGATCTCGGCGGCAATCGCGGCACTCGCGGCATCGACGCTGACGGTCGCCGTGAAGCGCTTGAACGCGCCGTCGAAGGACTCGCCCTGCGCAGAGCCCGTGAACGCGAGCTTGCTGCCCGCGGCATCGACGGCGTAGTCGGTCGCCCCGGCCGCGAACGGGACCATCAGCAACAGTGTCGCGAGAGCCTTCATTGCGATTCCTCTTTCGTTTCCGATGCGCGATCGACCGGCTCGTCGCGCGTTTCGATCGATCCGCGCGCGCGCGTCCCCGGCCACATGCGGCGCAACACTTCGTCGCGCGCGCCGAAATGGTGCCAGAGCGCGGCGCCGACGTGCGCCGCGAGCACGGCCGCCAGCACCCAGAACAGCCACCAGTGCGCGGCGCCCGCGAGCGCCTTCGTCGCAGGATCGGGCCCGTGCAGCGAAGGCACGCCGAACAGCCCGAACCAGCGCAGCGGGAAGTTCGCGGCCGAATTGAACAGCCAGCCCGAGAGCGGGATCGCGAACATGAGCAGGTACAGCGCCACGTGCGATGCGTGCGCGGCGAAGCGCTGCCAGGCCGGCATGCCGTCCGGCAGCGGCGGTCGCACGCGGTCCACGAGCTCGCGCCACGCCAGCCGCAGCAGCACGAGCGCGAACACCGTGAGCCCGAACGACTTGTGCAGCGCGTACACCTTGATCTTGTCCGGCGAGTTCGGCAGTCCTTTCATGTACCAGCCCACCGACGCGAGCCCGGCGATCGCGAGGAAGATCAGCCAGTGCAGCGTCTTGATGACGCTGCCCCATTGCTCACGCGAGCTGCGCAACGGCATGGTCAACCCTCCGATCGCTGCTTGTCCTTGCTGCGCACGGCCTCGACCTCGAGCCGGACTTCCACTTCGTCGCCCACCGACGGCAGCGAACCGCGCATGCCGAATTCCGAGCGCTTGATCGTTGCATGCGCGGAGAATCCCGCGACGTGCCTGAACGAATACGTGTCCCGTCCGACGCGGTTCACCGTCACGTCGAACGTGACCGGTCGCGTCACCCCGTGCAGCGTGAGCTCGCCCTCCAGCGTGCCGCGGTTCGTGGTGCCGTCGCGCACGAGCTTCTGCGCGACGAACCGCGCGGTCGGATGCTTCTTCGCGTCGAAGAACGAGTCCGAGAGCAGCTTCTTCTCCCAGGCTTCGTCGCCCATGTAGAGCGACGTCACGTCGACCGTCGCATCGACCTTCGCGGTCGACCAGTCGTCTTCGTCGAACGCGAGCTCGCCGCCGAACTTCGCGAACTTGCCGAGCGAGTGCGAGAAGCCGAGGTGGCTGGCGAGGAAATACACCTGCGTGTGCAAGGGGTCGAACGTGTAACGCTGCGGCTCCGCCGCGGCGGGCAGCGCCGCGAGCAGCAGCGCGGCGCAAAGGGCAGTTCGCGGGGTCATCGGCGTTCCTCCGGCGCGTCGCTCCCGGGTTGGCGCCACGCATCGCGCGCCAGGCGCAGCAGGGCCGCGACGCGTGGCCCTTCGGGATGACGGAGCGTGGCATCGAATCGTTGCAGCGTCTCGTCGCCGAGCGGCGCGCCCGCGGCGAGTGTGGTCGCGACGGCGCGGCCGAGCCCGTCGAACACGAGGCCGTACGCTATCGCGTGCACGGCGCCGCCGCCGATCGTGCCGAGGCCCGGGAACGCCTTGAGCGCATTGCCGGCGATCGCGAGCACGAGCGCCGAACCGTTGCGCAGCGTGCCGCCCGCGCGCGCGACGAACGCGTCGACGTCCAGGTGCTTCAGGCCCACGCCGTACAGCCTGGTGAGCTCGCGCAGCATGGCGGTGGCGAGCGCACCCTGGATCACGAGGTCGGTGCCGGGCGCGACTGCGGCGAGCGCGCCGACGATCGCGCGGCGCGTGTAGCGCACCACGATCGCCTCGGCGTCGCGCGCACGCAACGCCGCTTCGTCGGCATCGAGCCGCGCGGCGATGTCCGCGAGCACCGCCGCGCGTCGTGCCGGCTCGAGTGCGGCGGCGCCGGGTGCCGTGAGCTCGGCCAGCGCCGTGGCGAGCGCCGCGAGGCGCGGCGGACGCTCGCGGACGACGCGCGATTCGCGACCGTGTGCGTCCACCTGCACGAGCTCCTCGCGGCCGCCTGCGACGGCCTCGACCACGAGCGCGCGGTCGCCGTAGCGCGCGCGCAGGCGTTCGCGCAGCGCGCGCTGCTCGGCGTCGCCGTAGCGATCGCCCTTGTTGATCGCGATGACGACCGGTTTGCCCCACGCGAGCACGCGCGCGAGCTCGGCGTCCTGCGTGCGCGTGACGTCGCCGTCGCAGACGAACACGAGCGCGTGTGCGCGCGTGGCTTCGCGGCGCGCGATCGCGGCGCGCTCGGCCCCGCCGGCCTCGTCGAGGCCCGGCGCGTCCGCGAGCACGAGCGTGCGGCCGTCGGGCAGGCGCGCTTCGGCATTCACCACGTCGCGCGTCGTACCGCCGCGCACGTCCACCGCGAGATCTTCGCGCCCGCTGAGCGCCCGCACCAGGCTGGTCTTGCCGGAGGAAACGTCGCCGAACATCGCCACGTGCACGTCCGCGCCGGCCGCGCGTTCATCCAGCGCATCGAGCTCGGCGCGCGCCCAGGCGGTCTCGGTGCGTCCCGCCAGCCGCGCGAGTTGCGCGTCCACGTCGTCGCGCTGCGCGGGTGCCGGCACCGGCGCGCGCACCGGGCCCCGCCAGAGCCGCCACGCGATCCGCGCACCGAAGCCGATGGCGGCCAGCAGCGCGAGCGCGATCGGCCAGGCCAGCCACGGCGGCGCATCGCGCAGGCGCTGCCAGACGGACAGCGCGGTGTCCGCCGCCATCAGCAACGCCACGAGCGCGGCCAGCGCCGCGATCACGAAGGCGCCGAGCACGAGCAGCCGGTGCCGTGGCGGCGTGCGCTGCGTCGCCAATGGCCGTGGTTCCATGGGCTATCCTCTGCCGCCGGCGAAGGGCATGGCAACGAACGTGGGGGCGTTCGTCGCGGATTCTACGGGTCGCCGGCCAACCAGCGGGGTGGGGATGCGCGCCAGTGTCACCGCACTAGCATTCGGGGCCTGGCTCGCGTGCTGCTCGGCGGCTGCATCCGCCGCGCTCGCCCCCACGCCGTTGTTCCGCCGGCTCGGCACCGCCGATGGCCTGCCGTCCAGCTACGTCAACGAGATCGCGTTCGACCGCGACGGCTACGCGTGGTTCGCAACGGCGGACGGCCTCGCACGCCACGACGGCACCGCATTCCGGACCTGGCGCAACGATCCGGACGACGCCGCCAGCCTGCCCGCGAACGGCGTCGAGTCGCTGCTCGTCGATCGCGAGGACCGCGTCTGGGTGGGGATGGAGGACGGCGGGCTCGCCGTGCTCGATGCGGGACGCGCCGGCTTCCACCGCTTCCCCCACGATCCCTCCGATCCGCGCACGCTGAGCGGCAGCGACGTCTGGGCGCTCGCGCAGGACGAAACGGGCGCGATCTGGGCGGGCACGTTCGCGGCGGGGCTCGACCGCGTGCATCCGGAGGACGGGCGCATCGAGGTGATGCGCGCGCGCGAAGGCGACGCGACCACGCTCGCGGCGGACGACGTGCTCGACCTGGCGTTCGACGCGCAGGGTCGCCTGTGGGTGGCCACGAGCGCCGGCGTCACGGTGCTCGCGCCGCCCGACTATGCGACCGTGCCGCGCGTCGTCGGCCAGTTGCTGCCGGGCGAGGTGGCCATCACGCTCGCGCGCGACTCGCGCGGCGCGATGTGGATCGGCACGCGCACGGCTGCATGGCGCGTCGCCGCCGATGCATCGCTCGAAGCCGCGCCGGAGGCGGTGAACGTCGTGCCCGGCCGGCCGGTGAATGCGATCGCGGAGGACGCGGCACACGGCACCTGGATACCGACCGCGACCGGCGCCGTGCGGATCGAGGGCGACGAAGCGGTCTCGTACGCGGCATCGGTCGCCCGATCCGCGGCGTTGCCCGGCAGCGCCGTGCTCGACATCCGCAGCGATGCCGAGGGCGGGCTCTGGTTCGCGACGCAGCGCCACGGCGTGGCCTACCTGCGCCCGCAATGGCGCAACTTCTCGCTCTTCGCGCGCGCCGCGAGCGACGAGCTGGCCGAAGAAGGACGCGTGCTCGCACCGTGCAACGACGGCAGCGTGCTCGCGCTGTCGCGCGATTCCCGCCGCTTCGAGCGCCTCGATCCGGACGGCGGCGGGCGCGTCGAGCTCACGGGCGCGGCAGCCGAGCTCGCGAAGGCGCCGAAAACGACCTACGGCATGGCCTGCGCGCGCGACGGCCGTTTCTGGATCGGCCTCGTCGGCCGGGTGGTCCGCTACGACCCGGCCGAGCGGGCCGCGCATGAATGGCCCGCGGGCGCCGAGCCGGAAACGACGCTCGCGCCCGGCGTGTACGAGGTGTTCGCCGAGGCGCCCGACGGCGCGATGTGGGTCGCGGCGACCGGCGGTGGCGTCGTGCACCGCATCGATGCCGTCGACGATCGCGTGCGCCGCTGGTCGCGCGACGGCGGCGGCCCACGCAGCAGCGAGATCGAGCAGTTGCTGTTCGCGTCCGACGGCGCGCTCTGGGCGGCGGGCAACGGCGGCAT
>CALKUS010000132.1 GCA_937996755.1 uncultured Pseudomonadota bacterium | reverse complement strand
GCGATGCCAGCTTCCGCGTCGAGCAGCAGGTGGGCGAGGAATGGAAGCCCATTGCCGCCGGCATCATGTGGTGAACGAAGGAAAGCTGAAAGCGGTGAGCGGGGAGCGGCAAGGGCAGTGCGCGCCCTGCTCTTGACGCTCCCCGCTATCCGCTCCCGCTCTTTCGACAGAGGAGTAGCGACATGTTCGATTCCATCCTGATCGCACTGGTGCTGGCTGCGTCGCCACAAGCCGAGCGCTGCGACCCCGGCGACGGCCAGGGCGAGATGATCTGCATCGACCGCAACGGGTGGTGCGTCGAGCTCAGCGTCGACGGCCATGCGACGTCCGCGTTGAAGGACGAGGCCGTGGCGAAGCGCGTGCACGCGATCAAGCACAGTGAGGACGTGTGCTGGAAGGTGGACGAGCCGGTGTCGCCCACGTTCCGCGCAAAGGCGGTCGGCGGCGGGCTCTATCCCTCGTTCGTGGGCAAGATCGAGAAGCTGCAGGTGAACCTGTATCCGCTCGACGATTACGACCCGGAATTCGACAGCCGCCTCGACGCGCTCAATGGCACCGAGATGAAGGCCGATGGCGACCCGAACGGCACCTGGCAGCTCACGCCCGAGCGGCCGCTGGCGCCGGGCGAGTACGTCGCCGTGTTCCGCGTGTTCGGCGTCGATAACTGGGACCGCCAGGCGGTGCTGCTGAAAGTCGACGGGGCGGCGAAGCCGGCGCCGGCGGGGCAGTAGCGCGACTGTGGGAGCGGCGTCAGCCGCGATCGCTTCGATCAGCAGAAGATCGCGACTGAAGTCGCTCCCACGGTTCCCTAGCGCTTGCCCTTGAACTTCGGCTTGTCGAACTTGCGCTTCGGTGGGCCGAAGCCTTCGCCGCTGCTACCCGCGTGCTTCGGCCGCGGCGCACGCGCGCTCGTGTCGGGCGCCGTGTCGCGCTCGCTGGCGACCGAGAGCATCAATCGCTGGCCCGCGACGCGCACGCCCTTGAGGTGGGACATCGTCGCGGCCGGCATGCCTTCCGGCAGGTCGATCAGGGTGTAGGCCTCGCGGATGTCGATGCGGCCGATGTGCTTCGCGTCGAGCTCCGCTTCGTTCGCGATTGCGCCAACCAGGTTGCCTGGCTTCACGCCGTGCAGGTGGCCGACCGCGACGCGATAGGTCTGCATGCCCGCTTCGGGGCCGCCGCGCCGTGGCGGACGCGGCATGCGCTCGATCTCGCTGCGGGCCGGGCGGTCCTCGGGCAGCGAGAACTCCGAACGCTCGCCGCGCAGCGCGCGCCCGCGCGCCGCGGGATCCGGACGCTCGCCGCGTGCCGGATGCTCGCCGCGTGCGGGGCGCTCGCCGCGCGGGTGGCGCTCCTCGCGTGCGGGCGGCGCCTCGTCGCGCGACTTCTCGAGCAACAGCGGCTTGTTGCCGTGCGCGAGCTTCGCGAGCGCAGCGGCGATCTCGCGCGCCGGCACGTCGAATTGCGCCTCGTATGCGTCGACCAGCTGCGCGAACGCGTCGAGCTCGCCGGCTTCGCGCGCTTCGGTGATGCGGCCCATGAACCGTTCGATGCGGCGATCGTTCACGACCGAAACGGCGGGCAGGTCCATCGGCTCGATCGCCTGGCGCGTGGCGCGCTCGATCACGCGCAGCATCTGCCGCTCGCGCGGCGTCACGAACAGGATCGCCTGGCCGCTGCGGCCCGCGCGGCCGGTGCGGCCGATGCGGTGGACGTAGCTCTCGCTGTCGTAGGGGATGTCGTAGTTCACGACGTGGCTGATGCGCTCCACGTCGAGGCCGCGGGCGGCGACGTCGGTGGCCACGAGGATGTCGAGCTGGCCGTCCTTCAGGCGCGCGATCGTGCGCTCGCGCTGCTGCTGCTGGATGTCGCCGTTGATGGCGGCGGCGGAGAAGCCGCGCGCCTCGAGGCGCTCGGCGAGCTCCTCGGTTGCCTGCTTGGTGCGCGCGAACACGATCATCGCCTCGAACGGCTCGGCCTCGAGGATGCGCGTGAGCGCGTCGAGCTTGTGCAGGCCGCTCACCAGCCAGTAGCGCTGGCGCACTGTCGTGGCGGTGCGCGTCTTCGCCGCGATCGTCACTTCCGCCGGGTCGCGCAGGTACTGCTGCGCGATGCGCTTGATCGGCGGCGGCATGGTTGCGGAGAACAGCGCCGTCTGCCGGCCGGCCGGCGTCGCCTTCAGGATCTTCTCGACGTCGTCGATGAAGCCCATGCGCAGCATCTCGTCCGCTTCGTCGAGCACCAGCCAGCGCAGCTGCGAGAGGTCGAGCGAGCCGCGCTCGAGGTGGTCGATCAGGCGTCCCGGCGTGCCGACCACGACGTGCGCGCCGCGCTTCAGCCCGCCGAGCTGCGGTCCGTACGCCTGGCCGCCGTAGATCGGCAGCACGTGGAAGCCCGGCATCTTCGCTGCGTAACGCTGGAACGCTTCCGCCACCTGGATCGCCAGCTCGCGCGTGGGTGCGAGCACGAGCGCCTGCGGCGTGCGCTGCTCGATCGCGAGCTTCGTGAGCACCGGCAGCGCGAACGCAGCGGTCTTGCCGGTGCCGGTCTGTGCTTGCCCGAGCAGGTCGCGGCCTTCGAGCAGCGGCGGGATCGTCGCGGCCTGGATCGGCGACGGCGACTCGTAGCCGACGGCCGCGAGCGCCTCGAGCACGGGCGCGGACAGGGCAAGGGCGGAAAACGCCGGCGGCGTGGCCGGAATGGACTCTTCTGGTTCGTTCATCGATGCAGGCTCCGCCCGTGGCGGGAGAAAGGCAAGTGTACGTTCGCGACGGCACGATATGCTGCCCGCACGCCATCTGCCGGTGAACGACGATGCGCACCACGCGATTCCGCGCCTGTCCGCTGTGCGAAGCGATCTGCGGGCTCGAGCTGACCTACGAGGCAGATCGGCTGGTCGCGATCCGCGGCGACGCGTCCGATCCCTTCAGCCGCGGCCACGTCTGCCCGAAGGGCAACGCGATCATCGACCTCGAGCAGGACCCGGACCGGCTGCGCACGCCGCTGCAGCGCGTCGACGGCGGATGGCGCGCGATTCCCTGGGACGAAGCGCTCGCGCTCGCGGGTTCCCGCATCGCGGCGATCCAGGCGCAGCATGGCGCGAGCGCGCTCGCGGTGTACCTCGGCAACCCGAACGTGCACCACCTGGGCCACACCGCGTACCTGCCGCCGCTGTTGCGCCAGCTGCGCACGCCGAACATCTTCTCCGCGTCGTCCGTCGACCAGTGGCCGCACCAGCTCGTGTGCTCGCTGATGTACGGGCACCAGTTCCTGATCCCGATCCCCGACGTCGATCGCACCGACTGGTTCCTCATGCTCGGCGCGAATCCCGTCGCGTCGAACGGCAGCCTGATGACGGCGCCCGGCATCGCGAAGCGCTTGCGCGCGCTCGTCGAGCGCGGGCGATTGATCGTCGTGGATCCGCGGCGCACGGAAACGGCCGAGGCCGCGAGCGAGCACCATGCGATCGTGCCGGGCACGGACGCGCTGTTCCTCGTCGCGCTGCTGCGCGAGCTGCTCGCGCTCGGGCCGCCGCGCACCGGTGCGAACGCCGCGAAGCTCGCCAGTCTCGACACGGCGCTGGCCGCGCTCCAGCGCTTCGACCTCGATGCGATCGCCGCGCGCTGCGGCATCGCGCGCGCGACGACCGCGCGCCTCGCGCGCGAGCTGCACGAGGCACCGCGTGCCGTCGTCTACGGCCGCATGGGGCTGTCGACGCAGGCGTTCGGCAGCGTGTGCCAGTGGCTCATCCAGCTGCTGAACCTCGTCTCGGGCAACCTCGACCGCGAAGGCGGCGCGCTGCCGAACGAAGCGGCGATCCCCATGACCGGCCCCGGCACGTCGCCGGGCCGGCGCGATCGCTGGCGCAGTCGCGTGCGCGGGTTGCCCGAGTTCGCGGGCGAGCTGCCGGTCGCGGCGCTCGCGGAGGAGATCGCGACGCCGGGCGAAGGCCAGGTGCGCGCGCTGTTCACCTGTGCCGGCAATCCCGTGCTCTCGACGCCGAACGGCCGCGCGCTCGATGCGGCGCTCGCCGGGCTGGAGTTCATGGTGAGCGTCGACTGCTACCTCAACGAGACCACGCGCCACGCGCACCTCATCCTGCCGCCGGCGTCGCCGCTGGCGCAGGGGCACTACGACCTCGTGTTCAACGCGCTCGCGGTGCGTCGCGTCGCGCGCTGGAGCGCGCCCGCGCAGGCGATGCGGGACGACGAGCGCGCCGACTGGACCATCCTCGACGGCATCGCCGCGGCGCACGCCGCCGCGCAGGGCAAGCCGTGGTCGCGCCTGCCGCCGCCCGAGGTCATCGTGCGCGAAGGCCTGAAGCGCGGCGGCTCCGGCCTCGAGTTCGACGCGCTTGTGGCGGCCACGCACGGCCTCGACCTGGGGCCGTTGCAACCGAACCTCTATCGCCGGCTCGAAACGCCGAGCGGCCTGGTCGAATGCGCGCCGCCGCTGCTGCTCGCCGACCTCGACCGGCTCGCGACTTCGCTCGCGGCGCCGGTCGCCGCGGGCGCCCTGCGCCTGATCGGGCGACGCGAGCTGCGCAGCAACAATTCGTGGATGCACAACGCGCCACGTCTCGTGAAGGGCAAGCCGCGGCACCACCTGCTCGTGCACCCAGCCGACCTCGCGTCGCGCGGGATCGCGGACGGTTCGCGCGTGCGCATGCGCTCGTCCGCAGGCGAGCTCACCGTCGATGCGCTCGCGTCCGACGAGGTGATGCCCGGCGTCGTCTGCCTGCCGCACGGCTACGGCCACGACCGGCCCGGCGTGCGCCTCGCGCGCGCGAGCGCCGTCGCGGGCGCGAGCTACAACGACGTGAGCGACGCCACGGCGATCGACGTTCCGTCCGGCAACGCGGCGCTGAACGGCCTGGCGGTCACGCTCGAGGCCGCGGGCTGACGCGATCAAATCGTGCAACGCGGCGCGCGCACCGGGGCGCCACGCGGCAAGATGGCGCGATGGGTGTGCTCCTGCAGGTTTCCGACGCGCATTTCGGCACCGAAGTGCCGGCCGTGGTCGATGCGCTCGTGCGCTTCGCGAAGAAGCTCGCGCCGGACGTGCTGCTGCTCTCGGGCGACATCACGCAGCGCGCGCGCCGCGCGCAGTTCGACGCCGCGCAGCGCTTCGTCGCACGCTGCAAGGTCGCTCGCTGCGTGGCGATCCCGGGCAACCACGACATCCCGCTGTTCAACGTCGTCGGTCGTGCATTCCAGCCCTACCACGGCTTCTGCCGCGCTTTCGGGCCGCGGCTCGAGCAGGTCGTCGAGCTCAGGGACATGCTGCTCGTCCTGCTCAACACGACGCGCCCGTGGCGGCACAAGGACGGCGAGGTGTCGCAACGGCAGATCGACGACGCCTGCCTGAAGCTGCGCGCGGCGAGCAGCAAGGCATTGCGCATCGTCGTCACGCACCAGCCGGTGCACGCGATCCGCGAGTCCGACGAAACCAACCTCCTGCACGGACGCGAGCGCGCCGTGCCGGCGTGGGCGGAGGCCGGCGCCGACCTGGTCCTCGCGGGGCACATCCACCTGCCGTACGTGCGGCCGCTGGAACGCCGACCGCGCTCGCGATCCGCACGCCGGTCAACTCGACCATCGGGACGTGCCGGCCGCCGAGTGTGTGTGCCAGCTCCGCGGCCAATCCCAGTCGGATCATGCCCTGTTCGCAGTCGATGACGACGGAGTCGACGCCGTCGCGGCGCACCAGGCGGGCCGCGGCGTTGGCGCGCCCCACCGCGCCCGCTCCGGCAGTCGCCCGCCCGTCGGTCAGCACGGCCAGCAGTGGCCGGCGCCGGGGCTCGGCGATGCGCGCCCGCGCGATCAGGGCGTGCGCCTCGAGCAGCCCCTCGGCCAGCGGGGTACGTCCACCGACGCGCAGGTCGGCGAGCCGCGCCACCGCCAGGTCGACCGACCGCGTGGGCGGGACCACGACGCGGGCTTCGGTCCCACGTGCCACGACGACGGCGACACGGTCACGGCGCGTGTAGGAGTCGCGCAGCAACGCCACGCAGGCCTCGGTGAGTGCCCGCAGTCTCGTCCGGGCAGTCATCGACCCGGACAGGTCGAGAACGAAGACGACCAGGTTGCCCTCGGTGCCCTCGCGCTGCGCTCCGCGCAGGTCGTCGATGCGCACCGGGCTGCGCCCGGCCGCTCCCCAGGCACCCGAGGCATTTGCGGTCGCACCGACGAGGCGCTGGGCGGCGGCGAGCGTCGTGCCGAACAAGTGGACGGGGGCGCCGGGCGAATAGTCGACGGCGCGCGTCGTGTGCCCGCGCGAAGTGCGCGAGCGCGACCGGCGGCCGGGATCACCGTCGCCGATGCCGGACACCGTCATCAGGTTCGGACGCACCGGCGCAGGCGTGTTCGAGGAGTCAGTACCGAAGCGCCGCGCGTCGACGCCGGACTGGGAATCGTCGGTCGCCGGGGTGCCGGTGCTGTCGGGGCCGCCGTCAACGGGGGCCCCAGAACCGGGCCCCCCGTCGGGATCCGGATCCGGATCCGGATCCGGCTCTGGGTCTGGGTCTGGATCTGACTCCCCGGCCGCCTCATCCCCCGCGGCCATCGCATCCGACAGGGCTTCGTCGTCGAGGCTGCCGTTGTCGAACGGGTCACGGCGGCGTCGGTGCGGCAGGGCCAGTTCGACGGCGACGGCGATGTCATCCTCGTCGACCTCCTCAGCGCCGCGCCACGCGGCGTGCGCGGCGGCCGCTCGGGCGACGACGAGATCGCCGCGCAGCCCGTCGACCTGGAGGTGCGCACAGATCCCGGCTATCCGCCGCAGCTGTGCGCCCGGCAGGCGTATGCCGTTCACCCGGTCGCGCGCCGCGGCGATCCGCTCGGCCAGCGCCTGCTCCTCGTCGGCGAATCCGGCGACGAACCCGGCCGGATCGGCGTCGAAGGCCATGCGGCGTTCCACCACGGCCACCCGCTGCTCGACGTCGGTCGGAGCTGCGACGTCGACGGCGAGGCCGAAACGGTCGAGCAGCTGCGGCCGCAATTCGCCTTCTTCGGGGTTCATCGTTCCGACGAGGACGAAGCTCGCGTCCTGGGTGTGCGACACCCCGTCGCGCTCGATCGTCACCCGGCCCGATGCCGCGGCGTCGAGCAGGACGTCGACGAGGTGGTCGGCGAGCAGGTTGACCTCGTCGATATAGAGCACCCCGCCATCGGCCTGGGCGAGCAGACCGGGGGTGAAGACGGCCTCACCGTCGCGCAGGACACGCGTGAGGTCCAACGATCCGATGACCCGGTCCTCGGTGGCGCCGATCGGCAGCTCGACGACGCGCGGACGCTCCCCCGTCGCCGGCAGCAGCGGACCGAGCCCGCGCACCACCGTGGTCTTGGCAGTGCCCTTCTCGCCCCGGACCAGGACGCCGCCGATCCCGGGCGCGATCGCCGAGAGGATCAACGCCAGTTTGAGGCGTTCCTGCCCGACGACGGCACTGAAGGGATACCGGATCAGCGCATCGGCACCCATGGCCGCCTACGCGTCGGCCGAGGCCTGAGTCAGCTGCAGGCTCTTGGACGTCCAGTCCCACACCTGCTTGTACAGGGCCGGGTTGTCTGAGAGCGACTTGCCAAACGACGGGATCATCTCGCCGAGCTTGGGCGCCCAATCCGACTCGTACTTCTTGCCGAAGCACTTCTCGAGCACGTCGAGCATCGCGGGAACTGCAGTCGAGGCACCGGGCGAAGCACCCAGCAGGCCGGCGATCGTCCCGTCGCCGGCGGCGACGACGGCGGTGCCGAACTCCAGTGCGCCGTTGATGCCGCTGCCGCGGATGACCTGGACGCGCTGACCGGCGGTGATGGCCTCCCAGTCGCCGCCGGTGGCCCGCGGCACGAAGTCGCGCAGCGTCTTGATGCGGTCGGTCGGGCTCGAGGCGAGCTCGCTGATGAGGTACTTGAGCAGGCCGAACTCCTTCGGCGCGATCGAGATCATCGGGAGCAGGTTGCCCGGGCGCACCGAGAAGGGCAGGTCGGTGACGCTGCCGTTCTTGAGGAACTTCGGCGACCAGCCGGCGTACGGGCCGAACAGCAGGCCCGGCTCGTGGTTGATGACGCGGGTGTCGAGGTGCGGCACCGACATCGGCGGGGCGCCGACGGCGGCCTGGCCGTACACCTTGGCGCTGTGCTCGGCGATCAACTCCGGGTTGGTGCAGCGCAGGAACTCGCCGCTGACCGGGAAGCCGCCGAAGCCCTTGATCTCCTTGATGCCCGAGCGCTGCAGCAGGTGCAGCGCACCGCCGCCGGCACCGACGAAGACGAACTTCGCGTTGACCTTGCGCTTCTCGCCGGTGTGGTTGTTGCGGACCGTCACGTCCCAGGTGCCGTCGCTCTGCTTGGACAGGTTGGTCACGGTGTGGGCGAAGAAGATGTCGGCACCCTGGCCGACGTAGTTCACGAGCTGCTGGGTCAGAGCGCCGAAGTCGATGTCGGTTCCCTCGGTGTACCAGTTCAGCGCGACCGGGTCGCTGTAGTCGCGGCCGGCGGCCATGAGCGGCAGACGGTCGGCGAACTCACCCGGGTCGGTGATGAACTCCATGCCCTCGAACAGGGTCTGACGCGACAGCTTGTCGTAGCGGCTGCGCAGGTAGTCCACGCCGTCGGCGCCGTGGGTGTAGCTGACGTGCGGGATGGGGTTGATGAACTCGCTGGGGTCGCGCAGGATCCCGTTGTCCACGGCGTGCGCCCAGAACTGGCGCGACACCTGGAACTGCTCGTTGATGGTCACGGCTTTGTCGATGTTGACGTCGCCGTTTGCCTCACGCGGGGTGTAGTTGAGTTCGCAGAGGGCCGAGTGGCCGGTGCCGGCGTTGTTCCAGGGGTCCGAACTCTCGGCCGCAGCGGCGTCGAGCTTCTCGAAAAGGGTGACCGACCAGGTCGGCTCCAACTCTCTCAGCAACGCGCCGAGCGTGGCGCTCATGATGCCCGCTCCAACCAATACGACGTCAGTCTTGACCACCGATGCAGACACGAAAACTCCCATTCCTCGCGGTTACCCTCACATTGTTCCCCATGGTGCAACAACCGTCGCGACCGGCCGACACGATTGGGCAACCAGGCACACCGTCGCACCTGCGCCGGGCTACGATCGGCAACCGTGACCGACACCAAGGACTGGCAGCCCGACAGTGAGCTCGCCGGCTATTCGATGCGCGTATTCGAGCTGGGCGCCGACCCCGACGGCGAGTCGCCGATCGCCGCGACCCTCGTCCGCGCCCCCAAGCGACCGCGTGCCGCCAAGGGCGCCGTGCTCTATGTCCACGGCTTCACCGACTACTTCTACCAAGAGCCCCTCGCCGAGTTCTTCGTCTCGCAGGGATATCACTTCTACGCTCTCGACCTGCGTAAATGCGGTCGTTCGCGCCGCGCCGGACAGACCGCGCACTACGTCAGCGATCTGTCTTTCTACGACGTGGAGCTGAGCCTCGCCGTCGACGTGATCGCCGCGGAAGTCGGCATTGGGGCGGGTGAGGATGACCCGAAGATCATCGTCGCCGCCCATTCCACCGGTGCTCTCATCACCCCGCTGTGGATCGACCGTCTGCGCCGCCTCGACGCGACCCGCCACCGCCTGATCGGCGGACTGATCCTCAACAGTCCGTGGCTGGATTTGCAGGGCCGCGCGGCCATGCGTTCGCCCGCCGTCACCGCCGTCATCCGCGGTGTTGGCATCACCCGCGGCCTCACGGTGCTGCCGCAGGAACTCTCCCCCGCCTATGGCGACAGCATCCACGAGAGCCGCCACGGCGAGTGGAAGTACAACCTCGAGTTGAAGCCCCTCGGCGGCTTCCCGGTGACCTTCGGCTGGATCCGCGCGATCCGCAACGGGCACGCGCTACTGCAGGCCGGGCTCGACGTCGCGGTGCCGTCGCTGGTGCTGCGCTCGGACAAGTCGTATTTCGCCAAGCAGTACTCGTCAAAGACCGATCGCGCCGACGCCGTGTTGGACGTGTCGCACATGGCCCGTTGGGCGGGCTGTCTGGGCGGTCGCCTCACTTCGGTGCCAATCCCCGATGCGCGTCACGACGTGTTCTTGTCCCTTCCCGCGGTCCGGGAACAGGCCTACGCCGAGGTGGAAGCCTGGCTCGCCACCGGACTGCGTCCGCCGGCCGCCAAGGCAGCCGCGAAGAAGGCTGCCGCCACTACGCCACCGAGGAAGACGGTCGCGCCCGGGTGAGGTTTGCCGTCGCGCTCCTCGCGACCTCGTCAGTGGCCGTCCTGCTGGCGGGCTGTAGCGGGGGCGACAACGCGGTGCCGGTACCCACCGGAACGCTTCCCGTCTCGATTGCGGCGTCAGAAGGTGCGCGATTGTCGGCCACCCGGGTCCGGCTCGGTGAACATCCCGGCTTCGACCGCGTCGTCTTCGACCTGGGCGGAATGGGCACTCCGGGCGCGATGGTGAGCTTCACCGACGATCCACGCTTGGACGGCAGTGGCGAACGCCTGGCGATGGTGGGCCGAACGGTCATCCAAGTCGTCATCACCGGCGCCGGATATCCCGGCGACACCGGCGTCAGCGCGTTCACCGGCCGGGTCGACGGCGTCGGCGGGATCGCCGGGGTCTACGTCGGCGGACCGTTTGAGGGTCAGGTTCTGGCCTACATCGGCGTCGACGCGGAGAACCCCGGGGTCCGGGTGAGCACATTGGCTTCACCGACGAGGCTGGTCATCGACATCGCGCGGTAGTCCCCTCGGCCTCCCTTTCAGAACGGCGGGGGGCCGTCGGTTTCGCGGGGGTGTTCGCGGCGTCGGTGGTATTCCTGTTCGGCGTGC
>CALKUS010000131.1 GCA_937996755.1 uncultured Pseudomonadota bacterium | reverse complement strand
CTTCAGCAGTTCGCGGATCGCTTCGGCGCCGATGTGGGCCGTGAACGAGTCCTCGCCGAGAGCCTCGGCCTGCTGCATGTACTCCTCTTCCGTGAGGAGCTGTTTTTCCTTGAGCGGGGTGAGGCCCGGCTCGGTGACGATGTAGCTTTCGAAGTAGAGCACGCGCTCCACGTCCTTCAGCGCCATGTCCAGCATCAGCGAGATGCGCGACGGCAACGACTTCAGGAACCAGATGTGAGCAACCGGCGCCGCAAGCTCGATGTGGCCCATGCGCTCGCGACGAACGCGGGCGAGCGTCACTTCAACGCCGCACTTCTCGCAGGTCACGCCGCGATACTTGATGCGCTTGTACTTGCCGCACAGGCACTCGTAATCCTTGATCGGCCCGAAGATGCGCGCGCAGAACAGGCCGTCACGCTCGGGCTTGAACGTGCGGTAGTTGATGGTCTCCGGCTTCTTCACTTCGCCGTAGGACCACGCCTTGATCATCTCCGGCGAGGCGAGCCCGATCTTGATCGAGTCGAACTGCTCGACCGGCGCATGTTGCTTGAACAGTTTCAGCAGATCTTTCATGTGGTTACTCCTGCTCCAGCTCCATGTTGATGCCGAGCGAGCGGATTTCCTTCACGAGCACGTTGAAGGATTCCGGCATGCCCGCATCCATCTGGTGATTGCCGTCCACGATGTTCTTGTACATCTTGGTGCGGCCGTTCACGTCGTCCGACTTGACCGTCAGCATTTCCTGCAGCGTGTAGGCCGCGCCGTAGGCCTCGAGCGCCCACACTTCCATCTCGCCGAAGCGCTGGCCGCCGAACTGCGCCTTGCCGCCGAGCGGCTGCTGCGTGACCAGCGAGTACGGACCGGTCGAGCGCGCGTGCATCTTGTCGTCGACGAGGTGGTTGAGCTTGAGCATGTACATGTAGCCGACCGTGACCTCGCGATCGAACGGGTCACCGGTGCGGCCGTCGATCAGCCGGGTCTGGCCGGTCTCGGCCAGGCCGGCCAGACGCAGCAGCGCCTTCAGCTCGTCCTCGGAGCAGCCGTCGAACACCGGCGTCGCGATCGGCACGCCCGCCCGCAGGTTCTCGCAGAGGCGCACGACCTCCTCGTCCGTGAACTGCGAGAGATCGACCTGGTCGAGCTGGCCGGTCGTGTTGTAGACCTCGTGCAGCAGCCCGCGCAGTTCCCCGACCGCCGCCTTCGCCTGCAGCATGCGGCCGATGCGCAGACCCGTCCCCTTCGCGGCCCAGCCGAGATGGGTTTCGAGGATCTGGCCGATGTTCATGCGCGAGGGCACGCCGAGCGGGTTCAGGCACACGTCCACCGGCGTGCCGTCCTCCATGTACGGCATGTCCTCCTCGGGGACGATCATCGACACCACGCCCTTGTTGCCGTGGCGGCCGGCCATCTTGTCGCCGGGCTGCACGCGGCGCTTCACCGCGAGGTAGACCTTGACCATCTTGAGCACGCCCGGCGCGAGGTCGTCGCCCGCCGTGATCTTGGCCTTCTTGTCGTCGAGCTTCTTCTCGAACGCCTTGCGCTGGGCGGCGAGCCGCTCGGAGGTCGTCTCGAGCTGCGAGTTGGCCTCCTCGTCGTCGAGGCGGATCTCGAACCACTCCTCGCGCGACAGCGAATCGAGGTAGTCGGCGGTGATCGCGCCCTTCAGCTTGCGCGGCCCGCCGGCGGCATGCTTGCCGACCAGCATGCTGCGCACGCGCGCGAACATGTCGTCCTCGAGGATGCGCTGCTGGTCGGCGAAGTCCTTGCGGACCCGCTCGATCTCGGCCTTCTCGATCGAGAGGGCGCGCGTGTCCTTCTCGACGCCGTCTCGCGTGAACACGCGCACGTCGATGACGGTGCCGTCCATGCCCGGCGGCACGCGCAGGCTGGTGTCCTTCACGTCGGACGCCTTCTCGCCGAAGATGGCGCGCAGCAGCTTCTCCTCCGGGGTCAGCTGCGTCTCGCCCTTCGGCGTGACCTTGCCGACGAGGATGTCGCCCGCGCGCACCTCGGCGCCGATGAAGGCGATGCCGGCCTCGTCGAGCTTGGCGAGCGCCGCGTCACCGACATTCGGGATGTCCGCGGTGATTTCCTCGGGCCCGAGCTTGGTGTCGCGCGCGACGCAGGTCAGCTCCTCGATGTGGATCGTCGTGAAGCGGTCTTCCTGCACGACCCGCTCCGAGATCAGGATCGAATCCTCGAAGTTGTAGCCGTTCCACGGCATGAACGCGACCAGCAGGTTCTGGCCGAGCGCGAGCTCACCGAGATGCGTCGACGGTCCGTCCGCCAGCACGTCGCCGCGCGCGATGTGGTCGCCCGCGTTGACCAGCGGCCGCTGGTTGATGCAGGTGTTCTGGTTCGAGCGCGTGTACTTCGTCAGGTTGTAGATGTCGACGCCCGGCTCGCCGGCCAGCGTCTCGTCGTCGTTGACCCGCACCACGATGCGCGAGGCGTCGACCGAGTCGACATGCCCGCCGCGGCGCGCGACCACCGTGACGCCCGAGTCGATCGCCACCGGGCGTTCCATGCCGGTGCCCACGAGCGGCGTCTCCGAGCGCAGCGTCGGCACGGCCTGGCGCTGCATGTTCGAGCCCATCAGCGCGCGGTTCGCGTCGTCGTGCTCGAGGAACGGGATCAGCGAGGCGGCCACCGACACGATCTGCTTCGGCGACACGTCCATGTAGTTGATGCTGTCGCGCGGCATCAGCGTGAACTCGTTCTGGTAGCGGCACGACACGAGGTCGTCGGCGAGGCTGCCCTTCTCGATGCGCACGTTGGCCTGTGCGATCGCGTACTGGCCTTCCTCGATCGCCGACAGGTAGTCGATGTCGTCGGTCACGCGGCCGTTCTGCACGCGCCGGTACGGCGTCTCGAGGAAGCCGTAGCGGTTGGTGCGTGCGTACACCGACAGCGAATTGATGAGGCCGATGTTCGGGCCTTCCGGCGTCTCGATCGGGCACACGCGGCCGTAGTGCGTCGGGTGCACGTCGCGCACCTCGAAGCCCGCGCGCTCGCGCGTCAGGCCGCCCGGCCCGAGCGCCGAGACGCGCCGCTTGTGAGTCACTTCGGACAGCGGATTGTTCTGGTCCATGAACTGCGACAGCTGCGAGGAGCCGAAGAACTCCTTGACCGCGGCCGCCACCGGCTTCGCGTTGATCATCTCCTGCGGCATCAGCGGCTCGCTCTCGGCGACCGTGAGGCGCTCCTTGACCGCGCGCTCGACGCGCACCAGGCCGACACGGAAGGCGTTCTCCGCCATCTCGCCGACGCTGCGCACGCGGCGGTTGCCGAGGTGATCGATGTCGTCGACGGTGCCGTTGCCGTTGCGGATGTCGACCAGCACCTTCAGCACGTCGAGGATGTCCTCCTTCGACAGCACGCCGGAGCCGGTGATCGCCTCGCGCCGCACGCGGCGGTTGAACTTCATGCGGCCGACGCCCGACAGGTCGTAGCGCTCGTCGTTGAAGAACAGGTTGTTGAACAGGTTCTCCGCGGCGTCCTTGGTCGGCGGCTCGCCGGGGCGCATCATGCGGTAGATCTCGACCAGCGCCTCGAGGCGCGTCTTGGTCGGGTCGATGCGCAGCGTGTCGGAAATGTACGCGCCCCGATCGAGGTCGTTGACGTACAGCGTGCGCAGCTCGGTGATGCCGGCCTCGATGATCTTCTCGACCGACACGGCCGTCAGCACTTCATTGGCCTTGGCGAGGATCTCGCCGCTGCCGGTGTCGACCACGTCGTGCGCGAGGATCTTGCCGTAGACGTAGTCGCGCGGCACCGCGAGGCGCTTGACGCCCGCGTCCTCGAGCTGGCGCACGTGGCGCGCCGTGATGCGGCGGCCTTCCTCGACGATCACCTTGTCGCCGATGCGGATCTCGAAGCTCGAGGTCTCGCCGCGCAGGCGCGCCGGCACGAGCTCGAGCGAGACGCTTTCCTTCGAGACGAAGAACGTGTTCTTCTCGAAGAAGGTGTCGAGGATCTCGGTCTCGTTCATGCCGAGGGCGCGCAGGATGATGCTGACCGGCAGCTTGCGGCGGCGGTCGATGCGCGCGAACACGCAGTCCTTCGGGTCGAACTCGAAGTCGAGCCAGGAGCCGCGGTAGGGAATGATGCGCGCCGAGAACAGCAGCTTGCCCGAGGAGTGGGTCTTGCCGCGGTCGTGCTCGAAGAACACGCCCGGCGAACGGTGCAGCTGCGAAACGATGACGCGCTCGGTGCCGTTGATCACGAAGGAGCCGGTGGTGGTCATGAGCGGGATCTCGCCCATGTAGACCTCCTGCTCCTTGACCTCCTTGATGGTCTCCTTCGGCGCCTCGCGATCCATGATGACCAGACGCACGCGCGCGCGCAGCGGCGAGGCGAAGGTCAGGCCGCGTTGCTGGCATTCCTTCACGTCGAAGGCGGGCTCGCCCAGCATGTACTGGACGTACTCGAGCCGCGCGTTGCCGCTGTGGCTCGAGATCGGGAAGATCGAGGTGAACGCGGCCTGCAGCCCCTGGTTGCGCCGGACGTCCGGCGGGGTGTCGGCCTGCAGGAATTCGGCGAAGGACTCGATCTGGGTGGCGAGCAGGAAAGGCGCATCGAGCACGGCCGCGCGCTTGGCGAAGCTCTTGCGGATACGTTTCTTTTCGGTGTAGGAATACGCCATGGATGCTCCGGCTAGAGGGCTAACATCGGAAAGACAGGACACAACGTTCGGGCGGCTCCGGCAGCCTGCAGCCTGACTGCAAGCCCGGCCGGACGATCGGCAAACGCTCTGGCCTGCCA
>CALKUS010000130.1 GCA_937996755.1 uncultured Pseudomonadota bacterium | reverse complement strand
TACGAGATACATTGGCGTGACTGGAGTTCAGACGTGTGCTCTTCCGATCTCCTAATCCTGCGGCATATCGCCCGCGACTACAACGCACGCGGAGACCGCTTCCGTTCTCGATCAATGCTTTGCGCGGGACTCGCCGGCTGATGTTGAGGCCTGGCGACGCAGCCTATTTCCGTCGGCCGGTTCGAACGCCCTGGGCGTGAGCGCGGGTGTCGCGCAAACCCACATCGTGGGCTCGTGTCCAGGAATCGACCAAGTGCGAAACCCGCCTCGTTCGCGGCGCAGGCGACGGTCCGCCTAGAAGCCGTAGCGCAGGAACCCGCCGTCGACGGCGATGCATTCGCCGGTGACGTAGGCGCTCGCAGGCAGGCAGAGGAACGCGACGGCCGCCGCGACTTCCTCGGCCGTGCCGATCCGCCGCATCGGCGTGCGATCGAGCACTTCTTCCATGTACGCCGGTTCGGCGAGCACGTCTTCGGTGCGGCCGGTGCGGATGTACCAGGGCGCGACGGAGTTCACGCGGATGCCGTCGTTCGCCCATTCCATCGCGAGATTGCGCGTGAGCTGGTGCAGCGCGGCCTTCGTCATGCCGTACGGCGAGCCGGTGCGCACGTGGGTGAGCCCCGACACGGAGCCGACGTTGACGATCGCGCTCTGGCCGTGCGGCGCGAGCAGCGGGTGGGCGAGGCGGCACATCTCGAATGCCGACGTGAGGTTGGTCTCGAAGATCGAGCGCCATTCGTCCTCGCTGTACGCGAGCGTAGGCTTGCGGATGTTGGTGCCCGCGTTGTTGACGAGCACGTTGAGCCCGCAACCGAGGTCGGCGAGCCAGTCGAACACATCGAGGCGCTGTTCCTGCTGCGAAACGTCGGCCGCGAGCGCGAGCACGCGCCGGCCGGGATGTTCCTCGGCCAGCTCGGCGCGCGCGGCCTCGAGCACCGCGTCGTCGCGCGCCACCATCAGCACGTCGGCACCGAAGCCGAGCAGCTCGTCAACGCAGGCGCGGCCGATGCCCTTGCTCGCACCCGTCACGAGCGCCGTGCAGCCGTCCAGCCGCCAGCGGTTTTCGCGCATTGCATGCTCCCGGACGCACCAGCGGCTAGCATAGCCGCTCGCTTTCCACCCCGAGCCAAACCCGATGTCCGATCTCGTCCTGCGCAGCGCCGAAACCACCGGCAGCGGCGCACCGTTCGCGCTGCGCGTGGAATTCGAGGTCGTGGCGGACGTGCTGTTCGACGTCGACGTGTCGCTCGACCTGCGCATCGCCGACGGTACGGTCGCGCACCACGCGCAATTGCGCGCGGCCGGCTGGGATCCGTCGTGGCTTCCGCGCGGCCGCTACGTGGTGCACGTGCTCTCGCCGCAGGCGCCGCCCGTCGCGGGCACGCTCGAGATCGCGCTGTGGCACCACGTCGCGAACGAGGCGATCTGCGCGGCGCGCGGATCGGTCGCGGTTGCCGGCGGTGGACGCGACGGCTGGCCGCTTTCGTGGCAGCTCGAGAGCGCGCCCGGCACCACGCCGATCGCGAACCTCAGCTGGAAGCGCGGCGCACAGGACTGGTTCTTCAAGCATTTCGACCACGCCGCGCGCACCATCGCGAGCTACATGCTGGGCGACACGCCGCTGCTGCGCGGGCGCGTGCTCGACGTCGGTTGCGGCGATGGCATCACCGACCTCGGGCTCGCGCTGCGCTGGCGCCCGGAGCGCTTCGTCGGCGTCGACCCGTTCCGCGGCTACGAGCGGCTGCCGCAGATCGTGCGCGAGGCGCACCTGCCGCTCGCGGCGCTGCCGCCCAACCTCGAATTCCTGCCCGCCGACGCGAACGCGCTGCCGTTCCCCGACTCGAGTTTCGACGTCGTGCTGTCGTGGGGCTCGCTCGAGCACATCGCCGGCGGGCATGCGAAGGCGTTCGCCGAGATCCGCCGCGTGCTGCGGCGCGACGGGCTGCTGTTCGCGCACCCCGGCCTCTACTATTCGGACGTCGGCCACCACCTCGGCGAGTTCGAGTTCTCCCAGCGCGAGCCCTACGTGCACCTGAAGCATTCGCGCGAGAAGCTGCGCGAGATGGTGTTGAACAACGTGCCCCTTCGCATCGACCGCTCGGGCGACGAGGCGACGCCGGCGCAATACTGGCAGTGGTTCACGGAGCTGAACCCGATCACCGTGGCAGGCTTCGAATCGGAGCTGCGTGCGCTGGATTTCGAGCCGTGGCGCGTGGCGGTGCGCACGCACGACCGCGTCGATTACACGCCGGAGCTGCAGCCGTATTCGTTCGTCGACCTGGCGGTCGGCGAGCTGTACGTCTCGGCGTTCAACCGCAAGCGCGGCTGAGCGCTACCATCGCCTGACCGCCCACCGAGGAGCCTGTCATGCGCGCCATCGTCATCGCTGCCTGCCTGTTCGCACTCGCCGCGTGCGGACCCGAAAGCGCCCCACCGGAACCGTCGGCCGGCGCGGAAGTCGCGCCTGCGGAGGAGAGTCCGTCCGCGGGCAGCCAGTACGACCCGATCGAGCGCGCGAAGCAGGTCGAGCCGGAAGTGCTCGATGCGAAGAAGGCGCAGGATGCGGAGATCGAAAAACAGGGCGGGTGAGGTCACGCGCTTACGAGGCGCCTTATTGGCGCCTCGTGCGTGACCGAACGACCGGCCAGGGATGGCCGGGCTGGCGCCACGCGCCAGGGACGGCTGCTTGCGCGGACTGCTCTAGATCAGCAATCACCGCACCCCGCACTCGCCGCAGAGCGCGTACATCGCGACCGGCTTGTGCGCGAGCGCGTCGGCGACCACCTTGCGCGCTGAATCGAGGTCGGCGCGCGTCGTGTCGGGCAGCCACGACGTGGGCATCGTGATGCCCGCGTCGCGCGCGTAGCGCGCGGCGACGCTGCTGCTCATGTCGACCATCAGCGTCTCGAACGGCGACAGCTCGCGCTCGATGTACTGCACGTGGAACTCGTCGAGCTTCGCCTGCTTCGCGGCGAGCGCGATCGCGTCCTGGAACGTGCCGAGCCGGTCGACGAGGCCGCGCTCCTTCGCCTGCGCGCCGCTCCACACGCGGCCGCGCGCGATGCTGTCGATGTCTTCCTTGCTCTTGTCGCGCGCCTTCGCGACGTTGCCGATGAACTGCTGGTAGCCGCGGTCGATCACGCTCTGGATGACCTTGCCCAGGCGTTCGTCGTACGGGCGGCGCGGGTCGACGGCGCCGCTGATCCACGTGGTGCCGACGCCGTCGACGCTGAGGCCCAGCTTGTCCATCGCCTGCGGCGCGTTGAACCAGAGGCCGAAGATGCCGATCGAGCCCGTGATCGTGCTCGGGCTGGCGATGATGGTGTCGGCGTTCATCGAGATCCAGTAACCGCCCGACGCGGCGACGTCGCCCATCGAGACGACCACCGGCTTGCCGGCCTTCTTCGTGAGCTCGACTTCGCGGCGGATCACTTCGGACGGGAACACGCTGCCGCCCGGCGAGTCGACGCGGAGCACGACCGCCTTCACTTCGTCGTCCTCGCGCGCCTTGCGGATCAGCTGCGACGTCGTGTCGCCGCCGATCGTGCCCGGCGCGCCTTCGCCGTCGACGATCTCGCCTTCGGCGACCACGACCGCGACCTTCGGCTTGCCGAAGCCCATGTCGAGCGCGGCGACGCGCTGCACGTAGTCGTCCAGATCGACGTGGCGGAACGAGTGCTCCTCGTCCTCCACGCCTTCCTTGATCAGCATCGCGCGCACCTGGTCGCGCGTCATCAGCTCGTCGACGAGGCCCTGGTCGAGCGCGAGCTTCGCGAGGTCGCCGTTCGCGGCCGGCACGCTGGTGTCGTAGGCCATCACCGACGCTTCGAGCTTCGCTGCGTCCAGCTTGCGCAGCTTCGCGACGTCGGCGAGGTAGCGCTGCCACAGGTCGCCCATCCAGTAGAGGTCGGCCTCGCGCGCTTCCGGCGACTGGTCGCTGCGGATGTACGGCTCGCCGGCGGATTTGTATTCGCCGACGCGGAACAGGCGCGCCTCGACGCCGAGCTTGTCGAACGCGCCCTTGAAGTACGTGCGGTAGCGTCCGATGCCTTCCAGCAGCACGGCGCCGTCCGGGTTGAGGTAGATCTTGTCGGCGTGCGCAGCCATGAGGTAACCGCGCTGGTCCATGCCGTCGGCGTACGCGTACACCTTCTTGCCGCTCGCGCGGAAGCGGTCGAGCGCCTCGCCGACCTCGATGATCGTGCTCATGCCCGCCGAGTTGATCTCGTCCGGCACGAACACGACGTGCTCGATCATCGGGTCCTTCGCGGCCGCGTCGAGCGCGCGGATGATGTCGCGCAGCTGCGTTTCCTTCTGCTCGTCGCCGACCAGCCGCGAGAACGCGCGGTCAGCCGGGTTCGCCGTGTACTGCTCGACGATGTCGCCGTGCGGTGCGAGCAACAGCGCGGTCTTCGGCTGCAGCTTCGGCACGCCGCTCGCGATGGCCGCGAAGAAGATCACGAGGATCAGCAGGAAGATCGCGTTCAGCACCAGGCGGCGCGAGAAATCGAGCGCGCGCCAGCAGAAGCGCAGGAAGGCGACGAACGGGTTGGAGGGGCGGGTCTCGGTCATGGTCGGCACGGCGGGAACGAGGGGGTCGAGCGAGGGGCGAAGGATACCGGGTCGCCGCGACCCGCCCATGCGCTACAGGTAATGAAACGCGTCCGGGCGCTCGCGCCCGGACGCTTCCGCAGGTCATCCCGAAGCGCCGGCCAATGGCCGGCGCGAGGGATCTCGTCCTGGCCGGGCCTTGCGGATCAGGGCGTTGCGGCGGCCAGCGCAGGCACGCCGCGGCGCCGGAAGCGACGCGCGAGCAGGACGAAGCGGGCGCTCAGCAGCAGCGCGGCGACGCTCAAGCCCGCGATCAGGCCGGTCCACAGGCCCACGGCGCCGCCGCCGCGTTCGATGCCGAGCCACCAGCCGAGCGGCATGCCCACGCCCCAGTACGCGAGGATCGTGATCACCGCCGGCACGGCCGTGTCCTTCAGCCCGCGCAGCGCGCCGTTGAACAGCGCCTGCACGCCGTCCGAGAACTGGAACAGCGCGGCGTAGCCGAGCAGCGTCACGGCGAGCGCCGCAACGTTCGCGTCGGCGGTGTACGCGGCGACGATCGCGCCAGGCACGAGCACCATGAGCGCGGCCGACACCGTCTGCGTCGCGAGTGCGAGCGACATCCCGGCCGCGCCCGCCCATGCGATGCCGGATGCGTCCCGCCGGCCCACGGCATTGCCGACGCGCACCGTGGTCGCCATGCCGATGCCGAGCGGCAGCATGAACGTGACGGACGCGCAGCTGATCGCGATCTGGTGCGCGGCCGCGGGCACTTCGCCGAGCCGGCCCACGAGCAGCGCCGTGGCCACGAACAGCGAGCCTTCCATGAAGATCGACACGCCCATCGGCACGCCCACGCGCAGCAGCGCGCCGATCTCGCGCCAGCGCGGCGGCTCGAAGCGCGCGAATGGTCGCGCTTCGCGGTAGTGGCGGCGGCGCGCCACGTACCAGAGGAACGCGAGCGCCTGCAGCCAGAGCACCGTTGCGTGCGCGATGCCGGCGCCCCGTGCGCCGAGCGGCGGCACGCCGAAGCGGCCGTACATCAGCACCCACGCCAGCGGCACGAGCACGGCGACGGCGAGGATCGAGAAGTACATGCTCGGGCGCGTCAGCGAGAGGCCTTCGCTGAAGTTCTTGCACGCGAAGAAGATCGCGAGCGGGAACGCGCCCCACGCGATCGCGCGCAGGAACGCGAGCGCGTCCTCGCGGATCGCGGGCACCACCGAGAACGCATCGAGCAGCGCGGGCGCGCCCTGGTGCAGTCCGAGGAACAGCAGCAGGCCGAGCGCGAGCGCGATCCACAGCGACTGCCGCAGCACGCCGCCGGTCTCCGCGCGACGGCCAGCGCCGTCGAGCTGCGCAACGGCGGGCGTCACCGCCAGCATCAGCCCGATCACGATCAGCAGCGCGAGCACCCACACCTGGTAGCCCATCGCGACGGCCGCGAGCACGCGCGTGTCGAGGTGCCCGGCCAGCACGGTGTCGGCGACGTTCATCGCCACCGACAGCAACTGCGCCACGACCACGGGCAGCGCCAGCACGAAAGTGGCGCGCGCTTCGCTGGCGAGGCGGAGCCATCGTTCCTTCGACATGGCGCGAGTATCGGAAATGGGCTCGCCATCTTAGCGGCTGGCATGAGTATGAGTCGGAGTATGAGTTCGCATCCCCCGAGCGCGAGGCGCCCAAACCGTCGCGACTTGCGGAGTCGCGCCCTCATACTCAGACTCGTACTCATACTCACCGGGCGCGAGGCGCCGGCATGCCCACCGTATTCGTCTCTGGCGGCACCGGCTTCCTCGGCGGCCACCTGATCCGCGAGCTGCGCGCGAACGGCGCGCAGGTGCGCGCGCTGTCGCGTAACGGCGACGGCGATGCCGCGCTGAAGGCGCTCGGTGCCGAGCCGGTGCGCGGCGCGCTCGACGATTCCGCGAGCCTGGAGCGCGCGCTCGACGTCGAGGTGGACGCGCTGTTCCACGCCGCGGCCGACACCAACACCTGGGCAAGGCGCAACGCGCAGCAGACGGCGACGAACGTGGGCGGCACGCGCGCGCTGGTCGCGGCGGCGCTGGCGCGCGGCGTGCGGCTGTTCCTGCACACGTCGAGCGTGTCGAGCTTCTCGCACCTCGTGCACGAGACGCTGCGCGAGGACGTGCCGCGTCGCGGCGGCGAGTCCTGGATCAACTACGAGCGCAACAAGTTCCAGGCCGAGGAAGCGGTGCGCGCCGGGATGCGCAATGGCCTGCGCGCGGCGATCTTCTATCCCGCGCACATCCTCGGCCCCGGCGACACGCGCAACTGGGCGCGGCTGGTCCAGCTGATCGACCAGGGCAGGCTCCCGGGCGCGCCGCCCGGCTCGGGTGCGTTCGCAGACGTGCGCCAGGTGGCGCGCGCGCAAGTCGCCGCGTGGCGGCTGGGCAAGGCCGGCGAGTCGTACCTGCTCGGCGGCGAGCACGCCGCGTTCGTGGACCTGATCCAGCGCATCGGCGCCAAGCTCGGGCGCAAGGTGCCAAAGCGCGCGACGCCCGCATTCGCGCTGCGCGCCTATGCGCGCGCGGTCGAGCTGGTCGCGAACCTGCGCAACCGCGAGCCGTCGATCACGCCGGAAGCGGCAATGTTCACCTGCCACGCGTTGCGCGTGGACTCGGCGAAGGCGATCCGTGAGCTGGACTACCGCGAGACGCCGCTCGATTCCCTGCTCGACGACACCATCGCGTGGATGCGCGGCGCCGGTATGCTTCGCGCATGACCGACGCCGTCGCGACCGCCACGCCCGAAGCCGCCCCCGGCGATCGTTGCCCGAACTGCCTCGCACCGCTGAAGGGGCCGTTCTGCTACGACTGCGGCCAGTCGAAGAAGGGCCTGATCCGCCACTTCTCGAGCATCGTCGGCGACTTCCTCGACAGCGTGCTGAATTTCGACACGCGCACCTGGCGCACGCTGCCGGCGCTGTACTTCAAGCCCGGTTACCTCAGCAACGAGTACTTCGCGGGGCGCCGCGTGCGCTACGTCACTCCGCTGCGCCTGTACTTCTTCCTGAGCGTCGTCGCGTTCCTCGTGATCTCGTTCGTCACGCCCGAGATCAAGCCGGACGACGGGCAGGTCGTCGGCATCTCCGAGGAGATGACGCCCGAGCAGCAGCAAAAGCGGCTCGAGACGCTCGACCAGCAGCTCGCGTTCATGCCCGAAGCCGAGCGCGCGAAGATCCGCGCCGACGTGGAGAAGGAGCTGGCCACGCGCAAGGAGGCGAAGGAGGCGACACGCAAGGCCGAGCGCATCGCCGGCGCCGTCAAGGACGCCGACGAAGAGGACGAGCCCCTGCACATCCAGTTCGGCGTCGACAAGGAGTGGAACGAGAAGACGAACCCGGTCGTGATTCCGTGGCTGAGCGACGGGATGAACGCCGCGCTGAACGCCGAGATCGGCGTGATCGGACGCAAGGCGAAGCACATCAACAAGGATCCCGGCCCGTTCGTGAAGCAGGTCTATTCGACTGCGCCGCAGGCCCTGTTCGTGATCCTTCCGCTATTTGCGCTGCTGCTGAAGGTGTTCTACGTCTTCAAGCGCCGGCTCTACATGGAGCACCTGATCGTCGCGCTGCACAGCCACAGCTTCATCTGCCTGTCGCTGCTGGTCGGCATCGGGATGTCGTATGCGCTCGGCGCCGCGCGCGAGATCGGGATCCTGCGCGCGCTGTTCGGCTTCCTGTTCGCCTGCGTCTGGATCTGGTTGCCGATCTACCTGTTCCTGATGCAGAAGCGCGTCTACCGCCAGGGCTGGATCATGACCACGCTGAAGTTCGGGATGATCGGCGTGTGCTATCTCTTCCTGCTCACGTTCGGGATGCTGGCGACGATCCTCGTGAGCCTCATCGTGCTGTGAGAGCGGAAAGCGGGGAGCGGGGAGCGGCAAAAGAAGGGCGTTCGCCGCTCTTGCCGCTCCCCGCTCCCCGCTCCCGCTCCCCGCTATCGGAATTCCGATGATCGTCTACGAAGTAAGGGTTTCCGTGGAAGCGGCGATCGCCGCCGACTACCGCGCGTGGCTGGACGGCCACATCCACGAAATCCTCGCGATCCCCGGTTTCGCGGAAGCGGAGCTGCTGCGCGAGGAAGACGACGACGGCGGCCGAGTCGTGTGGACGATCCGCTACCACCTGGACTCGCGCGACGCGCTCGAAACCTACCTGCGCGATCACGCGCCGCGCCTGCGCGCGGATGGCCAGGCGCGCTTCGGCAACCGCTTCTCGGCCACGCGCCGCGTGCTGGAGCTCATCCGGAACTTCAATTGAGCGTAAGGTGACCAGCTCCGCTGGCCACGCATCGAATGGCCACGCGTGGGCAGCGGAGCTGCCCACGCTACGCAGCGTCACTCGGCCAGGAACCGCGCGCGTTCCTCGAACGACATCGCGACGACCTGCCGGCGCAACGCCTCGCGGCCGGCGTCGTCGAGCGGCGCCATGCGCCGGCGCAACGCCTGTCGCTGCGGCGGCGTGAGCGAACGCCACATCGCCTCCGTCGCGGCGCGCTGGTCGGGCGACAACGGTCCGAGCAGACGCTCGCGTGCGGCATTGCGCTCGCCGGCCGCGACGCCGGCCAGGTACGCGCGACGCTCGGCCGGCGTCATCGTCGCGAATTTCTCGCGCAGCGCGGCGCGCTCGGCCGGCGGCAACGCGCGGAAACGCTGGTAGCCCTGGCGCACGCGCGCCTTCTGGTCGGGCGGCAGGCGCTGGAACGCTTCGTAGCGCTCGCGGATGCGCGCGCGTCGTTCCTCGGGCAGGCGCTGCCACTCGGCGAGCCGCTCGGCCGCCGCGCGACGTTCGTCCGCGGACATCCCGTTCCAGCGCTGCGCGCCGCGCAATAGCGACTCGCGCGTATCGGGTGCGAGCGAGTCCCACTGCGACGCGAACGGCGCGAGCGTGCGCTGCTCGTCGGGTGCGAGTTGCGCCCACGTCGGCGCGTCGGCACGCGCGACCGTGGCGAACAGCAACAGCATCAGGACACTAGCGAGGCGCGTCATCGTCGTCGGGTTCGGTGTCTGCTTGCGGCGCGCGCTCGTCGCGCTTCGTGCCGTCCGGCGGCAAAGCGGCATCCACGGCAACCGGGTCGTCGTCGAATTCGGCGAGGTACATCAGCAGCGCCGGCGGTGGCGGCGCGTCGCGGGCCTCCGGCGGCGCATCGTCCGCGGCGCTCGCGAGCAGCAGCAACGCGGCCATGCCCGCCTCAACCGCCGGCATCGGCGTCGTCGCCGTCGGCGCCGAGCCAGGCGTAGAACTCGAGGTCCTCGTACAGCGCGACGTCGTCGTCGGCGACGATCAGCTCGAATGCCTCGGCATTCGCGGCAGGCGACGCGGGCTCGGCCGAACGCCACAGCGGCAGCGCGATCGCGAGCGCCGCGGCCACGGCGAGCGCCGGCGCGAGCACGCGCAGCCAGCGGGCGCGCGGACGCTCGGCGAGCGCAGCGTGGCGCGCCTGCGTGAGCTTCGACGCGGTCGCGCCGTCGACGTCGCGTGCGTCCGCGTCGAGCTGGCCACGTACGCGCGCCAGCCAGGCTTCGTCGCGCGGCTCGTTCATGCCAGGTCCCCGAGGCGCGCGCGCAGCGCGGCGAGCGCGCGCGACAGGTGCGTCTTCACGCTGCCGTCGCTGCAGCGCATCGCCGTGGCGGTGTCGGCCACATCGAGGCCTTCCCAGATGCGCAGCAGGAACGCCTGGCGCTGGCGCAGCGGCAGCGCGCGCAGTGCCGCGTCCAGGCGCACGCGCAGCTCGCCGTCGGCGCAGCGGCGGTCCGGCCCGGGCTCGACCGGATCGGCGACCTGGGCGAGCGGGTCGCCGTCGCCATCCTCGTCCGCCGGCGAGAGCCACAGGCGCCAGCGCCGGCGCACGGTGTTGCGCCGGTGGAAATCGAGCAGGCGCGAATCCAGCACGCGGTAGAACAGTGGCGCCCAGTCGGTGGCGGGTTTATCGGCGTAGCGGCGGACGAAACCCAGCATGGCGTCCTGGACGATTTCCAGCGCGTCCTCGCGGTGGCCCGTACCGAGCTCGGCCATGCGCAGCGCGCGGCGTTCGACCTCCTTCAGGAAGCGGTCGAGCGCCGCGTCGCGGGCCGCGGCGGGCTGCGGATCGCGGTCCACGAGATCGAGTCTGGCCAGGGTCGGGAACAAGGCTTCCATTGTGCGGCGGCGGACGGTCCGGATGTACGCTCAACGCGCCCGCGCGGGCATGGTTGACGATGCCCGCGGGCGCGCCGTTCCACAAGCGCGGGGGTTGCGCCCGGGCTCGTGACGAAACCGTGACGCGGCCGTTTCCGGCTCCCGCGCTCGCCCGGTAATCCATTGATCCCGAAGGCAATTTACAATTTGGCTATTTTTTGACCAAGGTCGTCAGACGCACGACAGGTAGCCGCTTCCGGGCCACCGGGGCCCGGTCTTCCACAGAGTTATCCACAGCGTTTGTGGATAAGCCCGAAATGTCTTTGTGTACCGCCACTTGACCGATAAATGTCAGTTCATTCCGAGGAATCGCGGCTAAGCGGCAAGCGGGGCGGGAATCGCCCCGCCCGGGCGGGCTCGGCCACGCGATGCTGACCGTCCAGGTGGCGTTGCCGGTGCCGCTGCCGCGCGCCTTCGACTACCTGCCGGAGGCGGGCCGCGCGGTCGCGGACTACGCGCCCGGAACGCGCGTGCGCGTGCCGTTCGGACGCCGCACGCTCACCGGCCTGGTGCTCGGCAGCGGCGAGCTCGCCGGCGACCCCGGCGCGTTGCGCGAAATCGGGGCACGGCTCGACGACGCACCGCTGGTCGACGCCGAGCTGCTCGCGAGCCTGCGCTGGGCCGCGGGCTACTACGGCCATCCGCTCGGCGAGGCACTCACGGCGGCATTGCCCACCGTACTGCGCCAGCCGTCGCGCCGCGCGCCGCGCGATCCGCGCCCGCTCGGCCTTACCGACGCCGGTCGCGCGCTGCTCGCGGCACCGCCCGCGCGCGCGGCGAAGCTCGTCGCGCTGCTGGCGGCGCTCGCCAGCGGACCACGCGCGCGCGAATCGCTGGTCGGCACGTCGGCG